>JASJDL010000147.1 GCA_030065775.1 Flavobacteriaceae bacterium | reverse complement strand
GGGCGGTTTGAATGACGACTACACCACCTACAAAGAATGAGATAAAAGCAACGATTCCTATAGAACTAATACCTAAATCTTCTATTTCCTTAAAGATTTGCTTTCTGAAAACAACACCTTTCAGTGGTCGTTTAAATACATCGCCAAGCATTTTAAAATACTTACCAATATGTTCTAGGTAATTCATGAACCGATGAAAGTTTGTAGCGTATTAAACTATTGTTATGCTTTTTCAAAAATAGGATTTTAAATATAAAATGAACTACTTTTGATAAATATTAAATCAAAATGAGATGAAGCAGTTTTTTGTTCTTCTTTTTAGTGTTTTCGCAGTGATTTCAGGCTATTCACAGAATGCCGAAAACAATGAAAGACCCAAACTTATTGTGGGAATTGTCGTAGACCAAATGCGCTATGATTATTTGACCCGTTTTTATGATAAATACGGAGATGGCGGCTTTAAGCGCTTGATGAATGAAGGCTTTAATTGTAAGAATAACCACTATAATTATGTGCCTACCTATACCGGGCCGGGGCATGCCTCGGTTTATACAGGAACCACGCCGAAATATCATGGTATTATTTCGAACAACTGGTATGATAAAAAAACAAAAAAAGAAGTGTACTGCGCATCAGACAGTTTGGTTAGTCCGGTTGGGACGCAAAGCGATGACGATAAAATGTCACCAAGACGTATGTTGACGACCACGTTTGCTGACGAAAACCGCTTGTTTACACAACTTAAAGGAAAATCTATCGGCATTTCAATTAAAGATCGTGGTGCTATTTTAGCGGCTGGGCATAGTGCCAATGCAGCCTACTGGTTCCATGGAAGTGATATCGGAAAGTGGGTGACAAGTTCTTATTATATGAAAGATTTACCCAAATGGGTAAAAGATTTTAATTCGAGAAAGAATATAAATTCATACCTCAAGACATGGAAGACACTTTATCCCATAACGATGTATACAGAAAGCGGCGATGACCTGAATAACTTTGAAGGGGGCTTTGACGGAAAAGAGACCGCTACGTTTCCTTATAACTTAAAGAAGCTTAAGGATAAAAACTGGGGGTATAGCATTATAAAATCTTCCCCGTTCGGAAATACCTTAACTACAGATTTCGCTTTGGAAGCACTAGTTAACGAAGACTTAGGGAAAGATGCCCTTACAGATGTATTGACCATCAGCTATTCGAGCACCGACTATATCGGCCATAACTTTGGTGTGAATTCTAAAGAGGTACAAGACACGTACTTGCGCCTGGATAAGGATTTAGAACGTTTGTTAAGCACCTTAGATGATAAGGTCGGCAAAGATGAGTATACTGTTTTTCTCACTTCAGACCATGGAGCGGTACATGTGCCTAAATACCTCCAAACAGTTGGTATTCCTTCGGGATATTTTAACCCCGATGAAACAAAAAAGCGATTTTTGGAGTTTTTGGTCAAGAAATTTGGAACCAGAGATATCGTGGAAAGTGTAAGTAATGACCAGGTGTTTCTCAACAAAGAAAAGCTGGCTGCATTGAACTTAAAATCTGAAGAAGTACAAAGAATGATCGCAGATGAACTAATTACCTATTCGGGAATTGATAAGGTCTATACGGCGGCTGCAATGAGAAGCACCAATTTCACACAAGGAATAGAGGTATTATTGCAAAATGGATATCATCAGAAGCGGTCTGGCGATGTTTTGATTGTAAAGAGCAACGCAGTGATCTCATATGGGGAAACAGGTTCTACACATGGATCGGGCAATAATTATGACACACACGTACCACTGCTGTTTTATGGAAATGGAATAAAAAAAGGAAATCTCTATAGAAGAACGAATATTACTGATATAGCACCTACAATTTCTGCTTTATTACAGATCAGTTTTCCAAATGGAGCAACCGGAGAGGTTATTCCTGAAGTTCTTGGTCAATAAATTTATCGGCTTTTCGTTTGTGAACAATCTTTCTCTTTTTCTTCTCTGAGTAGATGATTTGTAACACGAGAATAAAAGCAAATAATAACAGTGCTAATATGATCTTATTTGTCATTTCTTAGGGCTTAACAGTTATTTAACGCCCTTTAGAACAAATTATTATGTGTCAATATTTATAAACAATGGCGTTGATATTCATACCCGCACCGACAGATGCCAATATAATAACATCTCCTTCTTTCACTTCATGGTTTTCTAATTGTCCTTTTACAACCAAATCCAGCAAGGTAGGCACTGTTGCAACAGAACTATTGCCCAATTTATGGATACTCATAGGCATGACATGCTCAGGGGTAGGCGTTTTATAAAGCCTGAAAAAACGCTTGATAATCGCCTCATCCATTTTTTCATTGGCCTGGTGGATAAATACCTTCTTGACGTCATTAATGGAAACACCACTTTTATCTAGAGCAGTTTTCATGGCATTTGGTACATTATTTAAAGCATATTCATAGATTTTTCGGCCAAACATTTTTATGTAGCGTATCCTGGAATCAGTATCTGGATTATTCGATGTACCCATAAAAAGATAGTTGGCCTCTTCATAGGTATGGGATTGACTTGCATGGCTCATAATACCAGACTTACCATTCTCGCTAAATTCCACTATGCAGGCCCCGGCACCATCTGAGTAGATCATAGAATCACGGTCATGCATATCTAATACCCTTGAAAGTGTTTCAGCACCAATTACCAGGCATTTCTTTGCTAAGCCCGCCTGAATATATACATGTGCCTGGATCACACCTTCCACCCATCCCGGGCAGCCAAAAATTAGGTCATAAGCTACGCAATTGGGGTTTTTAATCTTTAATAAATGCTTTACCCTGGCAGCTAAACTTGGTAGAATATCGGTTTGAATAGTGCCTTTCTTTATATCACCAAAATTCTGACCTAAAATAATATAATCGAGTTCTTCTGGATCAATACCCGCATTATCAATGGCTTTTTGAGCGGCAATAGCGGCAATATCACTAGCTTGAAGATCATCAGTTACATAGCGACGTTCTTCAATTCCTGTAATTGCCTTAAACTTTTCAATAATAACATCGTTTTCTGTTTCAAAAGGTACATTTTTATCATTGTAAAAGCGCTCTTTATTGAAATCAGCGTTTGTTTTTGTTAGGGTAGGTATATAACTACCGGTACCGGTTATGACAGAGTTCATTTAGGTCTTTTTGGGTTATTTGCTGCGAAGCTAAAGTATTTTGAATGAATTTCTGATAACTACTATTAAATAACTTCTTTAAAAAGTAATATTTTTATGAATATGATAAATACGAGGTATAAAAAATATTAATTCTTCAATTTAATCTGCATAATAGTAGCAATTGATAAAGCTCTTTGTTTTGCCAATAAAGCTTTCTTACCAATAAAATGATAATCGATTGTACCATTAAAATGGTCTAACCAAATCTGAAAGTGCAGCTGTTCGAAGGGAATCTTTTGGTGGAGTTTTATGTGTGGTTTCATGGCATTTTTGCCATATTTTGTCGTTAGAAAAAGTAGATCTTCCCAAAAATCTATAATGGTCTCTAAGTGCTTCTCAAGATCATTTTCTTGCAGTAGGTGATCGAAAAAGTGACTTATTTTTGGATCAGCAAGAAGTTTTCGATAAAATTCATGAACAAACAATTCAATATCATCCCGGCTGGTAAGAGCTTTCTTCATTCCTTCAAAGGAAAGATTTATCAAACCCTAAAGGGAGTAGGTTCTCTAAGGAGTCAGTCTGGATGACCTTTCCGGTTTCACCCATGAACAGGATGCTTATCGGTTGTTCTTGCTTTATTTCATATTCAGCAATGGTTTGCCTGCAGGCGCCACATGGTGCAACCGGTTCGTTAACATTTTTAGTAGAGGAACTTGCTGAAATGGCTATTTTCAAAATTGTGGCATCAGGATAATTGGCCCCGCTACTGTATATAGCAACGCGTTCAGCACACAAACCTGAGGGATAGGCAGCATTTTCCTGATTATTGCCCAATACCACCTCTTTATTGTCTAATAAAACGGCAGCACCTACACTGAAATTGGAATAAGGGGCATAGGCTTTTTTTCTTGCGGTTACGGCCTGATTCATTAATTGCTGATCTTCTTCAGAAAGTTCAGTAGGGCTATCGTAAACAATAAAATTTGATGTAAGGGTAATTTTTTTCATTTAACCGATTACGAATTTTAAATATAGATAAAAAAAAATCATTTTGATGATACACCAAAATGATTCTTTTAAACCTACTGGTTTGTCATTCTTTAATAACCTTCATAGACATCACCAAAGTTAAAGGTCAATGAAAATCTAAGTGTATTGTCCAGTGGGTTATTAATATCTTTTGTATTGATCAAATACGACATATCCAGGTCTAAACTTCTGAATTTAAATCCGGCTCCTAAAGAGAAGAACTTCTTAGGGCCTTTGATATCGCTTTCATTAAAATAGCCAGCTCTGAAAGCAAAAGTGTCATCATACATGTATTCAGCACCTAAAGCCCAGGTAAATTCCTTAAGTTCTTCACTGAATCCATTCGGGGCGTCGCCGAACGACTTGAATACACCTTCCAGAAAACCTATGCTATTATCCTGCTCATAACGTTCTACTTCACCTGTAGTTTCATTTATCACCGCAATACTAGGCGTTGGCACTAATAGTTTATTAAATTCTAAATTGGCAGAAATTGTATTGAAATCGTCTAAAATAAAATCAAAACCACCGCCCAATTTAAGATTCGTCGGAATAAACTCTGTATCTTCTCCGGCCACACGCTCTACCTTGGGGCCGAGGTTGGCAATATTGAATCCTCCACGCCATCTACCATTAAAACTACCAAAGTTCTTTTCCTCTGACTGATAATAACCAGAGATACCAACTGCTATGGTGTTTATGGTTTGCAGGTCATCGTTAGCAGACCGTATTGAAAGGTCAGAACGCACATAACCAACTTTTACCGCCATAGCAAATTCATCGCTAAGTTTTAGCGCATAGGATACGTCTAATGACAAGTCATTAGGGTTCTCGGTACCGGTAGAAATTAAACGCCCATTTTGGTCAAACTCACCTTGATTGGTTTCAATTCTGCCCACAGAAAAGTAATTAAAACTTGCTGCCCAGGCGCTGCTCTCATTTATTCTGTTAGAGAACGTAATATGTCCTAAAAATACGTCATTGGTTAAGTTTCTCAACCATGGTGTATAGGTTGCATTCAACGTGAACTGAGATTCGGAGAACGCATACTTAGAAGGGTTGTGGTATTGTGAATTGGCGTCAGGTCTCGTGGCAACACCGGTATCAGCCATACCTCCTGACCGGGCATCTGGTATCACCTGTAAAAAAGGCACCGCCGTTAATATGGGATTATTAATTTCTTGTGAATATCCTTTAAAAAGATATGTGAAGGATAGTACTGCTACTACAACTATTTTTTTCATGAAAATTGAAGGTAAGTTTTTTAATAAAAGGGTTTTACTGTAATATTACTAGTTTTTCAAACTTATCAGCTTTGGCATTCGACAATGTAGAGCGAACATTGAGCTTATAAACATAGACGCCCTTCCCGATCTTGTTGCCAAAGTCATCTAACCCATCCCAAGAAATTGATCGTGCCAAATTGCCTTCTGTTTGAACAGTTTGATTAATCGATTTGATCAATTTACCGGAAACAGTAAAGATTTGTACCTGCACTTCAAGCGGTTCATTGGGCTTGTTGTGACTGAACCAAAACTGCGTATAGTTGATCATAGGATTTGGATAGTTCAAAACATTCTCTAATACTAAATCTCTATCATCTACTACAACAAAATTTAACGTAGCTTCCGACGGATTATTGTATGTATCCCAACATTTAAATTCAATGGTATGTGGTCCTACTTCCAGGTTTCTGAAAGGAAACTTTACTTTTCCTTTTGTAAAGTCATCTAATTCAGTCTGATAGAAGTCATTTAGTATAAATGGATTGGCTCTGTCACCATCTAAAATCGCAACAATATCGTGATCAACGGCCGTAATAGAGGTATTGATACCCGAAGCATCTTCGAGATTGGCGATTAAAAATGGGGATTCGTTGGTATTACCACCATCGACAAACGATTCATCATTCATGAATAATTTAATGGTCGGACCTGTAGTATCACTCGGGGCATTTTCATCAATACCACCGATAATGATATCTGTGTTGAACCCAGATTTATCCAATTGTTGGTTGTCGGCGTACATACTTATTTTTGCTTTTCCAAAAGCCACACGTATATCTCAGGGCACAATAAAATCAAATTTAAAAGTACCATTGGTCACAGATGCCTGTCCTCGGAATATCTTACTTTCAATGGCATCAAATGTCAAGGTCCTCCCAAAATTATCATTATCAAGTGTTGTTCTGTCAACAGACTTATCAAAGATGGTAGCTGCCAGTGTACCGTTGAAATCCGGTAGCACTGCATCCGAAGCATCGGTAACAACCCCCTCTAAAGTTACTCTTGACAAAGCTTTTAAAGTATCTAATGATTGCGAGATATCCACATTATTCATTTTAGTGATTTTAATATTGGGCTTGGGTTGTGCCAACTTCATAGCGGGATCACCCAGGAACTGTACAAATAAGCGCTGGCTGGTTCTTGGCGATCGTGGATCATTCTTCATTTCCATTAAAGCCTGGCTTATGGTATAATCTTCATTATTAAATGCTAGTAGTTTAGGCATCAGAACCTCATTATAGCGTTGACCAACTGCTATAAAAATCTCACGTGTGGTGGTAATCATACTTGTGGCTCCGCCAATGGGATTCAAAAACACAAATTCACCTGCCGTTGGCCGTAATGGGTTATCGAAACGTGAAAATTCACAGGTAACTGTAATCATTAGAGGTAAGGTATTCGGATTACGCCAATCACGAATTTGATCTACTTCCAAAATTCGTTCACCGGCCCAACCGTCTTCGCCGCCATGCCCATAATAGTTCACAACCAGAGAACCGGTTTCTATGGCATTGTCAATCGCCTCTTCCACATCTGGATAGCGCTCACCGCCAGATGAAGTCTGCTGTACGAAAGCATCTGAATAAATCTTAGAAATATTAAATTCAGGCTTATTTGTGGAAATAGCATCTGCTATATTCTCAACAGTTTGTTGCAACGTAAATTCACCGGCGGTATCGGGATCATCGGCTATCACCGCTATTTTATTACGCCAGTCGCCGAAGGAGTCAGCCGCGTAATATGAAAGTATTTTGTCGACGGTTTGTCGAGCCTCGGTGATCGTCGTTACCGGGAATCTACCGGTAGCAACATCCTGTTTGTCATCTACATTCAAACTACCTTCAATATCATCCATCATTCCGTAATAGTCATCCGTAACATATGATCTCGCTAAGTCAAAACTTTCAAATGACTGAAAAGCAGGAACGACATTATTGTTATTGTTTATTCGATCTTTAAAATCAAAGGAAGCATCTCCGAACAGACACACATATTTGATACGGTTTTCAACGCTCGTGGCATTTACATATAAGTGTCTTACAAAATCGCGGATAGCGGTGAGGTCGGGTGCGCCTGAAGCAAATTCATTATAAATCTCTCGCAATTCTATGACGCTTACATCCAGATTTGAGTTTTCGCGATGGTACTGTGCAAGTCGTTCAGCTTCTGCCAGCAAATAATCCTGGGTAATAATGATATAATCGATATCTTGTAAAGCATGTAGGTTTTGATTGGGCACCGCATTGCTCGAGGGTATTTCAGGTATATAATAATCTCCATCAGTCATAACTATATATTCTTTAAGCTGGCCACCGGAATCTTTAAAGTTGAAATTCGCTCCGCCAGATTGGTTAGTCACACGCATCGGGTTTAATGGATCGGTTACATTCCATACCTGAGCTACTGAAGCACTATTTTGGATCGTATATTCTACAGTAGAAGTAAAAGGTGTATTAGCGGCTTCAAAACTTCTGAAAGAGAACTGATTAGTGCCTGACATTAGGTTTTTTTCACCAAGTATTTCAACATAATCTAAATGTGCCTTCGCCGACGGATTCCCATTATTATTAAAAGTAATTTCTACAGAGATTTGTTCACCAGAGACATTGATAGCCTCGACTGCTTCTTTTGGAATTGCCAGGGTAAGATTATTTATCGTAGAAGGAATGGCCGGAAAATTGATGGTCGTTAAATCCTGGCCATTAACTCGTATGCTCATTGAAGTTGGTGTGAACGATTCTATTACACCTCGTACCCGTACATAAATGGCTTCACTGGTATTTATATTCCTAAAAGTGAAATTGGCGCTTGTAGTATTCTCAAAACTTAAATTCTCCCCAAACCATTGTTGGCCATTAGAAAACAGGTTGACATCATCCTCTTCATGTACCATATAGTCATTGAAAGTTGTTATTTGCAAGTTCGGTGTAGTGGTGACCTCCGGCATGTTTTGAATACGCTTTCCGGCCCCATTATCTACACTAAGAAAATAATAGGCTTTATCAGCGTAAATATTATTTTCTTAGTGTAGATAATGGGGCCGGAAAGCGTATTCAAAACATGCCGGAGGTCACC
>JASJDL010000146.1 GCA_030065775.1 Flavobacteriaceae bacterium | reverse complement strand
GCCCGTAAGGGTGTTTCTCCAGTTTCGAGCTAAGGTGCGTCCAGGCTCTCCTTTGAACAGATCATTTCATATTAATTTAAAATTAGCTAGCAATGGAAATTTCAATTGCTGATAAATCACATAGTAGATACGCCCAAATCATTTGCGATACAATTGCAGATTCTGCGAACGTCAGGGGTACAGGTATTGCCAAACGAACACCTGATTATATTATTTCTAAAATGGAAAAAGGGAATGCAGTTATTGCCCTTGATGGGGAAAATTTTGTAGGATTCTGCTATATAGAGTCATGGGGCCATGGCAAATTTGTTGCAAATTCCGGACTAATTGTTCATCCCGACTATCGAGGAAAAGGTCATGCGAAAAAGATCAAGCGAAAAATTTTTGAACATTCAAGAATGAAGTTTCCAGATTCAAAGATATTCAGCATAACCACAGGTCTGGCCGTCATGAAAATGAATAGTGAGCTGGGCTATAAACCGGTTACCTTTTCCGAACTGACCGATGACCAGACATTTTGGAAGGGCTGTCAAACCTGTAAGAATTATGATGTGCTGCAGAGAACTCAGCAATCCATGTGCTTATGTACCGGGATGCTGTACGACCCTAATGCCAAAAGCAATGGTAACGCCGAAAAAGTGAAACCAAATGTGTTTCAAAGGCTAAAAAGAATTAAACAAGCAAAGTTTTTAAAAAAGAATAAAAAATGAAAAAGCTAGTATTAGCCTATAGTGGCGGTTTAGATACCTCATACTGTGCCGTGCATCTATCAAAAGACCTGGGATATGAAGTACATGCGGTAAGTGTGAATACAGGCGGATTTACCGAAGAGGAAATTCATGAAATTGAGGTAAAAGCATTAAAAATGGGCGTCACGTCGTATCTCAATATCAATGCTATTTCAGAGTACTATGAAAAGGTGATCAAATACCTCGTATTCGGCAATGTGTTAAAGAATAATACGTATCCCTTATCAGTCAGCGCTGAACGAATTATTCAGGCGATCAAAATAGTTGAATATGCGAAAAAAATTAATGCCGATTATATCGCACATGGTAGCACTGGAGCAGGAAATGACCAGGTGCGGTTTGATATGATCTTTCAAACACTTGCCCCTGAAATTGAAATTATTACACCGATTAGAGACAAGAAATTATCAAGACAAGAAGAAATTGACTACCTGGTCAAGAATGGGGTAGATATGTCATGGCAAAAAGCTAAATATTCCGTTAATAAAGGGTTATGGGGAACCAGTGTTGGTGGTGATGAAACCTTAACATCTCAAAAACAATTGCCGGAAATCGCGTACCCTTCTCAACTGGTTAAAACCGATGAACAGAAGGTGACACTGACCTTTACTAAAGGAGAATTAACCGCTTTGAATGGTACGAAAAATAGTCCAGAAAAGAATATTGAAGCGCTAAATGATTTGGCCTCACAATATGCTATCGGAAGAGATATTCATGTGGGGGATACCATAGTTGGAATAAAAGGAAGGGTTGGGTTTGAGGCCGCCGCGGCATTGATCATTATCAAGGCCCATCACTTGCTTGAGAAACATACGCTTACCAAATGGCAGCTGCAGCACAAAGAATACCTGTCAAGCTTTTATGGCATGCACCTGCATGAGGGGCAGTACTTAGAACCCGTGATGCGAGATATCGAAGTATTTCTGGAGAACAGTCAGCAGTACGTATCAGGTGATGTAATCGTAACATTAAAACCCTACCATTTTTCTTTAGATGGGATTAGCTCTGAGCATGATCTTATGAATGCGAAATTTGGGAGTTATGGTGAGATGAATACTGGCTGGACATCAGAAGAGGCCAAAGGCTTTATCAAAATTCTTGGCAATCAAAATAAAATCTATCAACAAGTAAATTCTTAACAAATGATCAAGGCAGGTATTATAGGAGGAGCAGGGTACACAGCAGGTGAGTTGATAAGAATCTTAGTCAATCATCCTAAGGTGTCCATAGATTTCGTGTATAGCACATCCAATGGTGGAAACAGTATTAGTGCTGTGCATCAGGATCTGATCGGTGCCATTGATTTAGAATTCTCGAAAGACATCAATAAAGATGTAGATGTCTTATTTTTATGCTTAGGTCATGGTAATTCAAAGTTGTTTTTGGATGAGAATCCTATTTCTAAATCCACGAAGGTCATTGATCTCAGCCAAGATTTTAGGTTGGCTAAAAACCAAAACTTTCAGAATAAAAATTTTGTATACGGTTTACCTGAATTGCGAAAAGAAGCGATTGAGCAGGCAAACTATGTAGCCAACCCTGGATGTTTCGCAACGGCGATACAACTTGCATTATTACCATTGGCTAAAGAGAAATTGCTTACTGATACTATACATGTCAATGCAGTGACCGGTGCTACGGGTGCAGGCGTAACATTGTCGAGCACAACGCATTTTACGTGGCGGGATAATAATTTCTCTCACTACAAACCTTTTGTACATCAGCACTTAGATGAGATATCAGAATCAATAAATCAATTGCAAGGTGATAGGACCGCTGAGATTTATTTCTTGCCCAATAGAGGAAATTTCTCAAGAGGTATTTTTGCGACCGCATATACTGATTTCAATGGAAATGTAGAGGACGCCCAAGAATTGTATACCTCATATTATCAAGATGCACCATTTACAATTGTCTCTGAGATCGGGCTCCACTTAAAACAGGTAGTCAACACCAATAAGTGTTTGGTTCATCTACATAAATACAAGGATAAACTGCTAATAACCAGTTGTATAGATAATTTGCTAAAGGGAGCCTCAGGGCAGGCAGTACAGAATATGAACCTCATGTTTGACTTCGAAGAAACAGAAGGATTACAGCTAAAAGCTAACTTTTTTTAAAGAATATAGAAATGAAAATCGCAATTATTGGAACAGGAAATTTAGGGAAATCAATCGCCAAAGGTTTGATTACCACCAATGCCATAACAAGCTTATATCTCACCAAAAGAAACCTGGAAGAGATCAGCGAGTTTGAGGGCTATAAGAATGTTTTTTTGACCAAAGACAATGAAGAAGCGGTTCAAAATTCCGATATCTTGATTTTTGCCGTACAACCTCGGCATTTTGAGGAAATTCTTATAAATATAAAAGCTTTATTAACCGATAAGCACGTATTAATATCTACCATTACCGGCTATTCCATTGATAGAATCGAAGGCATTGTTGGAAGCGATAGATTTATCATCAGATCTATGCCCAATACGGCCATTGCCGTAAGCAAATCAATGACTTGTTTGTGCAGCAATGAACAAGGAAAAAAGCGAATAAAAATTGCCGAGGCTATTTTTAACAGGCTCGGTACATCAATTAGTATTCCTGAATCGCAAATGCAAGCAGCGACCGTGGTCTGTGCAAGCGGTATCGCGTTTTGGATGCGGCTCATTAGAGCCACCACCCAGGCGGCTATTCAATTAGGTTTTGATGCCAAAGAAGCGCAAGAACTTGCAATGCACACATGTGAAGGTGCTGCCAGCTTATTAATACATACCGGAAATCATCCTGAAGAAGAGATTGATAAAGTAACCACACCTAAAGGTTGTACGATAGAAGGCTTGAATGAAATGGAGCATAAAGGATTGAGCTCATCATTAATCCAAGGCATGGTGTCGTCCTTCAATAAGATCAATAACATTAGAAAAGAGCAGTTATGAGCCTATTCGACGTCTATCCACTATTTGATATCACTCCCGTAAGGGCACTCGACGCCTTTGTCTATGACGAAAACGAAAAGAAATATTTAGACTTTTACGGAGGGCATGCCGTGATATCGATAGGGCATTCGCATCCCGAATATGTCGAAAATATTAATAGGCAAGTGGGCATGCTTGGTTTTTACAGCAATTCCATTAAGAATCCTTTGCAAGAAAAGCTTGCACTTAAATTAACCCAGGCATCCGGATGTAAGGGTTATCAATTATTCCTATGCAATTCTGGAGCCGAGGCTAATGAAAATGCCTTGAAATTGGCATCATTTCATACTGGTAAAAGTAAAGTCGTTGCCTTCAAAAACGGATTTCATGGAAGAACATCAGCTGCGGTCGCAGCAACTGATAACCCCAAAATTATAGCCCCCATTAATGCGCAACAAGAAGTTGAGTTGTTTGAATTAGGGGATCTTAAAGGAGTAGAAGAGACACTTTCAAAAAAAGATGTCTGTGCGGTTATAGTCGAGGTCATTCAAGGGATAGGTGGCCTGGATGAAGCTACCTCAAAATTCTATCGCCAATTGGCACGACTGGCAAAAAAGTACGATGCCCTGCTCGTTGCGGACGAAATACAATGTGGTTTTGGTAGAACGGGTGATTTTTTTGCGTTTCAAAAGCACCGTATTCAGCCTGATATTATCTCCATGGCGAAAGGTATGGGTAACGGTTTCCCTGTAGGTGGTATTTTAATTCATTCAGATATCAAGGCATCACATGGATTGTTGGGGACCACTTTTGGAGGTAATCACTTGGCCTGCGCAGCTTCTTTGTCCGTACTTCAGGTCTTGCGAGACGAAGCATTACTGAAAAATGTGACCAAAATGTCCGAGTATTTTATAAAAAAAGCAAGGCAAATCCCACAAATCAAACAGATCAAGGGAAGGGGACTGATGCTTGGATTAGAATTTGATTTTCCAATAGCCGATCTTAGAAAGAAGTTGATCTATCAGCATCATGTTGTTACCGGAAGTTCAAAGAATCCAAACTTATTGAGAATACTACCACCTCTTACGATTCAAAAACATCATATTGATCTATTTTTTAATGCCTTAGAAGCAGCGTTATGAAAAACTATATGTACATAAATGATATCTCAGATTTGAATGCCACGATTCAGGAAGCAATTCAACTAAAGAAAAATCCGTTTCAGTTCGCAAATCTTGGCAAACATAAAACCATCGTATTGTTATTTTTTAATTCCAGCTTACGCACCCGGCTGAGTACTGAAAAGGCCGCAAAAAATTTAGGAATGAACGTGATGATACTGAACATCAATGACGCCTGGAACCTGGAATTTGAAGATGGTACTATCATGAGCATGAGCACCTCTGAACATGTTAAAGAAGCGGCTCAGGTGATTTCGCAATATGCTGATATGATTGCCATTCGGTCATTCCCAACGCTAAAGGATAAAGCCAAGGATGAATCCGAACTCGTTCTAAAAAGCTTTCTAAAGTATTCCTCGGTGCCGATCATAAATATGGAAAGTGCCACCGCACACCCGTTGCAAGCGCTGACAGATGCGATCACAATTGAGGAACTAAAGGATAAAAGCAGGCCAAAAGTTGTTTTGTCATGGGCACCACATCCTAAGGCATTACCTCAGGCCGTGGCAAATTCATTTATAAAGATTATGCAGTTTAGCGACGTTGATTTAAGTATTACACATCCTAAAGGATATGAACTTAATCCTGAAATCGTAAAACATACCCCTGTGCATTATAACCAGGAGCAAGCCTTGAAAAATGCGGATTTTGTCTATGTGAAGAATTGGAGCAGTTATACTAATTATGGGCAAGTATTAGTAGAAGATAAAAACTGGATGCTTAGCAAAGAAAAACTGGGTGCGGCTAAATTCATGCATTGCTTACCTGTACGAAGGAATGTTGTGGTTGAAGATACAGTTTTAGATAGTGATCATTCCGTTGTCATTGAACAAGCCAATAACCGAACCTATGCGGCACAGGTTGTATTAAAACAATTATTAGAAAGCATGTGAGTATGGAAACATTGAAAGTGATAAAAATAGGAGGTAATATTATTGATGACGAGCAAGCACTGCAGCTATTTTTGAAACAGTTTGCGGATCTACAATCACCGAAAGTACTGGTTCATGGCGGAGGAAAGCTCGCTTCTCGGTTTGCAAAGAAACTGGGTGTGGAAGTTAAAATGATGAATGGGAGGCGTATCACCAATGCCGAAACATTGGAAGTGATTACCATGGTCTATGCCGGTAAAATCAATAAGAGTATTGTCTCCAGATTACAGGCGCATCAGTGTAACAGTGTAGGTTTTACCGGGGCCGATGGTAATAGCATCGTTTCCGTAAGGCGTCCCGTTGAGGATATCGATTTCGGGTATGTTGGGGATATCACCAGGGTGAATACCGACGTGCTTGCAATCTTGTTAAATAATGCTATCACACCGGTACTCTGCGCCATTACGCACGATGAGCAAGGACAACTATTAAATACAAATGCCGATACCATCGCTGCAGAAATAGCTATTGCTATGTCGAGCCATCTTAAAACAGAGTTGTATTACTGTTTTGAGAAAAGTGGTGTCTTATCGGATGTGAATGATGAAAATTCAGTGATCGAACACATTGATTCAGCTACCTATAAGTCATTGCTTGAAAGTAAGGTCATTTCTGACGGTATGCTCCCAAAACTAACAAATAGCTTTCATGCGGTAAGCAATAAAGTGGCCAATGTATATCTTGGAACGCCTGAAATGCTATTTACCAACAATTCAAAATTTACTACGATACAATTATGAAAGCTTTGACCACGAACGCTACAGAGTTATTGAAAGCATTGATCGCGACACCTTCCTTTTCTTCTGAAGAGGATAAAACGGCAGCTTTAATTGAAAATTGGTTTGTAACGAATGAAATTCCATATAGCAGAAATAATAATAATGTCTGGGCCACGAATCGACATTTTGATGCTAAGAGGCCTACCTTATTACTAAATTCACATCACGATACAGTGAAGCCCAACAAGGGCTATACCAACGATCCGTTCGAACCTCTAGTAATAGGGGATAAATTATTTGGCCTGGGGAGTAATGATGCAGGAGGGTGCCTGGTATCGCTATTGGCTACGTTTACACATTTCTATGAGGCAGAAGACCTTACGTATAATTTGGTTTTTGTTGCTTCCGCGGAAGAAGAGAGTAGTGGGAAGCTAGGATTAAATAGTATGTTACCGATACTTCCGAAGATTGATGTGGCTATTGTGGGAGAGCCAACTCAAATGCAGCTGGCGGTGGCCGAAAAAGGATTGGTAGTTTTTGACGCCACAATAAAAGGCACACCTAGCCATGCGGCGCATCCCAACGGTGATAATCCCATTTATAAATTGGGTAAGGTGTTGCAATGGTTTGAAGACTTCCATTTTGAGAAAACATCTGATGTATTGGGTGATGTAAAAATGACAGTTACGCAGATCAATGCCGGTAAGCAACACAATGCGGTTCCTGCAGAGGTGAATCTAGTAATAGATGTACGCGTTAATGATCGCTATAGTAATGAAGAAATAGCTGATATTTTGACCTTAAGTTCACCATGCGATGCCATAGTTCCAAGAAGTTTACGACTGAATTCGTCATCAATTCCTATTGATCATGAATTGGTACAGTCGGGCGTTGCTTTAGGCAGAAAAGCCTATGGGTCGCCAACTTTATCAGATCAGGCGGTATTGAGCTGTCCATCGTTGAAATTGGGCCCTGGAGATAGCACCAGGTCGCATTCGGCCGATGAATTCATCTATTTGCATGAGATCGAACAAGGAATAGATATTTATATTAAATTATTAAACAAGGTCTTGATATAAGCCTTGTTATTCCGTCCCGAGGACGCGGGAATGCGGAATCCATGAATTGAATAGTAACCTTAAAATAGGAAAGCAGAGATTTCTGCTTTCACAATAATCATATGAAACTCTGGGACAAAGGATACGATATTGATAAAAGAATAGAACAATTTACCGTGGGTAATGATAGAGACATAGACCTGTTTATTGCGAAATATGATTTGGAAGCTTCGTTGGCACATGCCAAAATGCTGGAGAAGGTACAACTGATCTCAAAAGAAGAACTAAATCAACTCGAGATAGGTTTGAAGGCATTGCTTCGCCAAGTTGAAGAGGGCACCTTTACCATTGAACCAGAGTTTGAAGACGTGCATTCTAAGATAGAGCATGAATTAATAGAAGAATATGGCGAAGTAGGTAAGAAGATACATACCGCGCGTTCAAGGAATGATCAGGTGTTGGTGGCTTTACACTTGCATTACAAAGAGAGTTTAGGGTGGATCGTTAAAAAAGTAGAAATAGTATTCCATACTTTATTGCAGCTAGCAGAGATGCATAAAGATAAGCTCTTGCCCGGTTATACACACTTGCAAGTGGCAATGCCTTCATCATTTGGCTTATGGTTTTCGGCCTACGCTGAACTGTTAGTCGACGACGTCTATCTATTACAGGCCGCTCAAAAAACTGTGAATCAGAATCCCTTAGGATCGGCGGCCGGCTACGGGTCTTCCTTTCCAATAGATAGAGAGTTTACTACCACAGAGCTCGGCTTTGAAACCCTAAAATACAATGTTGTGGCGGCACAAATGAGTCGAGGGAAAAGTGAACGTACGATTGCGGCAGCCCTGGGAAGCCTGGGCTATACGCTAGGAAAGTTTGCGATGGATATTTGCCTGTATATGAGCCAGAATTTTGATTTTATAAGTTTTCCCGATGAATTGACAACAGGCAGCAGCATCATGCCGCATAAAAAGAATCCCGATGTA
>JASJDL010000007.1 GCA_030065775.1 Flavobacteriaceae bacterium | reverse complement strand
TCTTAAAGAATCGATAATCAATTGTGCTTTTTCATAATTTCCTTCCTTTATATGGCTCTCAACTAAGACTAATTCACTATCAATTTCAGGGGATATTTGAATATTTTCCTTCTTTTGGGACCATGAAAATGTATGAAATAGAAGTAAAACTATAGACGTAAGGATTTTCATCTTATAAATTCTAAAAAAAGCAGTTGGTCTATTAGTTAAACCCCTCGACACAATCAAATATAAGCATTTATCGATTTATAATGAACGTTCAAAAGAAAAAGACAAACGCTTGTAAAATCTTCATTTTATTTTAAAAGGGACAGTGATAGCTTTAAATGAAAAACAAAGGAGTTCTGTGTTTTGAGCTCAATTTATAGCTGTTAAAAATGAAGAGTGATCATCTCACAAAAGGTAGAAATTATGAGATTCTTATCAGAAGAGCACATAATTGTGAAAAAGGCAGGAAATATGGAGCGGA
This sequence comes from Flavobacteriaceae bacterium, assembly GCA_030065775.1. GTDB lineage: Bacteria > Bacteroidota > Bacteroidia > Flavobacteriales > Flavobacteriaceae > Aureibaculum. Next base: position 28,203 of record JASJDL010000007.1, on the reverse strand, counting down.
TTCTGAATTGTATTATGAATTAGTACAATTGGAATTGCAAAATATAGATTCTGTAAGATATCTTTGGCGCTTTGAGAAATTAAAAAAATATATAGCCGGTGCACTATTTAAACTACGCAAGCGAAAGCGTTATTTAGGATCTGAGAACGAGTTTTCACCAATACTTGATAAACTCAATAATGCAAAAAATGCTAACGATCTGGCCAAAATAGCTAGTTTAGGATTAGCCAAAATTATCGAATGCGAAAATCGACTGAGAGAAAGCGGTTGAGAAAATCCTTTTGCGGTCTTAATACTTCCATTGTAAAGTAGTATCAATCAATGTAAACAGTAATCTTCAACGTCGGTGGTTTTTCATCGAATAGAATGATAAATCAAACCATTGTCAATTTTTGACTAGATGTTGGCAAGGAGAGCCGCCTGTTATTTTTTGGTTATTTGAAAAGGTATTAATCAGATATCCGTTGCAACTGCACCCCACACTCCAAATAATTTGAACGCCGGCCATACACACGTTTTTTCGAATAGCTCAAAGACACCACGGTACCCAGTTTAAATTCTTGTTCGATGGTGTATAACAGGCGGGTTATTTCCTCAAAACTACCGCGTACCGTAAAGGCATAAGTGTTAATGGTAGCGCCTTCGCGTACAATACTATGCGGGTTTTCAAAAGCACCAATTTTAATAGCCGTAGTATCAGCATAATTAGTGATAGTGGTCAGCAGGTTATTTTGAAACGAAGTAGAAGTAGATAATCGCCGCGCATTTAGTATTGAATCATAGTACACCTTTTTCTGATTCAACTGCAATAATTTACTATCGCTATTGGCAAAAAGGTTGACATCTGCCTTTAAGTTTTTATACTGTTTTTTCAAGGCAAAAGTTTTTGAAAAAGAAAGCGCATGCGCCATCCATAAAACGGCCAAAAAACCCAAAATCAAAACGATATTTTTTTGCCTGCTATTCAAACCTTAAAACGTATGTTGACCTCAAAAAGGTTTTTATTTTGTCTGTTCAGTCCGTAATTCACAATGGTCACATTTTCCACCCATTCCAACCTTTCAAGTTGCTGTACCCAAGCAGATAAGGAGCTATTGTTGCCATCTTCACCTTTTACCACGATACTTTGTTGCTCAAACAGAATAGGCTCATCTTCTTTTATGGTTTTGGTCAATGGCTGCCAATGCAATTCTGAAAGCGCAATCGTGGCGGGTACAGTCTGTCCTATTTGATCTAAATACCAGCTGGCTTTTGATGATCCGGTAAAATAGTCTTGCAATAGCTTTTCTTTTTTTGCAACTTCATCAGAGAGTTTCAAGAGACTTTCTTTTTGAGATTGATTGACCAGCATCGAGGCATTCAAACGTTCAATTTTCGAGCTATAACTACTGAAAAACAGAAAACTGACTAAAAGTAGCGTAAAGATACTGCCTAAGGCCGCTTTCAAGCCAACATTAAAAAAACGCTGCATACCAAAGTCTTCCAATAATTGCTTGGATAAAGCGCCAAAATTGGAATGCGTTTTTTGTTGATTAGTAAAATAAGCCAGTATACCTGCTAAAGGGAGCACTGAAGCATTGCTAACCTGCAAACCATTAATGGCGTATTCTGTTGTGCTCTGAGGTGTATTGAATGTGATGTCATCGATAGTGCCCTTCCTGTAAGCGATAATACTATTGGAGGTGGTGATCTCCGCATCTTGTACGACCTGTTCCAGTTGAGAACCGTTTAAACTACCCAATGAAAATCCAACAGGATTTAAATTGCAATCCTTATAATGTTGAAGGAGGTCATCCACAACATCTTTTCGGCAAATGGAAACAAAGGTATGGCTGTTAGAGGAATATACCTCGTAATAAAAATCCGCCAGCTTTAAATTTTGAAAAGCCGCTTGAACCGCTTTTTCACCCTCAAGAACCCCGTCAATCTTTTTAGAAATGATGGCATTGGTATTGACTATTAAAAAAAAATGCTGTCCCTTTTCTAAATACTGTGGGACTCCTTCGATAGCATCGACCGTAAAAGTTTTGTCAATATCAAAGGTGTCCTTCTTTTTTTTGATGACAAGGCCATTTAAAACAGACTTGCCATCAACTGAGCTATGCGCTATGGCACAGTAATCATTGGCAAACTTTAGATATTTTAGGATATCAGAAAGCACTACTTAATAATTGTGGGTTTGATCAATACCGTTAATTTTTTCTTGGTATCCTCACGTTTTTTGTTACTAAAGAACCACTTGATCACAGGAATGCGCGCCAAAAAAGGAACGCCTGAGCCGGTATCATTTTTAATCTTTTCCTCCAGGCCGCCTAAGACTACCAAGTCCTGGTCTTTGACTCGAATAATGGAGTTAAATTCACGTGAATTGATTCCCGGGGGAGCGTCATCAGCCACCTGAGTGCCGTTAAACGTAGATTGAATTACATTGATATCGAGGGTAATTTGTCCGTCACCAGAGACCAAAGGCTTGATATTAATAGCAAATTCAGCATCTACAGGCTGATAATTGACAATCGTAGAGGTTTGCGGGTTCTGACTGCCAATAATATCACGCTGTGTTACCGCGTAGTAAGTGGTTTCGCCTATGGATAAATTGGCGCGATGCCCGTTTAATGCAGATAATTTGGGTGCAGAGCGTATTTTGATATCTCCATTTACTTCCATGGCGCGTATTTGAGCAAAAAACTCTGGTACCACCTTACCAATATTAAAAGATCCGAAATCATTCAGACCTCCAATGATTCTGTTGACGGTATTGGCGCCCAGGGTAATGTCAGTAGTTGGAAAGATATTTCCTTGTGTCGTAACAGACTCTTCGCCCAAACCCCAGCTAATACCCGTTTCAACAGTTGCCGTTCTATTAACTTCTAATAGCATGACTTCTATTAAAATAACAGGTACGGGCTTATCGATGTATTCAATAAACTTCTTAAAACGCTCTATGTTTTGACTGGGTCCACTTACGATAAAACTGTTCAGCTCAACGTCTGCCGATACTTTGAGGTCTTGCAATACATCCTCTGGCAACATACTTACTAATGATTCAGCTTTGCTGTCTCGTTGATCAAAAGTGCCTGTTCTTGATGTATTAATCGTTTGGCGATTCAGATCTTGATTTCTGGTATTCAAATTGGTGTTAAAACCACCGTAATTCTGAAAGCCAACCTGTGTTCTTCCTGCACGGCGCCCACTACCCGCGCTGGTGGTCATCATTTCAATAGAACGATGCATCAATGGTATAATGACCGCATCACGCAGTGAATTCTGATCTTTGGTGCCAAAATAATAAATGGAATCTCTTTTCTTATAGGTATAATCGGTATTCTCAAGTATTTTATCCAATAGCAAATCAAATGAAATTGTATCTGCTTTCGCGGAGGCAGTTCCTGCCGCGTCCAATGGAGCAGAAGTGAACATATTCTGTTTGAGCTCATAACCAATGTCATTGATAATATTGGCGATATTGGTGTTTTGAAAATCTACATTTAAGGTAACCGGCGTTGTTTTATTGACTTCAAAAAAGAAATTCGAACGTCGAGGCCGTGTTGGCCGCTGCGTTTGAGGCCTATTATTTGCAGTATTATTTCGCCTGTTCGGACTGGTATTTGCCGGAGTTTCCTGAATGATTGGTTCAACACGTTCAAAAACATAATAATTGTCCCGGGTTTTGGTAACAGTCAAATTATTAGCAAGTGCAATCTTGTCCAACGCCGAATCAAAGGGCATATTTTTAATATAGCTGGTCAACAGCATGGTGGTCATGTCTGTCGGAAAGACCAAAGTCTTGTCGGTTTTGTCCATGAGCTGTTTAAAAGCAACATAGAGGGTATCTTTATTGAGGTCAATGCTCAAATTACCATCAATAAAGGTAATGGGTATCTGTCGATGCGGTTTTTGAACCGGTGGTCGGTCAAATTTTCGAATCGAAAGGATATTACCCGTAAAATCTATGGCCAAATCATATTCTTTGCAGACAAAGACCAAAATATCAGAAACAGTGGCGTTTGAAAAGTTATTCTGAATTACAAATTGATTCAGGTCTGGAGAAATATTCAGGTTTACCTTGTGGGCATTGGCGATTAATTGCAGAAATTCTGAAAGTGATATATTACTTACATTAATATCTGCACGTTCTGCAAGGCCCGGAGCATCTACTACAAGGCTTTCTAATTTGGTCTGTAACTGTAATAACCGGTCATCTTGAGACCATCCCGCGAAAGCATTCAAGAGCAAGACCAGTAGAAGCGATACATAACAATTTTTTAGCTTCATAAATCTTCTAGTCAATAAGCAAGGCATAAATCTCCTCGATTGAGGTGTCACCATTGGCAACCAGGTTTATGGCATTTTGCTTTAAGGTTCTAATATTCTTTTTTGTGAGATACTCATCAATTTCCAATACATTTTTCTTGATCAATTCGGTCAACTCAGAAGTGATTGGAATAATCTCGTATATGGCCTTTCTCCCCGAATAGCCTGTATGGTAACAGCTGCTACATCCTACGGCTTTGTAATGACTTGTCAGCTCTTTAGGAATTGTGAAATTCTCAGGGAATAAATCTAATGAAATTTTTTCAGCAACCTTACAATTCGGGCATAATTTGCGTACGAGTCGCTGGGCAACACTCACTTTTAAGGTACTGGCAATTAAAAAGGGAGGTACCCCCATATCGATCAACCTTGAAATGGTAGCCCAGGCTGAATTGGTATGTATGGTAGATAATACCAAATGCCCCGTTAAGGAAGCCCTAATGGCCATATTAGCTGTATCAACATCGCGAATTTCACCTACCATAATTACATCAGGGTCTTGCCGCAAAAAAGTTCTTAGGGCCTTAGCAAAGTCTAGTCCGATGGCTTCCCTGAGCTGTACCTGATTGATGCCTTCGAGTGTATATTCAATTGGGTCTTCAATGGTAAGGATGTTTGTATCGTCGGTATTCAGTTTTTTAAGTGTAGCATATAACGTAGTGGTTTTACCTGACCCAGTGGGTCCAGAAATTAGGATGATACCATTTTGCCCTTTGACACTTTCGCTATATCTTTTTAATTCCTGCTCTGTAAAACCCAGCGATTCGAGCTGGATGTTGGTCGTGTCTTTAGAAAGGAGCCGTAAGACCACTTTTTCACCATGGAGGGTGGGTAATGACGATACCCGTATATCAAACTCTTCTGTTTGGGTTTTGATATTGATTCTTCCGTCTTGCGGAAGGCGTTTTTCGGCAATGTCCAACCCCGCCTTGATCTTCAGTTGATTGACGATTTTAGGATACTCACTTTGCGAAATTAGAAAGCGCTCGATAAGTTTGCCGTCAATTCGAAAACGCACTTTTCGGATATTCTCAAAAACTTCAAAATGAATATCACTACTCCCTATGGCCTTGGCCTCATGGATGATATTCAACAAAAAATCATCAGAATAATTGAGTCGATTGCTGCTGGTTTGTTTGGTTTTTCTATAGTTAAGGCTGAGATATTTTTGAATCACTTCCGATGATTCCTGAACAAGCTTTACAGGCCGGCCTAAAATGATCTCTAATTCTTGTTTTAATGAGCTTTCACCATTGTCTGTTTTAAATGTCAATGACCCATTATGCCGATCGATAGGTACAATGTGGTAGTGATAGGCTTGTTCGGCACTGATGAGTTGCTGTAATTCTGTTGGTATGTTGAAAGACTCCTTAATACTGGTAAAGATTTGTAAAATTGAAGGCCCAATTTAGCAAAAAAATAAGGCCGAAAAATAAGGCCTGAAACCCTGCCAAAGGAACCGTTTTATAACGTAGCCTATTTTTTAGAACTAGAAATAGCAGCAATGAGAAAATGAGTGAAAAACTAAATAAAACACTAAAGGTCACGGTAGGAAATCCAATGGCAATTGCCATAAAAAAAAGGAAATCACCCAACCCAAAAGAGGCTTCTAAACTACTTTTTAGCTTCATTTTAGCATATAAAAACAGGACAGCAATAAGTACAAGTACTACTACTGAATTTATCAAAATCGCATAATAAAATTGCATAGCTAAAACATGATTGAAATGTAAATACCCCATACATAAGGCCGAAATGAGTAGCAGCCAGACGAATACTTTGCGTTCTTTTATGTCTTGATAAAAAATACCCATAAACGTTAATGTCATTAGAATTTTGGTAACAAGAAGCATTAAGAAGTCAGTCTTTGACAATTTCTTTTGGTACCTGATTTTGATCTATTTCCCATACATTAAATACACCGTCGCCATCAAAATCAGTAATAGCCGTTGCCACCGCTTTAAAAGAGCTATTACTAGCCTCAACAATTTCGTAGGTATAATTGGCATTGCCATTTTCTTGAACCGTCCTTGGTGCCTCAAAATCAATTGCATTGAAATCGGTGCTGTACTTTGAATACATAAAAAAATGTGTGCGCTGCATATTAGAGATATGTTTTAACTGGGTTTGTGCTTCCAGACTTTTGGTTTTCGAGATCAATGGCATTAACGTTGGCATGGCCAATAGTAGAAGTATCCCTATTATTACGAGCACAACCAACAACTCCTGAAGGTTGAAAGCTTTGGTTTTTGTTCTGAATAGTTTAGATAACATAGTCATTCTTATTTTTCGCAAGTTACATATTAATGTAGGTCTTCTAAAAGTTTTTTAGCTTCATTTCCATAAATTCCGTCATAATCAATAAGTGTATTCAAGAGACTTTTGGCCGCTTGTATTTCGTTTAGCTTCAAATGAGAAAGGGCTCGATACCAAAGTGCCGTTTCATAAAAGGCATCATTGTTATTGAAATTTTGAAAAATGTTGATGGCCTCGGCCGTTCTTCCGGTATTCAAATAGCAATTGCCAAGGTATAATTGATAGACAAGACTGTCCGGATAGGTCACTACAAGGGTTTCAAGACCTGATTGTGCTTTTTCATAATTTTTCTCGGTATAAGCATTCAAAATTTTGGTTTCATATGAACGATCAGAAGGTGTTCTGGTAAGGTCTTCAATAGGAAAAGGTACGTAATATTTATCATACAATTGCACTTCCGCTTTCTGATTTTGAAGAACCAGCAGCGCGGTTATACCTATCAATATTGCAATGGAAGCAGCCACACGCCAATTTCTTTTCACCAAATTTATAACTCTTTGACGCCAAGATGTTGCAGTACTTATTTCGTTTTCAATGTCAGCAAGCCTCTTTCGAAATGCCAAGGAATCCACATCTTTAAGAGACATATGCATGGTTTTATGCTTCACAAACTCGTTCTGTAAAGCCCTATTCTTATGAAGTTCATCTTCAAACTTTAAGCGCTCTTGGTCTGTCATAGCACCCGATAAGTAGCGCTCAATTTGGTCATATGTTTTTTCTGTTCTTTCCATCACGCAATCCTTTCATTTTCGTCTCCAGCACTTAATTCTTTAAACACCGGATCAGATTCAATCATTGCTAACAGCTGCTGTTTACACTTAAATTTTTTCTTACGCGTATAACCAAGAGAATAATTCATCTCAGTAGCGATTTCTTTCATGCTTTTTCCTGAGAAAAAAAGAAGTAGTAATTGCTGGCATTGCTCGCCGAGTTTTAAAAAGTACTTCTGATAGAGAAGATGCCTCTCATTTGCATGTATTTCTTCAATAATATCAGAACTTAAAACTGATTTAATCTCAGGAAGTTCCTGATACAAGAGCACCTTACCTTTTTTTCTAAGATTATTCATCCAGATATACCTGCTTACCGCGAATATATATGTTGTCAAAGAACAGTCGAGTCGAAAGGTATTCGTTTTTAGTTTTTGATAAGTGAGCATCAGTGCATCTTGAAAAACATCCTTCGCATCGCCGTCTGTTCCAGAATTCCGCTCAATATAACGCTTCACTTTAGGAAAAAGGACTGTATACAAATCTTTTATAACCGCCTTATTCCCAGAAATAAACCCCTTTAAATATTTATCCCCCCTTATCGAACTCATGTATTAATGTTTGCTACTAGCGACTTGTTACCTAAAGGTATGTTAAATTGTATAAAATTAAATTTTTATTTTTGGTAGAAACACCAAAAATATCAAAATAAGCACACATTACTCTTCAAGAACTGCTAAATCAATCATTATATGTCACTAAAAATACAATACTTTTCCAGATCGCTCCTAGTTCTCTATTTTTTCTTCATCTGCTCAGCTATGAACGCTCAGGATAACGCAGACGAGGGTTCCACAACAAAGAAGGAAGAAGTGCGGGCAGATTCTTTTATGAACGTGGGAAAGTTCGATGGGGCTGCCAAACTATATATGACGTTGGCCAAAAGGATGCGAAGTGAAGGAAATCAAGAAAGAGCCGCTGACTACCTCAACAAAACAGCAGAGGCCTTATACGAGGATGATAACTTTCAGGAGGCCTTCTTAAATGCACAAAAGGCATTAACCATTTTTAATGCTATTGGCAAAGGCAATTCCCCGGGCATAGCCACTTCATACAGTTTACTGGCCGATTGCCTTTCCGGTGGAAAATCAGATTTTGAGACGGCATTGTCGTATCATCAGAAAGCCCTAAAAATAAGAAAAGAGCAATTGGGAGACGACGATCCGGCCGTGGCTAATTCTTATAACAACATAGGCATCATTCATTCAAGATTAGGTGAATATAAGACAGCAGAGGGTTATTACAAAAAGACAATCGAAATTCAAACAAATTCACTAGGTGAAAATCATCCTAAGAACGCATCTACCTATGGTAATTTAGGCCTTAATTACAATAATATGGGCGATTTTGAGAAAGCGATCAATGCTCAAAATAAGTCGTTGGAAATCGCTAAAGCGGCCTACGGCGAAAACAACCCTACCGTGGCTTATACCTACATGAATTTAGGGATCACCTATGAGAATCTGTTAGAGATTAATACAGCCTTGCAATTGTATGAAAAAGCATTAGGAATAATGCTTAATACCATTGGTAGAAATCATCCAGCTATTGCCGTCTTATATGCTAATTTATCATCGTTGCACCATAAAAAAGGAGAATTAACGAAAGCACAAAGCTACGCAGAGCGATCACTAAAAATATTGAAGGGAACCTTGGGTGAACAACACCCGAAAACAGGAGAAACCTTGAGAAATATGGGTGCAATTCTGGCGGATATGAAAGAATCAGAGCGAGCTATTGAAGCTACACAAAAGGCCATGAAAATTGCTTTAGATGTATTTGGTGAAAATCATCCGGCAACAGGGTCTTTACATGCCGATCTCGGTAACTATTATAGAACTGCTGGAGATTTGACCAAAGCTACATATCATAATGAGAAAGCTATGACCACATATAGCAACGTATATGGGCCAAAGCACCCAATCATGTCAGCAATATATAATGCCTTAGCCTTAGATGCCAAAGCAAGAAACGAAAATAACATTGCTGCAGATTATTTGAACCGTGCTCTTGAATTAGATCGTCAATTATATCCGGAAGGGCATTCAACTATTGCCAGGAGTTATTATGATTTGGGAGCACATTATCTCGACCATGAAGCTTACGAAGAAGCAACTAAGCATTTTGAAAGTGCAAAAGCTGAGCTCGACAAGAATAAGATAGTATCAAAAAATACCATCAACGAAAGCTCTTTCTCGAGAAGCAATTTATATCTAAAAGTGTATCATAAACTCGCTAAAACGAAGCTCGCCATTGGTGTAAAATCTAAAAATAGTGACCATATAGATCGCTCATTAGACTATTTTGAAAATGCCGACAGTATTATTGATGCCATGCGGCAGTTTTATGGTAATTACGAAGATAAAATAAGTTTTTCAGGAGAAGTTCAGGGTACCTTGCATGATGCTATTGAAGCCACTATGCACGCCGCTAATGACCGGCAAAATAATTCATTGCTGGATAAGGCATTCTATTATGCTGAGAAAGGTAAGTCTAACATTTTAAATGAATTATTAAATGAAAGCGATGCTAGGTATTTTAAAGATCTCCCTGAAGAATTGGTAGCCGAAGAATACGAGTTAAAAACAAGACGGGCTTTTTACAATTCTAAAATTGCAAAGGCAAAAGAAATAACGTCTTCTAACGACATAGCAGACTACAGGGATCAATTATTTGACATTGACAGAAAATATGATTCTTTAACAAGCCTCATTAGATTAAGACATCCTGATTATTTTCAATTAGTTTATGATAACAGCGTATTGTCTGTTGAAAATATTCAAAAAGAACTGGAAACCGGTATGGCCCTGGTAGAGTATGTGCAAGCAGTTGACCAGACCTATGTGTTCGTGTTAACACGTTCAAATTTATCCGTGAAAAAACTAGCTACCACAGATATATTAGAAGATATTGGTGCCTTTAATCAGAGCATTACTGAAAAAGAAAATGTCATATATAAAAATTTAGGGTATAAACTGTATGAAACGTTGATCAAACCGATTGAGAAAGAAATCCCAAATGAGGAGCTTATCATTATTCCTGACGGCCCGCTATGGAATTTAAATTTTGAGCTATTGTTAACTTCAAAAGTTGCAACAAACAATCCGAAAGAACTACCCTATCTTTTAAAAAAATATACAATAAGCTATGCGAATTCTGCCAATGTATTATTTAGAGAAAATCTTGAAAAGGTCACTACGAAAAATGCTTGTCTTGCATTTTCATTTTCAGATTCTACATCTCTTTTTTCAGGGAAGGAATTGGCTTTGGAGACCCTCAGGAATATTGGAGAGGACTTGCCAGGATCTCGTAACGAAATTAAGGCCATAGCAGAGATCATCGATGGGCGTTATTTTTTTGGAACCGAGGCTAATGAGCGCAATTTTAAAAGTAATGCAGATAAGTATGCCATTATTCATTTAGCACTGCATGGTGAAATAGATAATGAGAACCCTAATAATTCAAAATTATATTTTACAAATGCAAAGGATTCAATTGAGGACAATTTTTTATACAGCCACGAGCTATTTGCACTTAAAATACCCGCAGCATTAACCGTTTTAAGCGCCTGTAATACAGGTGTTGGTTCGATTGCTTCCGGAGAAGGAATTATGAGTTTGGGTAATGCTTTTCAATATGCAGGTGCCAGAAGTCTCGTTATAAGTAATTGGGAAGTCTCAGACAAGACAACTCCCGAAATCATGAGGTGGTTCTATACCTATCTCAAAGAAGGTAAGAAAAAGTCCAAAGCACTACAAATGGCGAAGCTGAAATATCTCGAAACAGCATCAGCACAACGCGCATATCCATTTTATTGGGGTGGTTTTACGCTAATTGGTGATCCTTCGTCCATCAGTTTGAATGATAGTCAGAAACTGCTTTTTCTTCTTTTAGGAGCTGTTATTTTACTTTTGGCATTATACTTCCTTTTGAAAGGAAGGAAAAAGAAACAGTACACAGAAGCTTAAATTTTAAGATACAGCATTAAAATTTCTATAGTTCCGGGGTAACATACTTCCTGGCCCCAACATTAATTAGGAACAGGTCCTGGATTCATTTTTTAAGAATCTGGAAAGATTATCTATTACTTTTAACAAACTCTTCAATCATGAATTTAGGTAAGTTCCTCACCTCAGTTTTTCTTTTATTTACAGTATTCAGCATTATAGCACAAGAAAACCAAAGCAATGATCCTTTTTATACGTACGAAAATATTCCAAGCAGCCCTGAGGCGGCAAGTTTGGGTGAATTCGGCAACATTACGGCTTCTGCCTATAATGGCAAGGCCAATGTAGCAGTACCCATTTATGTCATTAACTTTGAAGGCTTACAATTACCTATTCAATTAAGCTATAACTCAGGCGGGGTTCGCGTGTCCGAAGAAGCCAGTTGGGTTGGCCTTAATTGGTCACTCTCGAGTTCTTTTGGCATCTCACGAAAAATATATGGAATCGATGACTTTAGCAAGCGTAAAGCGGGGGAGTATGTTGGAGCGCCTGATAATGGCTTTATCTACAACGACCTCACGGTTACGCTTAATGAAGGGGCAAGTAGGCCTTATTTACCGCTAAATACTGTTTTAAACGTACATCATAGTTATGGAATTCAAACAGTGGTGACCGCTGCTCCAAGACATTTAGATACGCAACCGGATGTTTTTCATGTAAGTTTATTAGGGCAGAGTTATAAGTTCATTTTTAAGAAAAAGGGCAGTAGCAATGTTTTACAGACCCAGGTATTTGATAATAATAATGTTATCATCACCTATAATCTGGATAACAAAACATTTACCGTAAAAGATGAAAACGGATTTACTTATACGTTTGGCACAAGAGAGGTTAATACTACTTTTTCTACGGCAGAACAGGCCGGAGGTTATACCGATGCTTTTTATAAATTATTTGCGGCTACCAATCGCACGAATCAAAGTTTGATTACCAATTGGTCGCTAGATAAAATTGTAGCACCTTCGGGCAGGACCCTAAATTTTTCGTACACCAAAGGCCTGCACTTTAGTTTTCCCAGCTATAGTTTTTACAGAAAAGGAAGTGATGAGACCACACGGCTCAATTGGCCTTCGGAGCAATACACTTCAGGTGGATCTAAGGAGGGTCATAGTGTTGCTACCACTGTTATTGAAAACAATTACTTAAATCGAATTTATGGAGATTTCGGAGAAGTAAAATTTAATCTGGGCAGTCGTAATGATTTATGTACGGGTTCCAGCATAAATGTGTTATCACAAAATGGTTTTGGATCATGGGTGCTCATTACTTCCCAAAGCCAGATCAGGTCTTGTCATGGTTCTGGGGGAACCTGTAATAATAGTAGTTCTTATTTACCCAAAAAATTAAACAGTATTTATGTAAATGATAAACATGGTAAACGAGTTATCAATGCACAGTTTATACATTCTTACTTTAATTCTCATAAACTAAATGATTCTAAAAAAGAACGATATCTACGTTTGAAATTGGATAAAGTTAAAGTAAATGATATGGAATATAGTTTTGCTTATCAGAATGCCAATAGTTTAGCAGCGAAAGATTCAGACGGTGTGGATTTTTGGGGCTATGATAATGGTAAAGACAATAACGATGGTTTTGTGCCAAAAATTGGCCGATTTATTACTTCAAGAGTATTAATGCCTGGGAATGTAGCTACCCTGGCGCAATCGTTTATGAAATACTCGGGATCAGATAGAAGCAGTAATTTCTATTATGGCAAGGATGGACTTCTTACTAAAATGACCTATCCTACGAAAGGTACGACGAGCTTCGAATATGAACCACATGATATTGTACGTAGTTCGCCGGCACCATTTGTAGTTACTGAAAATATTTCCGGTACGAACAGGCTCCGCTACACGAATATGCAAGATGAATCACGGTTTGATATTACCTATCAATATCTTAAGTCATCAGAAGACCCGAACTACAACTATTATGAAAAAATGCCGCCACAGGTTCAGGGTGATGCTGTAACTACTACTATACAAATGAATACGCAATTTACGGTTGAATTTCCATCGCTTGTAGAAATACATGGCACGGTAGATACATATACAGGATGGTCAGGTATAAGCTTTTGGAGTAGTTATCCCATTTTAGTGGTAGAAGAAGTGAATACCGGTCAGGAATATACTGTGTTTACCTATGCTGATGGACCAGCTACCATGAGTGCACCACCAAATAACGTTTCGAAAACAATTAATATAGGGCCCGGTACCTATAAAGTGGCAGCGCGCACGGCGCCCTGGTCATCACCTACTGATCCTCCGATTCCGGCAACCGTTTTTCAAAGTAGTCAGATGCTGTTACATTCGTATGAATCGGCTGATTCTGACGATCTCGCAGATTTTTTTGAGCGCTTTGAAATTGGTGGCGCCCGGGTAAAACGAATTATTCACAAAGATGAAAATGGCAATTTTGCCAGTGGCATTCGTTATGAGTACAAATATCCTGAAGGCGTTGAAGGATTGAAGTCCTCGGGTCTATTAATGGATGACCTCATATTTCAACAAAAGGCTTCGGGTTTTCATTCATACAATCCGAGAAACTATGGATCTTTTCAGCTTATTGGTCATAATGCCATTGGTAGTAATCCGAGTGCCCAGGGTAGCCATGTTGGTTATTCGTTTGTGAGAGAATTCAAGATTAATGAACAGGGTGCGAGTGAAGGTTGGATAGATAGAGAGTTTCATAATCAGAAAAATGAGTATTTTCAAGATAGCTTTTCATTTCCCTATTCATATGATGCATCCGTAGGCGATGGAGACCCTTATATTAGAGTTTTTGGTATTCGAATGAAATGGACTTGCTCAGGTCTTGACTTTGGTAATAATTGTGCCGGTAATACAAGAATCTACAGTCCCCTAGGAGATGCATCCATACAAAATACTACCTTACTTGGTCTGCCGTTACGGCTCAGTTTTGGTTACATTAATGGTAAGGTAATGAAGGAAAGTGTCTATAATAGTAGTGGTACTAAGGTTCGAGAAACTGAAAATACCTATAGGATGCTAAACGGCAATTTACCCTTGTCCTATTATTCGAGCTTTATAAACACCTCTATACCAATTGCAGTGGTGGATGGACAAGGTGCAGTTCAAAGCAATTTATACAATACTACTCAGGGGCCATGGGGTGCTGATCATCATAGTTACTACCCATATTTATTTCCATTGCATCATGGCCTTATTGCAAAGTTGGAGTTGAGTAAAACTACAGACTATTTTGATTCTGGAACAAGTGTTACCGAAAATGAGAATACGTACAATGAAGACACACATCACGCAGTCTCATCCACTTCTAAAATTAATGATGGTGAGACCATAAAAACTGAATATAAATATCCTTACGATGCCGAGGTGTATAACAACTCATATATGAGCAACCTTCGTAATGAAAATCGATTGGCATCATTAATTAAAACAAAAACATATAAGAACAATACGAAGCTCACAACAACGCAGTATAATTACGGTCGTAATTCGAATACATCGTATAAAACATTAGTGACCTCAGTTTCAAGTGCAAAAGGAACGAATTCTTTAAAAGTCGACAGACGTTTTCAACGCTATGATAATAAAGGGAACTTGTTAGAAAAAAAACAAGAGAATGGGACTCCTGTCACCTATGTTTGGGGTTATCATCAAAAATATGTCATTGCTAAAATAGAAAACGCTACGTATGCGCAGGTGAGTAGCCAGGTTTCGAATCTACAATCAAAATCAAATGCCGACAACGATAGAACTTTAGGGACTTCAGGAAAAGAAGGTGCTTTACGAAGTGCCTTGACTTCACTGCGAAACTCATTACCAAATGCTATGGTAACCACCTATACCTATGATCCGTTGATTGGTGTAACAAGTATTACTGATCCATCTGGAGAGCCCGTTTATTATCATTATGATAGTAGTAATCGATTGCAGTATATTAAAAATAGTGATGGTAGGGTACTTGAAGAATATGCTTATAATTATTCTGATGGTTCTCCTGTAGGCCCCACCTTTAGTATTGGCTATGTAATTGATGGAGGTAGTGGTTCAGTATCTGTATCGCCAACCACCGTGGCAAGCGGGGGTAACGCAACTGTGAACTTGACACCGGCAAGTGGTTATACGGTTGATTATGTAAAGGTCGGATCCACCAGTATTCCGGTCTTAAACAATACGGCGGTCATACAAAACATCACAGCAAATACGACCGTAAATGTAAAGTTTAAAACAATACCCATTGCAGTTACGTTGACGGTATCACCTACCTCATTGTCCTTTACAGCGGGTGGAGGATCAAGAACAATTACCATAAATTCTAATAGTTCATGGACAATTACAAAAAGTGCCAGTTGGATAAGCACGAATAAAACAAGTGGTATTGGTAGCAGTAGTTTTTCAATAAGAGCTGCGGGTAATAGCGGAAGCTCCTCAAGGCTTGGCTGGGTTCGAGTCATATCGGGCAGCACTACTAGAACAATATCTATAAGTCAATCGGGTAGTGGCGGAGGAGGAGGCCCTATAGAAGAACAACCAATTAATCAACAATAAAACCTGAAGCCATGAGAAAAATTTTGATCACCTTTATCAGCATCGTTTTTACAACAGTTTTTTGGGCTCAGGTGAACCCTTCAAGCGGAGCAAACTATATCCATAAAAAAGTATATAAAAAAGGCTATCAGCAATCTTCAGTTCATAACGCAACAGAACATGAAAAAATAGAAATTATAAATTATTTTGATGGTTTGGGTAGGCCAATTCAATCTGTAGCCATTAAACAAGGAGGGAATAATAGAGACATAGTGACTCCTGTGGTGTATGATTCTTATGGAAGAGGAACTACGGAGTATTTACCATTTAGTGTTTCTGCTAATGACGGAGAGTTTATTATTAATGGCACCAGTGCATCGAATAGTTATTATTTGACAAATTATGCAGATGATGTGAGTGTTTCTGATCCCAATCCCTTCTCGGAGAAGAAATTGGAGGCGTCCCCTTTAAACAGAATTACGAAACAAGCAGCTCCCGGGTTGGCTTGGAGGTTAGGTGGCGGTCATGAGGTAGAATTTGATTATAATACCAATACAAGTAGTGAAGTCAAAAAATATTACGTCACGCTAAGTTTTTCCAATAATCTGTATACGCCTACCCTACAATTAAATGGTAGTTATGCAGCAGGGGATTTAATAAAATCAATTACCAAGGACGAAAATCATACCGGTACAGCCAAGAACCGAACTACTGAAGAGTTCAAAGATAGGTACGGTAGGGTTGTTTTAAAGCGAACTTATAATGCTAATGCGGCACATGACACCTACTATGTATATGATGACTATGGAAATTTAACCTTCGTATTGCCACCAAAAGCAGAACCACATGCTGCAAAACCTGATGCTACCGAATTGTCTGAATTATGCTATCAATACAGACATGATTATCGAAATAGATTAGTAGAAAAGAAAATACCTGGAAAAGGATGGGAATATATCGTTTATAATAAGTTGAATTTGCCCATTATGACCCAAGACCAAAACTTAAAAACACAAAATAAGTGGCTGGCGACTAAGTACGACGTATTTGGACGTGTAGTACTCACGGGTATTAAAAGTTCCAGCGGATCAAGAGCATACTTTCAGAATATTGCTGATACCAGTACAGGTTTTACCCAATATGAAACCAAAGTAACTTCAGGAACTGGTTATGCCGGTTCTTATTATTCAGATACGGCGCTACCTACAGGAATGCAAATTATGACCATTAATTACTATGACAATTATGTGTTTAATTTAAGCGGTGCGCCTACCACAGTATCCGTTTATGGTGTGCAGAATACTACAAATACCAAGGGTCTAGCGACAGGATCAAAATCACGGATAATAGATACAGGAAATTGGATTACATCAGTGACTTACTATGATAAACTCAATCGGCCTATTTATACATATTCGAACAATAATTATTTAAGTACGACAGATATTATTGAAAGCAGATTGGATGAATTACAAGGATGGGTGCTAGAAACCAAAATGACACATAAAAAAACTGGGCATGCGGATATCGTGACCTACGATTACTTTGAATACAATCATTCAGGTGAGCTCCTAAATCAAAAACAATACATCAATGAGCAAGAAGCAGAACAAATAGTGAATAACCAATATGATGACTTGGGGCAATTAAAACGAAAGAATGTTGGTGGAAAGCTGAATACAGGTCAAAGTCATTTCAAGGACCTGGTAAATTTAACGGTAAAAGGAAATACAATTACCAAAACACTCAATTCAACTTCGTGGAATGCTGGTCTGGCAACCATTGGGGAGATTGTAGATGACGGGTACGTCGAATATCAAATACCTCAAAAGAACAAATATTTAATGGTAGGTTTGTCTTCTGATAATTCAAGTGCCTCTTTTAATACTATAGATTATGCCATGTATAACAGGGCAAACGGTTATATTTATGTATATGAGTTTGGCAGTTATAAAAAGAACCTGGGCGTATATAATATTGGCGATATCTTTAGGGTAGAGCGGGTTGGAAGTCAAATATATTACAAAAGAAACGGTGTCACCCTTTATACGTCTACTGTTAGTTCTTCGGGAAAGTTAATCGGCGATATTTCAATTCGCGATTACAATGGTAAAATTACGAATCTGCATTTAAGTGATGCAAAGAAAGATTACGTGGGTGTAAGCCAATCTGCAGGAATTATTACGTCTACGGCAGGGAGTGGTTGGAACAACTCGGGTTTTGCTACAAGCACAAGTTTCGCTAAAAATGGCTATGTAGAATATCAATTAGCAAAAACAGGTAAGTATTTTATGGCCGGATTGTCAAATAGCAATACCAACGCACATTACAATACAATTAAATATGCAATTTACCATAGAGATGGTAATAAAGTATATGTATATGAGTCTGGTAGTAATAGAGGACAAAAGACTACCGCAAATGTAGGTGATATTTTTAGGGTAGAACGTATTGGTACTAAAGTATACTATAAAAAGAATGGCAACACCTTTTATACGTCTACGGTAAATTCTTCAGGTGCCCTCCTTGGTGATGTATCTTTTTATCACAACCAGGCCAAACTCAAGAATTTCATCTTGAGAAGTTCAGGGTTGCAAACTATGGATTATGAATACAACATTAGAGGTTGGCTTACTGATATTAATGATGTTGATAACAGAGGGGAAGATCTATTTGCGTTTCAGATTCATTACGAAAAACCCACACATTCATCAGCCGTCGATTTATTTAATGGCAATATTTCGCAAGTGAATTGGAGCACAGCCAATCAAAATACTTCTAAGTTTTGGTATATGTATCACTACGATGCGTTGAACAGGATAAAGAAAGCGCAATTTGCTGGTGGTGGTATTTGGGATCGATATAGTTTGCACAATGTAAATTATGATAAGAATGGAAACATAACCGGTTTCACACGAAAGGGACATTTGAACAGTGGCGCGACTAGTTTTGGTAACATGGATATTTTGAGCTATACTTATCAAAGCCGAAGCAATAAATTGATCAAAGTACTAGACAATGGCAATGATACCTATGGGTTTAAGGACGGTGCAAATCAGACCACAGAGTTTACGTATGATGCCAATGGTAATATGAAAACAGATAAAAATATAGGGATTACTAGCATTACTTATAATCATCTTAACTTACCCAAACAGGTGAATGTCAGTGGGCAAAATATTTCGTATGTTTATGATGCGAGCGGTGGAAAGCTTAGAAAAACGGTCGGTGGTGTAAATACGGATTATGCCGGTAATCATATTTATGAGAATAATACACTTCAGTTTTTTAATCATTCAGAGGGATATGTGGCGCCGAGTGGAAGTTCTTTCAAATATATATACCAGTATAAAGATCATTTAGGAAACATACGTTTAAGTTATTCTGATAGTGATAATAATGGCTTGGTTACAACTTCAGAGATTGTAGAAGAAAACAATTACTATCCTTTCGGTGGTTCACATAAAGGTTATAATAATGTAGTGAATGGTGTAGATTATCCTTTTGGGTATAATGGAAAGGAAGAGCAAAATGAACTTGGCCTTCAATGGTTAGATTATGGAGCGCGAAATTATAATAAGTGGCTTGGTAAATGGATGAATATTGATCCACTGGCTGAAAAGTATACGAATTTATCACCGTTTTCATACGTAGCTAATAACGTTATCAATGCTATCGATCCCGATGGTAGATTAATAATCTTTGTTGGTGGTTTGAGGTTGAAACAAGGAAATGCGGATCAAAGATGGTGGGGAAAATCGGGTATTTATTACAGAGATGTTTTTAATTATTGGAGAACAAAACCAGGGGAAGTAAATTCATTCGATCAAAAAGCAGATATCGTTAATACATTTGCACGAATGCACAACGACAATCATCACTTGTTTACTAGTGGTTCTTCACACTGGAATTCACAGGCCAGCCAAAGACGTTCAGAAGGAGTCAGAAAGGCCAAAAAGTTTTATCGCATGTATAAAAAAGGAAAGGTTGAGTTAGCAGATAATGAAACAATTAAAATTGTTTCACACAGTCAAGGTGGGGCTCATGCAGCTGGCTTTGCTGAACAATTAATGACTTACAAGGATGCTGACGGGAATTCTTTGTTCAATGTTGAAGTTATTTATTATATAACACCTCATCAACCTGGAGACATAACTCATCCCGATGGGCCTCAAGGTTTTCAATGGAGCTACATTAATGACGCGGTTACGAATGCAAAAGGATGGCTTTCTTGGTTGAACGGAGGTAGTGGTCATGCAATGATCAAAAATTTGAACAACATTAATCAATTTTTTGAAGGTACTATTTTGGGTGGGGATGGACAACCCGAAGCTACAGGTGCTACGGGCAATAGAAATGGTCATAACGTAACTGACAGTCAGCAGAATATATTGAAAACATTAAATAGTTTTTGTAAGAAATTTCCAAATAGATGTTTCGAAATTGAATTAGTACCTAATAATGCAAATAATAATTAGAAATATTAAATATATAATCATTGTATTGATATTATCTTCTTTAGTGTTATCGTGTAAAAAATATAAGTTATCAAAAGAGGACAAGAGCTGGCAGCCGTATTCGAATGGTGATATTTTGGTGTTTCGGTCAGATGAAAATAAAAGAGATTCTGTCTTCATTGATAAGATAGAGTCTCATTATAACCCCAACGATCCTTTAACTATTGGTAAAGAAAAGTTTGAATTTTTATTCGTTTCAGGAGAAATCACCCTTCGAAAACCGATAAAAACTAAATTAGGACATATTTTTACTAGGGAAAAGATAGATGTTTTGCAAATGTCTTTGGACGAAAATCAATCGTATTTGAAGTTTGTGTTTAATAGAAAATCTGACACTTTAAGGTACCCTACCACGGTTATGTCTACCAAAGATTTAAATAAGAAATTAAATGGAAATACTCGGGTCAAAATAGAAGCAAAAGAATATTATGATGTTCCATTTGACCATGATTTGAAATACTTTTGGTGGAATAAAAAATTTGGCTATGTACGTTTCGAATTTAAAAATGGAACTTATTTAGAGTTGGACAAATTCATAAGAAAAGGAGAAAATATTTTAGCAAATTGACTTAATCCCTCTTTATACCAATTCACTGGTTTAGGGGCTGTGAAAGAATGAATAGATCATAGGGGTTGTTTTTATTTTGACACAAATGAGAAGTTAAAAGTATCATCGACAACTTCTACTTTTGTGGATAACGAAGTAAATGGTCTTGTAAAATAAACAATAAAAATTGTTAAAAACTTTTACCGTGCAAATCTTAAAAAGTGTTAAAATATTATTTACATTGGCTTCGTATTATAGGAGAAAAAATTGCTACCCTTCAAACCCTTAATGGCAGTTTCTGAAGTATTGATTTAGCAACAACTTTTTAGGTTTATGCCTTAGGTATATACTGTCAAATAATTTATATAAACATGACAAAAATCAACCAATTTTTATCAGTGCTGCTATGTGCCGTTATTACTTCATCTGTGTCTTTCGCACAATCAACCACAAATTATGGAACTGATTCTGGAGCACAAGGAACTGATAATAGTTTCTTTGGTTATAAGGCAGGTGAATTAACAACAGGAGCGAACAATACTTTTATAGGTAGTTTATCAGGAATGGTAAATACCAGTGGTCACTCAAATGTATTTGTCGGTAAGAATTCTGGAAATGCAAATATATCTGGAAAGCAGAATTATTATGGTGGTGTTTCTGCGGGTTTCAAAAGTACTACTGCCCATAGTAATGCATTTGTAGGATACGCCGCAGGCTATAATAATATAGGTGGAAGTAATAACACGTTTTTAGGATTTCAGTCGGGTTATTATAATACGGCAGCGAATAATAACACCTTTGTAGGTATGCATAGTGGTTATTCGAATGCCACAGGGACGTTTAATACTTTTTCAGGCTCGCAGGCAGGTAGATACAACATCATAGGCAGCTACAGCACATTTACAGGTTTTAAGTCAGGATATAGTACAACAGCTAGCTATAATACTTTCTATGGGGCACTTTCAGGGGAGAAAAACACTTCCGGTGCTTCAAATGTTTTTGCTGGTTATAAAGCGGGTTATTTAAATACAACCGGAGCTAACAATGTTTATGTGGGAACCAATGCAGGGAGGGATAATAACGCTGGAGGAAATGCTTTTGTGGGCCCCGCTGCCGGTATAAAAGCTACCGGGGGTAATAATGTTTATATGGGCTATAATGCTGGTGCTAATGATACAAGGTCAGGCAGTACATTTGTTGGCTCTATGGCAGGCCAAAAAAGTACAACGGGTTGGTATAATGTATTCTTAGGTTTTAAAGCCGGTTATGAAAATACCGAAGGCCAGAACAATACCTTTATTGGAACCAATTCAGGAGAGAATAATACCACCGGAGATTACAATACTTTTTTAGGGTATAAAGCCGGTATCGATAATACCACCGGGCAGGCAAATACATTTTTAGGAATGTATGCAGGCTTTAAAAACAATACGGGACAACATAATGCTTTTTCTGGGTATTATGCAGGATTTAGCAATACCACTGGGCAAAACAACACATTTATGGGTTCCAATGCGGGCCGACTTAATTCAACAGGAAGTGGTAATACCTATTTAGGCAATTCTTCAGGTTACTCAAGTACCGAAGCTGCAGATAACGTTTTTGTAGGTTATGCTACGGGTTGGAAAAATACTACTGGTGGTAAAAATGTTTTTATCGGGAAACATTCGGGTTATGATAATACAACTGGCCAAAACAACGCTTATATGGGGTATCTGGCAGGTTTTGAAAATACTATTGGTCATAGCAATGTTTTTGTCGGAAGTCAGGCAGGGAGATATAACACCGAAGGACATAATAATACATTTTCAGGAATCAATTCTGGTAGAAATACTTCAATTGGAGATTACAACGTTTTCTATGGGGCTGCATCTGGTTATTTAAATACAACGGGAACTGGCAACGTTTTTAACGGTTATCGGGCTGGTAATAATAATACCTCGGGTGACTTCAATACCTACTTAGGGTTTCATTCTGGATACACTTCTGTAGGCTCTAGAAATATATTTATTGGCTATAAGGCGGGTTATAATGAAACCAACGGTAGCGATAAATTATATATTGAAAATTCGGATTCTTCAATAGAGCCATTGATCTATGGTGATTTTGCTTCTGATCAGTTGGGTATTAATACCACTAATATTCCCGCAAGCTTTGCCATGGCTATTAAGGGTAAGTTGATTACCGATGAGATTAAAGTACAAACCTTTGTTAATTGGCCAGATTATGTTTTTAGCGATAATTATCTATTACCTAACCTTGAAGTGGTGGAAAAATACATCCGGGAAAATGGGCACCTTCAAAATATTCCAAGTGCTCAACAAGTAAAAGAGGATGGTGGCATTGAATTGGGTACCATGAATGCTAAATTACTTCAAAAAATCGAAGAGTTGACCTTATATACAATACAACAGGAGAAAGAAATTCAACAATTAAAGCTTCAAAATAAACAAATTACGCAGCTTCAAAATGAAGTGGCCGCGCTAAAAAAACTCATCAAACAAAGTCTATCTAAAAAATAAACTATGAATATATCTATTAAATTTAAGGTATTGACTTGCTATGCCTTTTTCGCAACGTTGGTCATACATTCCCAAACTAATTATGGTATTAATTCTGGAACGCAGGGCGCAGGCAGTAGTTTTTTTGGTTTTAAAGCAGGTGAAGTAAATACGGCGACTTATAACACATTTTTAGGTGAGAGTTCAGGTAAACTTACAACTACGGGTAATCAAAATACATTCGTAGGTTACAACTCCGGAGCATCTAATGTAACCGGTATAGGTAATGCTTTTTTGGGAGCTTGGGCAGGTTGGAGAAACGAAGGGGGCGCTAATACATTTGTCGGTTTTAGAGCGGGAAGAGAGAATACTATAGGGGGTTATAATACTTTTATAGGCTATCAAGCTGGATATAGCAATATTGATGGCACTAGCAATGTGTTTTTAGGCAATAATGCTGGTTATGCAAATACAACGGCAAAAGAAAACACCTTCGTTGGAGGTGGCTCAGGCCGGTACACTACAACAGGTAGTAAGAATACTTTTTTAGGCTTTAATGCTGGGCTTAATAATACGACTGGTGTTCATAACGTATTTTTAGGTAATACAACAGGAAGGTCTAATTCTTCAGGTCGTGATAATGTCTTCTTAGGTCGTGCTGCGGGATATAACAATACTACGGGCAGCTACAACACGTTTACAGGTTATGGCTCAGGTCAGCAAAATACTACCGCTGATTTCAATACCTATCTAGGATACTATTCTGGAAATGAGAATACGACGGGAAACAATAATGTATTTTTAGGAAACAAAGCAGGCCAGAAAAATACCACGGCAAATTATAATGTGTTTTTAGGTTCACTTTCTGGCTATAACAATACAGAAGGATCCAGCAATACTTTTTTGGGTTATTGGTCTGGAAATTCGAATACCACAGGTGAAGATAACGTTTTTGTTGGTAAGTCTTCAGGGAATTCTAATACAACTGCAAAAAATAATACTTTTTTAGGTTCTCAATCTGGTAGAAATACAACCACAGGGAACTATAATGTTTTTAGCGGATCGATGTCTGGTTATTTTAATACCTCTGGCGCGGGAAATGTATTCTATGGGAAAGAGGCTGGTAAGAATAACAGAACGGGAAATCACAATGTGAGCTTAGGATATTTTTCCGGTTATAGTAATGAATCAGGTTCACGCAATGTCTTTATCGGATTGAATGCTGGTTATAATGAAACAGGCGATGATAAATTATATATCGAAAACTCAAATACTTCCACAGAACCATTGATCTATGGTGACTTTGCCACAGATCAATTGGGGGTTAATACCAACTCGATCCCGGTTGGTTTCTCAATGGCCGTTAAGGGTAAGCTCATCACCGAAGAAATAAAAGTACAAACACATGGGTCTGCCGGATGGCCAGATTATGTATTTAAAGAAGGCTACCAATTACCATCTTTAAAGGAAGTCGAAAAACATATTAAAGAAAAAGGGCATCTTAAAAACATCCCGAGCGCAGCACAAGTAAAAAATGAAGGTGGGATTAAATTAGGCGAAATGAATGCGAAGCTTTTGCAAAAGGTCGAGGAACTGACATTATATACTATAAAGCAGCAAAAAGAAATTGAAGAGTTAAAAAAGCTTGTAAATGAATTAATCTCAAAGGAAAAATAGTATGAAAAAAACAATTCATGCAATATTACTAATACACGTTGCAATGATAGTCTCATTGCTATCATTTTCGCAAACAAACTACGGTACAAATTCAGGCACCCAAGGTTCTGGGGGCAGCTATTTTGGCGGTGGTGCAGGCGCGAATACAACCAATCATTACAACACCTTTCTTGGCGCTAATGCCGGTTATGCAAATACCACTGGAGGGCAAAATGTGTATGTGGGCTTTCATTCAGGACGGTATAGTGAAAATACAACTGGAAATACATTTATAGGGACATATTCTGGTTGGAAAAGCACTGCAAGTTACAATGTTTATCTTGGTTTTAGAGCTGGTAGGGATAATACTAATGGGGCTAGAAATACTTTCATCGGAGCAGAAGCAGGTTATAATAGTGCAGGCTCTTTAAATGTGTTTCTAGGAAATAATGCAGGATATAATAGTGTTACGGGTAATGAGAACGTCTTCGCTGGTAATTCTGCCGGTACCAGTAGTACAGGTAGTCATAATGTATTTGTTGGTTTGGGGTCTGGGCAAAGCAATAATGGAAGTGAAAACACTTTTATTGGTAGATATTCTGGAAAGGTAAATAAAGGGAGCTGGAATGTTTTTATAGGGAGTCTCGCAGGATATAACAACAACCTTGGAGATTATAATGTGATCATTGGAAGATTAGCTGGCAAAGAAAATACTGACGGCAGGCGTAATGTTTTTTTGGGTTCAGCAACGGGTCAGAATAACCTAACAGGTAATGAGAATACCTTTACAGGGCACTCCGCCGGATCCGGTAATAGTGGCGGTAACTACAATACATTTACAGGACAAGCAGCCGGTAGTGCGAACAACGATGGTAATTACAATGTATTTACGGGTTGGAGAGCCGGGTGGAAAAATATAGATGGCAATTATAATGTAATTAATGGTAGCCATGCCGCATATTACATGACCGGTGGAAGTAGTAATACCTTCTATGGGCATGGAACAGGACATAGTAATGTAGATGGTGACAATAATGTGTATGTGGGCACGAATGCAGGTAATAAAACACTCGGTTCAAGAAATGTGTTCTTAGGATACAATGCCGGTTTCGAGGAGTTGGGCAGTGATAAACTTTATGTTGAGAATTCCAATGCCGTTACACCCTTGATTTATGGTGACTTCGCTTCCGATCAATTAGGAATTAACACCAAAGACATCCCTGCAGGTTTTGCTGTCGCTATGAAGGGTAAGCTCATTACAGAAGAGATCAAGGTGCAAACTCATGGTGCTAATGGCTGGCCCGATTTTGTGTTCGACAAAGACTATCAGTTACCTACACTATCAGAGGTTGAAAAACACATTCAAAATAATGGGCATCTTCAAAATATTCCTAGTGCGAAAGAGGTACAGCAAGAAGGAGGGATTGAGTTAGGCGCTATGAATGTCAAGCTTTTACAGAAAATTGAAGAATTAACCTTGTACACTATTGATCAGGAGAAAAAAATAAAGAATCAAGAAGGTAGAATTAAAAAGCTTGAAAAGGCTTTGGAACTATTATTAAAAGAAAAGTGAAATGAAAAAATTATTCTTCGCGATAGTTGCAATAGCATATAGCACTTTACTTATAGCCCAAACTACGACTAATTATGGGACAGATACTGGAACTCAGGGATCGAGCAGTAGTTTTTTTGGCTATAAGGCTGGTGAATTTAATACAGCAATCTACAATACGTTTTTGGGAGGCTATGCAGGTAGAAATACGACTAGCGGTAATCAAAATGTTTTTGTAGGAACTAGCTCAGGATCAAGTAATATAACAGGCGTTGGTAATGCATTTTTAGGAGCTTTCTCAGGTAATAAGACTACAGTAGGTTATAATGTATTTGTAGGCTTTAGAGCAGGTCGGGAGACAACGACGGGTGGTAGCAATACGTTTTTAGGAGCTCAAGCAGGCCTTAATAATACTGAAGGAGCTTCCAACGTCTTTATAGGCTCAAGCGCAGCCTATAACTTTAATGGTGGGAATCAGAATACATTTATTGGAGCAAGTTCAGCGAGATATTTTAATACAGGTAGTGATAATATTTATGTGGGGTATCTGTCTGGTTATGCCAGTAAAAGTGGAAGCCATAACATATTCATAGGTAAACTTACTGGTGATAAAACAGATGGAGGAAATTATAACCTAATGATGGGCTCTTTAGCAGGGCAACAAAATATAACTGGAGCAAATAACATCTTTTTGGGATATCTTTCAGGTAATAATAATACTGAAGGAGACCACAATGTTTATCTGGGCACTTCTTCGGGGAAGTTGAATACATCGGGTCAAAGGAACGTTGCAATTGGGTCTTCCGCCGGAAGGCAAAATCAGACGGGTAATTACAATACGCAAATAGGAAATGAAGCTGGGATGAATAATACCGCTTCTCATAATACCTTCTATGGTCATTATGCCGGGCGTTTAAACCAGTCTGGTGGTACGAATGTTTTTATTGGCTCACAAGCAGGGATGGCCAATACTATTGGCGAATCTGGAACCTTTATAGGTTATCAGGCCGGTGCAAAAAACACCATCGGACAATATAACAATTTTTCTGGGTATCAATCTGGTTATTATAATACCGAAGGAGAACGAAATACTTTTTACGGCTATCGTTCGGGTTTTAATAATGTAATAGGAGGGAACAATACGTATTTAGGGTTCATGTCTGGTATGAATGCTACAGGGTCTCGAAATGTTTTTTTAGGCCATAGTGCTGGTGCAGATGAGTTGGGGGACGATAAGCTTTATATAGAGAATTCGAATAGCGTGACACCTTTAATTTATGGCGACTTCTCCTCGGACCAAGTTGGGATTAATACAAAAGATATACCTCCTGGTTTCGCTGTGGCGATGAAAGGAAAACTCATCACAGAAGAGATCAAAGTGCAAACTCATGGTACATCTGGTTGGCCAGACTTCGTTTTTAATAAAAACTATCGTTTGCCTACACTGCTAGAGGTTGAAAAATACATTCAAAATAATGGGCATCTTCAAAATATTCCTAGTGC
>JASJDL010000145.1 GCA_030065775.1 Flavobacteriaceae bacterium | reverse complement strand
AATACAAATACCCAAACCAAGTCTACAAAGTGCCAGTACAGGCCTACCTTTTCAACCATCTCATAATGCTTTCGTTTCTCGTAGGTACCTAAAATCACATTAAAGAATATGATCACATTAATGACGATTCCCGAGAATACGTGAAAGCCATGGAAACCGGTAATAAAGAAAAAGAAATCGGCAAATAGGGTTTTACCGTATTCATTCACCTTAAGGTTTGCTCCCATCACTACTTGTTTGGATTTTGCCAGTAAACCCTTCGCTTCTTCTTTAGAAACTATTGTTTTTTGTTTCGTGGTCAGGTCAATCTTCTCTGTTCTTAAGTTTACATTGGGGTTCGCATTAAAGCTGGCTACTACTTCATCTACCGTGAATGGAGGTAATGAAGCTTCTTTCATATACCAGAGTCCTTTATGCCTTTCCAGGCGCTCTCTTTCTGTATTAAGAGGTGTTACGAATTCATTTAACGCAATTTGTTTCCCTTTGTCATCTACAAACTGAACGATCTTACCATCTGTTAATTCCACTGCACCATACGAACCCTTGATAAACGTATTCCATTCCCAGGCCTGTGAACCTACGAAGATGGCACCGCCAATAATGGTGAGCAACATGTACAATATTACTTTTCCTTTTTTCATGTGCTCGCCGGCATCTACTGCTAATACCATGGTCACCGATGAAAAGATCAATATAAAGGTCATAAATGCCACATAGATCATCGGGAACTCCCCATGTACAAATGGAATATGCGTAAAGACCTCATCGGCAATCGGCCAGCTATCTAAGAATTTATAGCGTACCATACCATAGGCCACTAAAAATCCGGAAAAAGTGAGTGCATCAGACATGATGAAAAACCACATCATCATTTTACCATAACTCGCACCAAATGGTCTGGCACCTCCTGACCAGGAGCCATCATTTGAAGGGTCAACACTTGTTGTAAATGCCATAGAATTTGAATAGTTTATTTGGTTTATTACGTCTTATAAAGAGCTCAAGCTAATTAATGAGCAAAAGTAAAAAACTTAACTAGATAAACCAACCGTTTAAATTTGTTTTTTTAGGTGTTGACAAGAGGCTATTATCTGATAAAGTAGAAGAACAAGAATAAGAATATCCAAAGTATATCTACAAAATGCCAGAAAACAGCACCTAAATCTAATCCTAAATAATTTGATGAACTATAACGTTGTTTCAGATGTTTATAAACTACGACTAACAAAACAATGATCCCGGCTGCCACATGCAGCAAGTGTGCAAATGAGATCACCATCAGTAATGATGAAGACACAACACTCTGTTCGCCAGCCATGTAAAAACCTCCTTCACGTAATTCGTAAAATCCTTGTATTTGCGAGGCTACGAAACCTATACCCAGCACTAACGTCAAAATAAGGTAAAGTGTTGTTTGTTGCCTACTATCTTTTTTGATACTTCTCTTGGCGAGGATAAAAGTAATGCTGCTTAAAAGAATCATAGCCGTGCTTAGGTAGAGCGCTTGCGGCATTTCTAAAGACACCCAATCTTCTCGTTTGCTACTGATAACGTAAGCGCTGGTCAATCCGGCAAACATCATTACCATGCTGATCATGGAAACATACAGCATTTGTTTTGAGGTCCTCTCTTTAACTAGTGCATCCATATGAGCTATAAAAATTTATCTACCACATATACCACTTGAATCACCGTAATATACAAGACGCTTGCGAGCATTAATTTTCTTGCAATGGCATCCGTCTGTTTTTTATGCAGTAGTACACCAAAATACAGCATGAATAGACCTAGTAATAATACCACGATCGCTGCCAATGGTGATAAATGTAGCTTGCCGGTAATTCCAAAAGCCGGGAAGATAGACACAATGATCATCCAAGTGGTGTATAATAAAATCTGCGTGGTCGCTTTTTTATTTTTTTCTCCTGTGGGCAGCATATTAAATCCTGCCTTTTTATATTCTTCATAACCTAGCCATCCTATGGCCCAGAAATGTGGGAACTGCCAGAAAAACTGTATCATGAAGAGCATGCCGGGTTCAATATCAAATCTTCCTGTAACGGCTACCCATCCTAACATAAATGGTATAGCACCCGGGATTGCTCCTACAAAAACCGATAAGGGTGTTATCGATTTCAGGGGGGTATAAACGCTCGCGTAGAGAAAGATCGATATCGCTGCGAACATGGCTGTTTTCGCATTGATATTATATAGAATGGCTATCCCAGCAAGGGTTAATATAATACCAATGATCAGCGCTGTATTTACAGACATTCGTCCCGCGGGAATTGGCCTGTTTTGGGTGCGCTTCATAAGCTTATCGGTATCTTTTTCTATAATCTGGTTGAACGTATTCGATGCTCCTACCATACAGTAGCCACCAATTGCCAACATAAGAAGTATATCAATCTTGATCGTTTCAGCCGCTAATAAGTAACCGGCAATAGCAGAAAAGACTACACTAATGGATAAACCAAACTTAGTGAGTTGTTTCAAGTCATCAAAAACTGTTGCTATAGAAGTATTTTTTGCAGTTGAACTATATGTCGTTTGCATTTATTTTTGCTAAAATCGGATGCAAATATACCCAATAAATCGCGATTATCCATGTTAAAAATAAGACATTCTAAATTGCCTAAATAAAATCTTTAAAAAAGGCTTTGAGATTGCTAGAAATGTATTAAATTTGCCCTCGCATTTGAAACAAATGCAGGCTCTTTAAAATTAGGCGAAAATAGCTCAGTTGGTAGAGCGCAACCTTGCCAAGGTTGAGGTCGCGGGTTCGAATCCCGTTTTTCGCTCAAAAATTTAAGTTCGGCTCGGGTGGTGGAATTGGTAGACACGTTGGACTTAAAATCCAATGGACAGTAATGTCCGTGCGGGTTCAAGTCCCGCCCCGAGTACAGATAAGAAAAACCAGCAAATAGTGCTGGTTTTTTTGTTTTGAGACATCCGAGAAAATTTATTTTTGAAGGAGGGTGAAGAACAAAAAATAAAAACGCTATGCGTTTGGGTTTTTTCTTTCAAAATGACGTAACGGGACTCGCCGTATGGCAACACCGCCCCGAGTACCAAAAGCCGAGAATTCACTCTCGGCTTTTTCTTTCTAGGTACAACATTATTAAAAATTTCATTTCTCCTAAATTTTAATACTATTTAATACCAATTTTGATTAAATTTTAATCATATCTCACTTAAAATTCTCAATTGACAAATATTACTTTATTGAAAAAAGAGATAACAGAAATTCAAGATGTGCGTCCTTAGATACAATCTCGTTTATCCCTGATGGCTGCAAATCTTTAAAAGGCTTATAAAATTTCGTTTTTAAAACAATAGATTCAGAGGTTGGTATCACAGGTATTTCACAACGCATTTCCAAATGAGGGTAGGAGAATTTTTTGTTTTAAAAATGTACCAAATCCGTTTCACGGATGCGGTAGTTTTCACTACTGCTATTTCTGGGCAAGTAGCATTAAATTTTATTAGTTGACCCAATTTCGTTGCGAAAAAATGCCTATTCATGTGACTTGCAGAGGGATTTATAGCAAAAATGACCCAATGGTGTTTTTAGAAAATTTCATAATAACTTGATAAATAGTTAGATATAGGTAAGCAACATCGCGTAGCGTGTTGCCCTCTTGCTATTCCCCTTTCCTTTTCCCCTTTGATTCTACAATCACAATTTGAATTTAATTATTCGTGATGCAGATATTCTAAAGTTTTATATTACTTATCTGAAAAATATCGTTTGCTACTTAGTGATATTATGGCTAGTAATTATAAGTTTTGGTATCACTTTTTCCTTTTATTACATACTTTCTTTATGCGGATTAATATATTTTCTTGTACAGTAATAGGCTATAATCGTAATTATTTCATTAATTATGAATAAGAGACCAATTCCAATAAGAGGTTGTGCTAAAAATTTCTTTTCCACCATCAAATATTCTAGCCCACCGAAAATAGGCCCCCAAATCAAATAAGGAAATAAGGCTAAATAGAAGATAAACCAAAGAATTTTATTTTCATTTTCAATAGCATTGAAGGCCTTAATTATCGGCGGTAAACATGCTACCCAGATAATTACAATTACCGACCAATAGACGGTATTCGTATGTCCAAATAATTTTGCCGTTGCATAATATTCATCATTCATCCTAAAAAAAGGTGAAATCATTCTTTGTAAAGGCAATTGTGCAAATATTAGTGCAAAACCCAGGTGGTTTTTATATGATGAGTTATTTTTATTTAAAAAATACATGCCAACATACATCATAACAAAGCTGAATATAGGCCCTAAATAGGTCGCTATGTAGGCTTTTTTTTCGTCTTCACATGCAGTTTCGAAATAATTGAATGTTTTTATACCCCAATCTCCACAAATAAAATATCCTGAAAAATGGTGAACGAGCTCATGCAACGATGTATACAACATGATAACGCAATAAAAAGCTACAATATAACGCCATGTAATTTTCAAACTGAGCATTCCTTCTTTTTTGGACAATAAATGAATTATTATTTTGAGAGGACGGAGTTCTTAATAAAGAATATATCATTAATCAGAATTCATGATTTTATCATAAAGCCTTTCAACTTTTACCATTGAAGGTTCTTGTTTCATTAATTCAATTCGTTTAGCTCCATCATTTATCCATCGGTATATCCAAGAAATACCCCATTTTTTAAAATATGTGTTCTCTTGTTTGTAAACTCTGTCTGTTAAAGCATTTTCAAGAGATATAAATTTGTAACCCCTCTTTTTTAAACGACGAATTAGAATTGGTAAGAAATGTGTATTTAACGTATTATCGTGGCATAAATATATCTGTCGAATATCGCGATTATATTCGTCTCGCGCTATTTCCTCGAAAAAAATAAAATAGTCTAACGTTTTATCTACATACAATTCACCAATCTGTTTAGCCTTTATTTGGTCTCCTTTATTAAGGTAGTGCTCATAAATGCAATTAAACATCCAATCAGAACTTTCAATAGTGAATGGCGCTATTTGATATCCTTTTAGATCTAAAAATTGTTTGATTTGTACTTGTTGTACAGAATCCTTTCCTAAATCGTTAAAAGGAAACCTAAAATAGTCGTATGCTTTTTTATATTTTTTTGCTAATCTTCCAGAAATCTCAGCTCCCTTTAAAATATCAGTTTTAAAAGAATCTATTTTAATAGTTGAATATCTGGAATGATGAAAGGAATGATTACCTAATGAAACATATTTTTTCTGAGCCCAATTTTCAAGGAGTTCTAAATTCTTAGAAAAAATATTGGTTTGATATAGAAGGCCCTCATTTATGAAAATAGTAACTGGTATTTTTAACGAATCTATTTTCTCCGATAAAATTGGTTTATTGTAATATTTTGTTCTTATAGTATTGGGTACATCATCAATTGTAATCGCAACCTTCTTTTGGCTATAAGCGAATAAGTTTATGTTCAAGAGAATTAATATTTGAATCATGTATCTTGTCATATTCTTAGCCGAAAAAATTTCTAGTAAATATCATTTACAATACAAACGTTTCGTTGTAAAAATGCAGACTATCCAGTAAAGCTAATAACATCATTGCAAACAACGTTAAATTCAGAAAACAATACGTCTAATTCATTATCACTCTTATTTAGAACAAAATTTAAGGTTACCGCATTTGAGTCAAACACATGATTACCATATTCAGAACCGACATTATAAGCATAGGTCTCTTGGTCTACAGTTACTAATTTTATTTGAATAAAATCAAACGATGGTATCTCTTGCCAATCATTATATACGCTATTGGCAGATGTATTTTGCATCACTAAATCAAATTCAAAGCTATCGTAGACAAGTATTACTTTTTCTAATTCTATAGTTTCAGTATCTTCTGGTGTTGGTGCAAAAATTACATTAGGAAAAGTTATATTGTTTTTATCTCCTAATATCAAACCACTTGGAGGAGGAGCGCAATTATCAATATCACCTTCATTACTATTGCTACAAGACAATAAAAAGAGTGATAAAAAAATGATAAAAAATAATTTAAAATGTATTTGTTTTTTCATTTCATTAATTTTTTGTTTTTTATTCTTAGCGACTTTAACTACAAGATGTTTATCTCGTGTAAAATTATCTATTAACCTATATACTAGTATATTCTTGAATAACTTCAATACCAATAAACATTATACCATCCCGATAAAAGTTCCTTTCGAAGCCAAATTATGCCAAGCGCCTCCTTGATCGATTAAACCAAATTGATTCTCCCGTGTTCACCAATCCTATTTTCGCCAATGAGTGAACCTATATCTAAAAAATCAAATGTTAAGGCGAAATTATCAACTGCACTGAATACGCGAGAACCAAATAGCATGATAATAGTTTTTAAGTTTACTCTATTGAAAGTATAATACCTGAAACTAAAAAAAACAGTATAAATAGTACCAACAAAATCAGGGTAATGAATAGATATTTCCTAACTGCTTCTCTGTATTTCAAAATTCATTACACTAATAAAATTTAAAAGCTATTTTTTACGCCGGTAGTAAATTCTCCATAGTGATTTCCAGGTTTTTCCACCATCAGCAGTTCCTTGCCAATCCCAAGTGAATGAATCTTTTTGTATATCCTCAAAAACCATACGTTGAATGATTTTTTTATCATTTCTTTCTACAGTTTTTGTTTTAAACACTTTTTTCCCATCAATTTCTATAGCACCATCGAAACTATAATAGCCACCTGAATTATCGGCCCAGGACTGCTTCCAAATTTTCCTATTTGGATTATAAACGGAAAGACTCATGCCTTTAAATCCAGACTGCAAATCCTCAAAATTCTCCTGAATGACCTTGTCATCTAAAATTTTAACTATTTTATTAACTCCTTTTCCTTTTTTTCCATCGGGCAAATCCCAACTTAAATTCCATTCACCCAACCAAAAATCATAAGAACTTGCGTTTAATGAATCATTGACCTGGGAGTACAATTGCATAGTTGATAACCAAAGTACTGATATACATATACAAGCTAATTTTTCCATATTCAATCTTTATTTAATCATTTTAACGTTAACTAAAGAACAGCTTACTTCAAGCAGATTCTCTTAATTCGATACATATACAACACCATCAGGAGATTTGCTAACCTTTATTCTTCTTAATATCATATATTTTAGTGTATCAATTTCTAGTACTTCGTGAGAACCAGGTTTACTGATGTATGCTCTTTTACTATCATTAGAAAAAGTTATCCCCAATGGCCTTTCTCCAACATCGATCAACTTCTCTAATCTATATTCCTCGGAATTAAATACTGCCACCGACGAGCTTCTATTATTTGAAACCCATACTTGCTTACCATTAGGTGCAAATTTTAATTTTACAGGAAATTCGCCGTGAGAGGGTATCTTTTCTATAACTCGGTCTGTTTCCGTATTTATTATAGAAATGGTATTCTCTTGCCTATTAGTAACCCAAACTTCTTTACCATTCAAAGAAATATCAATCCCTTCAGGCGCCTTTCCTGTTTCAAGAAGTTTTGTTTCATTCGCTTTTCTATTAATTATGCTAACATTATTCTCGTCAAGATTAGCGACATATAATTTGTTATTATCTTTTGACGGAGTTAACATGTGACTTCTGTAGCCAAGTGTGGACCAGTCTTTAATTAAACTTCCTGTTTGCGCATCGATTTCTAGTACAGCTTTTTTCGCTTCTGATGTGACCCAAATAGTTTTGCCATCTTTGCTCGCTGCTATACCATGAAGTTTTAAATGATCTTGAAATACAAAAAAAGTGTCTAGACTTTTATTTAACAAATCAATTTTTGAAACTACTTTATCTCCATAATTCGTTACATACACCATAGTATCCCAAGGGTTGAATAACAGTTCATGAGGTTCATTACCCACTTTGATTTGTCTAATTTTTTCACCCGTTTCTAAGTCAATAATCGTAACATTATTTTCAGCTCTCGAGGTTACGATTAGCTTTTGGGATGAAAGTCCATTAATACAAAAAAACAAAAATAGGATTAGGGCAAAGTTGTTCATCTTATAGTTGGCTTAAGAAATCAAATACTGCTTTCCAATTTTCGGTTACATCTGTTCCAACCCGATCAAAAACTAACATACTAGAACCATGAGTACCATTTTTGGCAACGTATGTTTTATGACCAAGCTCATCAGCTAAGTTTAACTGATCTTTAA
The DNA here is from genome assembly GCA_030065775.1 of Flavobacteriaceae bacterium. GTDB lineage: Bacteria > Bacteroidota > Bacteroidia > Flavobacteriales > Flavobacteriaceae > Aureibaculum. The sequence goes on along the minus strand of JASJDL010000145.1, from coordinate 415 downwards.
CGCTCTCAATGTCTGCCTCTTTCTGTGGCCTAAATAGAATTAGGGGAACTTTTAAAGTTTCAAAATACTGATTTGGTAAACATTCTTTCATAGGATCACCTGATGCAGGAGAAAATGCCAAAATGCCTGAAACATCATTTGACCGGTCATTAGACAGTTTTATCGCTAATGATGCGCTGTAACTGCTACCCCATAGAACCTTTTTACCCCTAAAACCTGATTTTAGTAAATAATTGAGTGCATGTTCCAAATCCGAATATGCATCGCAGTATGAGTATCCATTGTAGGAAAAATCTTTATATGCAATATTTGAAACAGTTCTGTTATAATCTCCAAACATTTGGCCTCCTAACCTCTGATCTATGGCAAATACATTATATTTATTCTCAATTAATTTAGGTATAATACTTCTATA
>JASJDL010000144.1 GCA_030065775.1 Flavobacteriaceae bacterium | reverse complement strand
ATAAACGCTATGAAACGGTCAAAGGACTGAATCTGAACTCCACCTTTAAAGATGTTATTGATAATTATACGGTGAATAAAGTAGAGTCTACATTTTCTTCGGCGGTATTATTTGTTGATGAACTCAATGTAACCATTGCCATAGATAAAAAAGATATAGGTGTTCGAGAGTTTGGTATTCAAAAGGTCCGAATAGACCAGATTCCTGACCAGGCCAAGATCAAATACTTCACACTTTGGTTTGACTAGCTGATTTTCGGTGACCCGTAAGAATAATTATGCAAGAACAATTAAGTAGTTTACCCAGGCACGCCAAAGAAAAGTACTCTGACACCAAAAAGTATTTTAACAGGTTAAAGAAAAAGAGTCCGAAACGCCTGGATCTGTTAATGCAAGAATTGCATGATGAAGAGTTTCAGCGAACCGATTGTTTGACCTGCGCCAATTGCTGTAAAACCACAAGTCCCATTTTCACTGACAAGGATATTGCCAGAATTTCGAAGCACCTTCGAATGAAGGAAGGCAAATTTATTGATCAGTATTTACAACGCGATGAGGATGATTTCATGGTGTTGCAATCTGCGCCCTGTACTTTTTTGGATACAACTGATAATACCTGTTTTATTTATGACGTCCGGCCAAAGGCTTGTGCCGAATATCCCCATACCGATCGAAAGAAATTCATTCAACTAACAAATCTCACCTTAAAAAATACAGAGGTCTGTCCGGCAGTTTTTAATATTGTTGAAGAATTAAAGAAGAAATTACCCTTATAATTTAAGCAACTAATTTCTTTTGATACCATCTTATCTGCAAAAGTATCCGATGAAAAAGGTTTTATTTCTTCTATCAATTTCTATAGTTTTTATTTCTTGTAATTCTGATGATGACGGAGGCATATTGACTGAGTTGACTGAAAATCGACAACTGTGGGAATCAACACAAGTAACAACATATTTTTGGACAGAAAACATAAGTTGTTTTTGTGGCGGTGTACTCGAACGTAGACTTTTGGTCATAGGCGACATTAAAAATAGCGTGGAGTTTGATGAGTCTCTCTTACCGCCCGGTCAGACGGCCGAAGATATTCTCAATGATACAAACAACGTACAAGAGGCATTCGCCCTAATCGAAAGCATTATGAATCAAAATCCGGCGTCTTTAATTGTTGAATACGACAGTGAGTATGGATTTCCAACGTTAATCAGCGTTGATTTTTCAGAAAATATCGCAGATGATGAGATTGTATACAGTTATACCAATTTTGAATTTCCGTTAATTGGTAATTAAGATGATTTAATCAGTATAAATTAGATATTTTCTTCTGATCTTCTTAAACTTCTCGAGATCACTTTCCCAGGTTTCTCTAATTTCTTCAGCAGAAAGTCCTTGGGCTATCTGTTGTTCAAGTTCCGTAGTTCCGGCATGCGCCGTAAAGGTCGGGCCAAAGAACTTTTCAGTTTTTGGAGTTTTCTTATAAGCATCGATAAGAAACTCTAAATTGATCTTACTTAAATACTCAGTAGTTCTTAAATCGATACCATTACAGCGCTTTCCTTTATGTTTTGGATACTTGGCTCCAAAATTAGCTTGGGGTGTATAGCTGAAACCGGTTTGATCAAAAAATGGCGCTCCATAAACCTGGAATTGCATTTCAGTGCCCCGTCCGGCATTGATAAAAGTCCCTTCAAAAAAACCAAGACTGGGGTATAAATTGATGGCTTTGTCATTCGGTAAGTTTGGAGACGGACGAATGGGTAGGTTATACGAAGTTTGATGCGAGTAATTTTGCAACGGTATCACTGTCAAGTTACAGGTAATACCATTGGCCAACCAGCCTTCGCCGTTGATCATCTTGGCGTATTCGCCTATTGTCATTCCATAGACCAGGGGAATAGGATTTAACCCTAAAAAACTTCGATGTGCTGCTTCTAAAGTCGGCCCGTCTACATAATGTCCGTTCGGATTTGGCCTATCTAATACCAAAACAGGTATACCGGCTTCAGCACAGGCTTCCATGACATATTGCAGGGTAGCGATATATGTATAAAAACGAACACCGACATCCTGAATATCGAACACCACCATGTCAACATTTTCTAAGTGTTCCTGACTCGGTTTTTTGTTTTTCCCGTATAAGGAGATAATCGGCAATCCGGTTTTCGCATCTTTACCGTCTTTCACATATTCGCCGGCGTCTACTTTACCCCGAAAACCATGTTCAGGAGCGAAAACCTTTTGAACCTGTATTCCTAATGAAAGCAAACTATCTACCAGGTGGATATAGTCAACATCATTGCGAGGTTTTGACTGAGAAGATGCTGCCATCTCGTTCTTGAAAATCACTGAAGTCTGATTTGCAACTACTACCACTTTTTTATCCTTTAAAAGAGGGAGGTATTTCTCTGTGCTATTAGCCCCAATAATTACTTCGTTCTTTATCGGCCGGGGCGATTCACCTTTTACGGCGCTTTTAGATGTTTGCGATTTGCACGAAATCATCCCTGAAAGGGAAATCAAAACCAAAAAGAAATATGTACTTTTGGGCGACAAATTGATCATCTGCATTGAATTACGAATTATTTATTGCCAAGCGAATCATTGGGTCTAAGCACCATAAAAGTAGTGTTTCATCACCAATAATAAAAATAGCGATTGCCGCGATTGCGTTGGGGCTGATCATCATGATGATTGCTATTGCTACAGGCGTAGGGTTGCAGCGAAAGATCAAAGAAAAGATCTCGGGGTTTAACGGGCATGTGCAAATCGCCAGATACGAGGACAATAACTCCCAGATCACATTAAATCCGGTTTCCACTGATCAGGATTTCTATCCGAATTTCACTTCTGTGGAAGGCATTAAAAGTGTACAGACCTATGCCACAAAGGGCGGTGTCATCCGTACTGAAACCGATTTTGAAGGCATCATCTTAAAAGGAGTATCACAAGATTATGATTGGTCATTTTTTGATGATTATTTGATGAAAGGTGAACTCATTGAGATTAGTGGCGAAATGTCCAGTGATGTACTTATCTCAAAAATCACGGCTGACCGATTAGGCTTTGAAGTAGGCGATACCTTTAATACCTTTTTTGTAAAGGACGATCCCGGTAAAGCACCAAATGTCCGTGTTTTTACGGTGAAGGGTATTTACAATTCAGGCTTTCAGGAATTTGATGAGAACTACGTAATTGGCGATATCAAACAAATTCAAAGGCTTAATAAATGGGAGAAACATCAAGTAGGCGGATTTGAAGTCTTGCTCACCAATTTTGATGAGTTACAGCTAAAAGGGCGAGACATCTACGAAAATGTGGCCGCAACGCTAAACGCCCAAACCATTGGTGAGAAATACCCGGCCATTTTTGAGTGGCTAGACCTTTTTGATACCAATATTTATGTCATTTTAGGAATTATGATCTTAATTGCCGGTATCAATATGATCACCGCTTTATTAGTGCTTATCTTAGAACGCACACAAATGATAGGTATTTTAAAAGCCTTGGGTAATGACAATTGGAGTATCAGAAAGATATTTTTATACAATGCCGCCTATCTCATAGCGGTAGGCTTATTCTGGGGGAATCTTATCGGAATCGCTGTCCTTTTATTGCAGAAATATTTTGGTGTTGTGAAGCTGAACCCTGAGACGTACTATGTGAACCAGGCACCGGTATATCTGGATTTTGGATACATTTTACTGCTTAATATTGGCACTATGGCTTTGTGTTTATTGATGCTGTTAATTCCTTCTTATATTGTTAGTAAAATTAGTCCGGTCAAAGCGATTAAGTTTGATTAGCCGTTGTCTGCGCAAGAATTGACAGTCTTGTCATTCTGAGCGAAATGAAATGTAGTGAAGAATCTAATTATTGAGATTCTTCGTTGTACTCAGAATGACATTGTTGTACTCAGAATGACATTGTTGTACTCAGAATGACATCGATGAACGTCATTGCGAGGCATTTGCGACGAAGTAATCCGCTCATTTATTTACAGATTTCCGAATTGGGCTGATAAAAGACACAAATCGATTGTCATTCCGCACTTGATGCAGGACAAAGCACTGCTTTGGGGCCAGTCGTAGCGCTGGCAAAGAGCACATTCATTGACCAGAAAGTTACCCCTACTCAAAATTGTGGATCCCGGATCGGAGTCCGGGATGACAAAGGGGTACTTATCGTCATTCTAATATAAATGAAGCAATGTGCTGACTATGATTATTAAACTCTTGTCATTCCGTCCCGAGTACTCGGGAATGCGGAATCCAGTTAAGAAAACAGATACTGAATCGATACTGAATCATGTTCAGCACATGGTTTATCATGACACATTACAAAGATTCTTCGTCGTACTCAGAATGACATTCGTCGACGTCATTACGAGGCGTTTGCAATGAAGTAATCTGTTAATTTTTTGATGAATTGCTGCGCTATGCTCGCAATGACGAAAAAGCGAATAAAAACCCACAAAATTTCCCTAAATTTGTGCTTCTTAAAATAGACGCAACTAATAACTCTAAAAGATAAACTTCACACAATGAAATACGATATTATAGTCTTAGGAAGCGGCCCTGGTGGTTATGTGACTGCCATTAGAGCTTCGCAATTAGGTTTTAAAACTGCTATTGTAGAAAAAGAAAGCTTAGGCGGTGTCTGCTTAAATTGGGGGTGTATACCTACCAAAGCCCTATTAAAGTCAGCTCAAGTATTTGAATATTTAAAACATGCGGAAGACTACGGCTTATCAGTAAAAGACGCCAGCCATGATTTTGACGCGGTTGTAAAGCGCAGCCGAGGTGTCGCTGATGGCATGAGTAAAGGCGTTCAGTTTTTAATGAAGAAAAACAAGATCGATGTCATCGAAGGTTTTGGGAAATTAAAGCCGGGCAAAAAGATTGATGTCGATGGTAAGGAATACAGCGCTGACCATATTATTATTGCTACAGGAGCACGTTCACGTGAATTGCCGAGTTTACCACAAGATGGGAAAAAAGTGATTGGCTATCGCGAAGCCATGACCCTGGAAAAACAGCCAAAGAAAATGATCGTTGTAGGTTCAGGTGCCATTGGCGTTGAATTCGCATATTTCTATAACTCCATGGGTACTGAGGTAACTATCGTAGAGTTTCTGCCAAATGTAGTGCCTGTTGAAGATGAGGAGGTATCTAAGCAATTGGAGCGTAGCTTTAAGAAGAGTGGTATTAAGATCATGACGTCTTCTGAAGTAACTTCGATTGATACTTCCGGTAAAGGCGTAAAAGCTACTGTGAAGACTAAGAAAGGCGAGGAAGTACTGGAAGCAGATATAGTGCTTTCAGCTGTTGGTATCAAATCAAATATTGAGAATATTGGGTTAGAAGATGTCGGAATTGTAGTGGATAAAGACAAGATCCTGGTCAATGATTACTACCAGACTAATATTCCGGGTTACTATGCCATTGGTGATGTGACTCCGGGTCAGGCTTTGGCGCATGTCGCTTCCGCGGAGGGGATTTTATGCGTTGAAAAAATTGCCGGACACCATGTAGAACCTTTAGATTACGGAAATATACCTGGCTGTACCTATTGTTCACCGGAAGTGGCTTCGGTAGGATTGACAGAAAAGCAGGCCAAGGAGCAGGGATATGATATAAAAGTAGGAAAGTTTCCGTTTTCGGCATCGGGTAAGGCCAGTGCTGGTGGGAATAAAGATGGCTTTGTAAAAGTGATCTTTGATGCGAAGTATGGTGAGTGGTTAGGCTGTCATATGATTGGTGCCGGTGTAACTGATATGATTGCTGAAGCGGTACTAGGTAGAAAGCTGGAGACTACAGGTCATGAGGTGCTGAAGGCTGTTCACCCGCATCCGACGATGAGTGAAGCAGTCATGGAGGCTGTCGCAGATGCTTATGATGAGGTGATACACTTATAACGTCATTGCGAGGAGCCCCTTAAGGGGTGACGTGGCAATCTGTCAATTAATAGTACGATTTAAAATAATAGAAGCCAAAGTGAAAACTTTGGCTTTGATATTTATAAGGCTATTAGCTTAGCATTAACTAATCGTTACAAAGAAATTGGCCTGCCTTTGTTCCATCTTTTTCTAATCATGCCTCGCATTAGGTATTACCACCAATTTCCTATTAAATTATGATTAGAGTCCTAATTTTTTCATTTGCTCAGCCTCATAACCACCGTCTTCTGCAGGGTAGCGTAATAAGTGCTCATAGCTTCCTGAGGCCTTAGCTGCAGCCCAGGCCAGGCTTTCACCTGCAGGTAATACCTTAGGTTCTCGTTTGAAAAAGGGGTCTTTAAAAGCGACATCGGAATTGACGATCTGCCACCCCTTTGCCTTAAAGGCCTCTATCAGGTCGGGTAAAAATAAGGCACTTGTTAAATTATGATGTAACAATAGGGTGTGGTTGATGTGTCGTTTACTAACGGCGTATGACAGACTTTCGTAATACGCTGCGTTTTCAAGTATATGTTGTAAATAATAGGCTTTATATCGCGCCACTTTTGGGCTATTCAACCCTTCTTTACGAATACATTTGATGAGTTGGCTATTGATGTACCATTCTGAATTATCAATCGTCACTCGCCCGCTTTTATAACCGTGCTTTTTGAGTATGGAACGATATCCATCGGCTTGTACTTCTGTCTTCCCTGCGTTTAAGTACGGAAAGCGAAACAGTTTTTGATATGTTGGATACTTTTTGATAAGTGTATCGGTCTTAAGTAGCTCGCTCTCAAAATCTTCTGCACCCATTTTTTGATCATTGAAATTCGGGTGTGTATACGAATGATTAGCAATCATATGCCCGTCAGTTGCCCATGAATCCAATAAAAAGCTCCCTTTTTCATCTATCTTATTTGATCCGGTAACGAAAAAAGCAGCTTTGATACCCTCTTCTCTTAAGGCAGTTAAAATCATTTGGTTCCAATCCTTAAATTTAAATCCGGCCAAATCATGGGTAATACCATCATCAAATGTAAAGCTTACTTTTAGTGTATCTTTCATTTCTGAAGCTGCGATTAGTGTATCCGCAATTTGCGTTTCTTTCGTTTTGTTCTCATTTTTACCACAGGCAAGAATGAGTATGAATAGTATAAATAAATAGTGCTGTTTCATCTTTAAAAACTTATGATACAAGATAGTTTATTTGTTATAAAAAAGGCCTGCCGCAGCTACTCCCATCTTTTCCCGGTCAGGTCCAACATTGGGTACAACAAGCAATTACGAGATAAATTGAAACTTATTGCCCTGGTGTTTTTAATTCAATTCGCTAATTTTCTCAGTATCCATTCTAATGGTCCCATTTTTTTATAACGCAACCATAGCACGGCAAAGGCAATACAGCCTAAGCTAAAGAGCAGGGCATAACCAAACGAGAAGCTTAAAGAATAGTCACCGAAAGCAGTACTACTTATTAGTTCAGGGACTGCCATACCGATAAGCACATGGGCCACATAAAAGGTCAAAGCCAGTTGTCCGGTTTTGGTCAGGGCTTTAATGACAGCACTATTTTCAAATCTTTTTGCCAACAAAATACATGCGCAAATAATAGCAATAGCAATACTACTGCCCGACAGCATATAAATGGGTAGGGGCGGCATGGGGCTGGTACCCAATACCTGCGCTAATTCTTTTGCGGCAGCTTCATTACCTTCAGATAAGAATGCAATTGACAATTTAGAAAGCAGATTTGTTAAAATAAAAATTAACAAACTAACACCCAGGGCCTTTTTTACAAAACGGAAATCATGTAAGTTTTGCCGGCCGAACCAGAGGCCAATCAACATAAATGCAGCCCAGGGTAGCACCGGATGAAAACCATTATAAAAGAGGTTTCTTAAAAAGCCCTCAGGCGTCCAAAAACCTTCATAGCTGTAGTTTGTAAAATCCCAGCCGGTGTCATAATTCAGGAGAAGCATCCATAAAGGGTAGCTCAAGATCAGGAGGAAGGCGAACCAAAGCGCGTATTTCGGTTTTCTGGTGACAAAAAATAAGGTCAGTAGCATGTAGATACCATAAAAATGAAGGATATCTGCCGGCCAGATGAGGATATATGAAAGCCCTATAACAAACAATAAAAGAGCACGTTTTATAATTTTTTTTCGTGCGATTTGAAGTCGGCCTCGATCCTTATTTTTAACGGCTGTATTGGTCATAAAAGCAATGCCAATTCCGGCCAATACTACAAAAGTGGCTGCAGCCTTACCATCAAATACCGATACAATCGGTTTGAGCCAACTACTACCTTGTTGCCCAAAGACCATTTTAAAATTCACGATGATCATTCCGATAATTGCCAAGGCTCTGGTAACGTCGATACCTACAATTCGTTTACTCATATTACAATCCTATCTTCGCATTTTATATGATTATGCTGCATCTAAGGCATTATATTTCTTAGTTTTAAAACCTATAGCTAATACTATTCCTATAAAGGTCAAGACAAAAACCCCATTTTGAAGGAATAAATAAAATGAAACGGGTATGTCTATCAATTGAAGAAAGCCACCGGTAAAAACAATACTTTGAGCGACCAGTCCCCAAATGGCTAACCACTTGTAGATTAATTCAGTTTTTAATAAAAAGTAGTAGAGTGCAGCACCTCCAATGGCATAGCACATTAGCAAAACAAAATGTGCCCAGTAATACGCTTCGTAATGCATTACGGCTAAAGTCGTGAAGTGGTT
>JASJDL010000006.1 GCA_030065775.1 Flavobacteriaceae bacterium | reverse complement strand
AAGCCACCTATCTTTTCAGCCATTAAAAAAGACGGTAAGCGATTGTATGAACTCGCACGCGAAGGCAAAGAAGCCGAAATAAAGCCAAGAAAAATACAAATCTATGAGTTCGAGATAACTGCTATTAAATTACCTCAAGTGAGTTTTAGGGTAGTTTGCAGCAAAGGCACATACATTAGATCCTTGGCGCATGATTTCGGAAAAAGGTTAAATTCAGGTGCCCACCTCTCTTCATTAAGACGCACCAAAATCGGCGATTTTTCGGTAAAAAATGCACATTCAATAGAAAGCTTCATTACTCAATTAAAAAGTAATTAATTTCAGCAAGTCATTTAAGATATTTTCACCTTTATTTTTATGATACCAAACCTGTAATTCTTTTTTGAAATCAGCATCTAAACTCCCTTTCTCTTCTTTATAATCTTGCACCATTTTCGTTGCAATTGAGGGTCTTGGACCCCAGGTGTGAACCACTTCATCTGTTTCAGCATCAATAGCGATCAATTTAGGAATAGATTTACTTCCATTGGTCAGGAATTGGTTCATCAGCGCTTCATTATCGTCCCGTAACACGATTTTCACGTCTATTTTTTTATCTGATGCATCTGAAATTTTATTGATAATGGGTAGTGCATGTGCCGCGTCACCACACCAGCCTTCAGTAAGTACAATCCAACTGAGTTTCTTTGAAGATCGGTTTATTTTAGTCTTTAGACCTTCGGTCAGTTTGAAGGTCTTATCCAATCGTTTCATCCTGGCATTGCCGAGCCTACTGTAATTTAAATAGTCTTCTGATTGTATGCTCCCTGTAGACTTTCCCTCCACTAGGAGTTCGGCAACTAAATCTCTGTATTCTTTATAGGTCATAGACCTGTCGATACTTTCCTTTATCAGTTCATTCATTTCAAAAAATAATTTCTGAAAATTAGACAGGAAAAAGCCAGAACCTTACATGCTTCATTTTATGACTTCAGGTTCAAGAACATATCTTTAGTCATTGATTCCAGATTGTAATCAGGCACCCAATTCCAATCCTTTCTAGCTTCCGAATCATCAATAGAATGCGGCCAGCTATCCGCTATAGCCTGGCGAAAATCAGGTTCAAAGCCAATTTCAAAGTTGGGCAGATGTTTTTTGATCTCAGTCGCTAATTCTTGTGGCGTAAAATTAATTGCAGCAATATTATAAGCTATGAAATTCTTAATCTTGTCAGACTGCATTAAATTTATAGTGGCCCTGATTGCATCATTCATATACATCATGGGTAAACGGGTATCTTCTTTTAGAAAACAGGTGTAGCTTCCTTGTGATAAAGCTTTGTGAAAAATTTCAACAGCATAATCTGTAGTTCCCCCTCCTGGCAAGGTCTTGTAACTTATAATACCAGGGTAGCGAATACTGCGAACATCTACGTTGTATTTTTGATGGTAGTAATTGCACCAATTCTCCCCCGCTAATTTGCTGATACCATAAACTGTTGAAGGCTCGGTGATCGTATGTTGTGGTGTATGCTCTTGTGGTGTATTTCGTCCGAAAATTGCTATCGAGCTGGGCCAAAATATTTTATCTATGAGTCCTTCTCTGGCGAAATCAAGCACATGAAACAAGGAGTTCATATTTAATTTCCATGCCTTATCAGGATATTTCTCAGCAGTACCTGATAGCATTGCGGCCATCAGATAAACCTCTTTGATAGTATATTTTTCAATAATTTCTCTAACTTCACCCTTATCAGTCGCATCCAGTATTTCGAATGAGCCTGACCACATTAAGTCAGCATTTCCTGCCACAATATCAGAAGCTACTACAGCATCATTACCGTAAATTTCGCGTAATTTCATCGTAAGCTCTGAACCAATTTGGCCGCATGCACCAATAACAAGTATTTTACTCTTCATTGACAATAAATTGCACGCAAATATAGAGAAATCAGCAAAAGAAGTATTCACATTATTTAACTAATAAATGGTATTTTTACCAGAAAATTACTGTCAATGTTGTTAAGACTTTCTATTGTTTTAATTTTATTTTACCTCGGATGTGAAAATTCTGACAATCAAAAAACAAAAAGCCAGTTAGATAGTATTTCTGAGAGTTCGTCGGAAAACATAATAAATAGCATTGGTGAAGTTTTATCTCCTGAAGCCAGAAAGATTGTCGACCCCTGGGAAGAATTTACAACTATTGAGGCTATTATCAACGAATATTATAATATTTCCCCTGCAAAAGCGCTGACGAATGCTCAAGAGCTTTCCACGGCTGCACAGCAACTTAAAGATTCGATACGGGTCGAACAGTTCGAAAAACCGGATCTTAAAATTCGTTTGAATGTTCTGTATAGTACTGCGTTGCGTTTGCATGATATGAATGATATACCCAAAATTAGTGATGAAGAGATAAAAATCGAGGTCAATAACTTGATAGGTGTATTTTCTTCGATGAATAAGAAACTCAATAATATCATTCAACAGGAAAATTTGGAAAAAGAGCTGAAGAGCTTTCCTAATTCATCAATATCTTACGAAAACTGAAGGATTATTTATAAATTAGCGCTCAATTATAATCTCTTTGAATATAAATAGTCGCTATGAAAAAACTACTTATACTATTAGTATGCTGCACTTCTCATGTAATCGCGCAGCAACTACCTCTATTTGAAGAAGCAAAACTGAATCAAAAAAGTCTAAAAAATAGAACCTCATTTGAAGCTATTACACACGAGGCAGAGGTCTATTTTTCTACAAGGGATGTCGATAAAAAAGGAAGTGGTTTCAAGCCTTTCAAACGCTGGGAATACCATTGGAAACATTATCTTCAAGAAGATGGCGCTATTGCACCTTCGTCGCATCTTTGGCAGGCATGGGAGCAAAAAAATAAAATGGCCAAATCATCTTCGGGTGTCAGTAATTGGACTGACAAAGGCCCTTTTGACCAAACCAGTAAAAGTGGGCAAGGCAGAATCAATGCGGTAATGGTGGACCCTAACAATTCCAATACTATTTATGTGGGAGCGCCTGCTGGTGGAATTTGGAAATCAACCGATAACGGTGTTAATTGGATTCCATTAACTGATGATCTTCCTCAAATAGGTGTTTCCGGTATTGCAATTGATCCTAACAATTCAAATATAATTTACATTTCTACAGGAGACGATGATGGAGGAGCATCGTACTCAATAGGTGTGTTAAAATCAACTGACGGTGGGTCCACATGGAATTCAACAGGAGCGATCGCCGGAAGTCCAACTTCGAGTAATGAAATTGTTATTGACCCTACAAATTCAAATAAAATATGGGTGGCTACGAGCAATGGTTTATTTTTATCAACAAATGCCGGTGTTAGTTGGGACCAAAAACAATCAGGCCATATCAGGGACTTTAAATTAAAGCCCGGAAATCCTAATACCATTTATGCCGTATCTAGCAATACATATTACAGATCTACGGATGGTGGAACTTCATTCCAAACTATTGCCACGGGTCTCCCTGCTTCCAATTCCTTAGGTAGGCTACGGGTTGAAGTGACACCTGCCTCGCCCAACAACGTATATATTCTGGCCGTGAAAACAAATTGGGGTTTTGAAGGAGTTTACACGTCAAGTAATAGTGGTACATCATTTTCCAAAACGCTCGAGGAAGACGATATTTTTGGAAGCACGCAAGCCTGGTTTGACCTTGCTTTTTGTATATCAGACTCGAATGCTAATGAGCTATTTGTAGGCGTATTAGATATCTGGAAATCAACCACCGCCGGTAATAATTTCACGAAGATCAATCAATGGTTTAATCCGGCTCACCCAGCCTACACCCACGCCGATATTCACTTTATGAGATATTTTAATGGTGTGCTATATGCAGGCACTGATGGTGGGGTTTACAGATCTACTGACAATGGGGCCACTTTTACCAGTCTCACAGAAAATTTATCTATAAGTCAGTTTTATAGAATATCTGTGTCAAAACAAAATTCGTCGAAATTAGCAGGTGGGCTGCAAGATAATGGAGGATTTTCCTTAAGTAGTACTACATGGAATAAATATCACGGCGGTGATGGTATGGATGCTGCTTCCGACCCCAATGATGAAAATACCTTTTATGGCTTCTCTCAGTTTGGAGGTACTCTGAACGTAACGAACGATGGAGGGCTGACGTCTACAACAATAGCTGAAGGCCCGACACAAGGTAATTGGGTTACGCCATTGGTCATTACTAAGAGTAGTGACATCTATGCAGGTTATACTCATCTGTATAAAATACAGAATGGCGAATGGCAGCAAATATCAAATACTTTTTTCGAGGGTAAGATCGACGCCATGGAAATTGACCCTAGCAATAACAATAATATTTTTGTTTCTAATGGGCTTACACTATATATAAGTAACGATAAAGGTGCAACTTTTACCTCAAGAAATTCTTCACAAACCGGACTATCTGGAGTAAATATCAGCTCGATAGAGGTTCATAATTCAAACAGTAATATTGTATGGGTGACCACCACGGGCGTATTCAATAACACCTCAGCTATAAGTAGCGGCCATTCCGGTGGAGGTGTCTATAAGTCTACCGATGGGGGTCAGACTTTTACAGATATCACCAGTGGCCTACCCCGAGAGTCTAAATTTGTGGTAAGACACCATCCTTTTTCTGGCAATAATTCAATTTATGTGGGAACCGCTTTAGGGGTTTATCACAGAAATGATGACACGAATTCATGGGAGGTATTTTCAACTAATTTACCGAATGTTGCAGTTACTGATCTTGAAATAAATCCTTATGATAATACCATCACAGCCGCTACGTACGGCAGGAGTGTATGGCAATCTCCAATACCCCAGGTGACACAACCCACTGATGAAGCAGAATTAATAGCTATTGCCTCACCAAAGTACAATGATGTTTGTGCCAATATAGTACCTGCTGTAAAAGTACTCAACAATGGTACGAATCCGATAACTTCGCTAACACTCAGTTATAATATAGATGGAAATGCTAATCAAATTTTTAATTGGACGGGTACTATAAACGCTAATACACAAGAAACCATTACCCTCCCCGCCATTGGGGCCTCTGAAGGTGCCCATACCTTAAATGTTGAATTGGCTCAAGCGAATGATGCAAATCTCTTCAATAATGCTTTTTCATCGACATTTGAAGTTGATCAGGCAAGTGGACTTATTACCTATACTTTTGGCGATTCAAATCCTACTGCTGATGAAAATAATGAGTCATGGAACGCTTCCAGCCTTTGGCAGATTGGAACACCAACGACAACCAACTTTAATAACCTGGTAAACTCAGGTTACGTAACAAATCCTTCAGGAAACTATTCAAATAATACCGTAGCCTACCTGACCTCTCCATGTTACAATATGACGACTATCGTCAATCCGGTATTAAAATTCGATATGGCTTTTGACATAGAGTTGAATTGGGATGTATTGTACATGGAATATTCTACAGATCAGGGAGCAACATGGAGTGTATTGGGTACAGCAGATGACCCGAATTGGTATAATAGTAGTTTTCAGGACCCGGGAAGAGTTCTGACAATAGGTAAACAGTGGACCGGAACGGATGCCAGTTTAAAAGAATATAGTTATGATCTTAATGATTTCAGCAATGAATCCAGCATAATGTTTCGATTTGTTTTCAAAAGTGATCCCGGGGTTAATCAAGAAGGTGTGTTAATTGATAATTTCATAATTGATGCTACTCAAGTTCTGGGAACCGATGAATTAGATGCATCAAACTTCGCCATCTACCCGAACCCTTCTGAGAATATTTTCAATATTATGAGAAATGGAATTCTTGGTGAAAAAATGGATATTCTAGTCTATGATCTCACAGGTAAGCTGATCCTAAATAGAACTAATATTTTTAAAAATGAGTACCCTCTGGATATGTCAACTATTAGTAAAGGGGTCTATTTTATGAAAATAAACATTGAGAATAAATCTTTAGTGAAGAAATTAATTTTAAAATAAAGAGAGTATTCCGTTGCTCAACCAATAAGCCTCCATGAACCCGGAGGTTTTTATTTTTTAAAATACCTATATTTACCGGCTAATTTAATGATCATGTCGTTGAATTTAACCCAAATTGATGTTGTTGATTCGATAACCAAAGACGATTTTGTCGAGTGCTACTTCAAACCTCAAAAACCCCTGGTTATCAAATCTTTTATTAACGATTGGCCTGCATTTTCAAAATGGAATTTGGATTATATGTCAGACATCGCCGGTGATAAAATCGTACCATTATACGATGACAGGCCCGTTGACTATAAAGATGGTTTTAACGAACCACATGCCCAAATGAAAATGAGCGCCTATATAGAATTGCTCAAAAAAGAACCCACTAAGTTTCGAATTTTTTTATGGAATATCCTAAAGGAAGTTCCCGAATTGCAGAAAGATTTTTATTATCCCGACTTCGGCTTACGACTAATGAAAGGATTACCGATGCTTTTCTTTGGAGGAAGCGATTCTTATACCTTCATGCATTACGATATTGACTTAGCAAATATCTTTCATTTTCATTTTCATGGAAAAAAGCAATGCATCCTTTTTGATCAAAAACAAAACGATTACCTGTATAAAATCCCTCATTCATTAATTACTCGGGAAGATATTGATTTCTCCAGTCCTGATTTCGATAAATGGCCAGCGCTCAAGAAAGCTAAAGGCTATATTGCCAACCTAGAGCATGGTTATACTTTGTATATGCCTGAAGGTTATTGGCATTATATGCGTTATATCACTCCGGGATTTTCCATGAGCTTGCGTGCCATCGCCAGAAATCCTAAAAACCTTTCAAAAGCCATCTATAATATTTTTGTTATGCGAAATTATGACAATCTCATGCGTAAACTAAAAGGACAAAAATGGATCGACTGGAAGAACGAACAAGCCATCATAAGAACCCATAAAGCATTGAGTATTAAGGTATAAGCTCTGTTACCTTCTTATAGACCAAATCTGACTCCCAACCTCGGTATAATAGATAATCGGCTAGTTTTTTTCTTTTTTTATATTTATTAGTATCGCTCAATTCTGCAAATTTCTTTTTCGCCAGCAGGTTAAAAACATCTTCATATTGTAAATCATCAATATCCTTCAGCGCAGAACGAATATTATAATCAGAAATACCCTTCATTTTAAGCTCTCTGGTTAGTCGTTGCTTTCCCCATTTTTTTATTCTAAACTTTCCTCCAACAAATGCCTTAGCATACCGTTCTTCATTTAAAAAACCATTCTCAATCAAATGAATAATGATCACTTCTCTCGCTGAAGCGATCATATTCATTTCGTTTAATTTTTTATCAATTTCTTTATGACATCGTTCTTGATACGAACAATAATATTCCAATTTTTTTCTTGCTTCTTCTACCGTAAATGATTTTCGCTGCATTATCGGTTAAAATTAGAATAAAAAAATTAATAGAAAAGCTAATATTTTACTAGGAATTACGTTAATAAAGTTGTTATTAACTAAAAGATTAAGTATAACTAATCATATATCTATAAGCTATATTTGATTGATCTTCCCGGTAACTATACCCTTTTGCCAGGTTGAATTAATAAGGGACATGAAAGGAGTTATCTGCATACTAGCATTGCTATGGGGGAGTTTATTGTCATATAGCCAAACTACAATCGCCGAACAAAGCTTTGAAACTTCAGGTGATACGTGGACCCCTCTGACATTTTCTACACCGCCTTGTAATGTTGATAATGATGTATGGGATTATGTTACCAGTTTACCAGGAATATCTTCGGCAAGCGACGGCACTCAATTCTGGGGCATACGTGATTTAAACGGTAATTGCGGTGGAAATGGCTTCGAAACAATCACATTCCCAAATATCGACATAAGTTCAAATTCTAACGTAACCTTTGCATTTGATTACTACACCGTTGGAATGGATAATAATGACGATTTAAAGTATGAGCTTTTTTATGACAATGTAAGTCAGGGAGAAGTAATTTTCTTTGATGGTATTGGCGGAAACAGCGACAATACCAACGGATGGATCACAGAAACAGTAAGCATACCCAATACAGTAAATCAGGTTAGTCTTATATTATCAGCAAGATCAAATCAGGGTAATGACAGAGCAGGTTTTGATCATGTGAGATTATTCGAATCTGTAGTTATAACTAATGATGATTGTGCCGGAGCACAGACATTAACTGTTCATGGTAACGGAGCTTCCTCAGGTAATGAAACAAATGCTGATACCTCATCTGCCACTCCAAGCAGCATGGCTGATAACAGTTGTGATAGCTTTACTTCAAATGAGAATCTTGACTTGTTTTATAATTTTACAGTTCCGGCAGGCCAAACCTCGATCAATGTTTTGACGGGTGGTGCGACCGGAAGTGATATCAATGTAGCAGTTTGGGATGCTTGTAATGGCAACGAAGTTTTTTGTGATAATACGGATGCTTCTTTCCATCAAATCACTGATCTTACTCCGGGTGTAACCTATATCTTACAGGTTTGGCATGACGACTTCAATGCAGGTCAATTTACCATTGCATTGGAAGAATCAGCCCCACCTCCGTCCAATACTGACTGCTCAAATGCTACGTCATTAATCGTGGGAACGACTAATACAGAAAATGTGGTTACAGGAACAAACGAAAATGCTACTTCATCTGGTGAACTTCCTAATCCTACCTGTGGCGCTTATAACGGTAGAGATGTTTGGTTTACAGCCCATGTCCCAGGATCTGGAATTTTAATCATCGAGACACAGGATGCCGGGTCAGGCATTGATACCGCCATTGCAGCCTACAGCGGAAGTTGTGGTAATTTATCACAGTTAAATTGTAATGATGATATTAGTTATCCCGGGAACCTTTTTTCACGAATTACGCTTTCAGGAATACCGAACACAACTGTTTATATTCGAGTTTGGGCATGGAATAACGCGTCTACAGGGAATTTTAATATTGTTGCTTACTCGCCCGAATGCCCTTTTTCAACTACATGGAACGGTAGTAATTGGAATAATGGTGCACCTAATGAATTTACTTCTGTAACTATTAATGGAGATTATACCACAGGAACCGACGGTAGTTTCGATTCCTGTAATTGTACTGTAAACAGCGGAGACATTTTAACGGTAAGTCCGAACACCCATATTCTGGTAGATAATGACCTAACAGTAAACGGGACTCTTGAGGTTGAACATGAAGGATCTTTAGTAATGGTTCAGGACGATGGCATTGTATCAGCGACGGGAACCATAAATATTAATAAGACCTCAACACCGTTTAACCAATTCGATTATATGTATTGGTCATCGCCCACCGAAAATGAAACTATCGGCAGTGCATTGGCCTCTTCTGAAGCCTCAAATATCTACAGGTTCGATATTATAAATGGGTGGGTTGCGGTCAATGGATCTACCACTATGGACCCAGGAGTTGGATATATAGCAATGGGAGATACTTCGGGCACATTTCCTAAAACACAATCGGTCGTATTTGACGGTGTGGTAAATACTGGAACGATAACGACTCCTTTAGCTGTTAATTCTGGATATGGTTATAATCTTATCGGAAATCCTTATCCATCCGCCATTAGGGCTGATCGCTTACTGATGGATTCAAGAAATACATCTGTAGTTAATGCTACCATCTATTTATGGACGCATAATACCGAGATCTCTGAATCGAACCCTGGCCCAGAAAAGTATAATTATACGACCAACGATTACGCCACATTCACAGCAGGAACAGGAGGCGTTGCTGCCAACTCAGGTGGAGCTATACCTAATGGGTTCATTGCATCAGGCCAAGGATTCTTTATCGAAGCTACTACAGCCGGTGACATCACATATGACAATTCAATGCGTGTGACCGGAAATAACAATCAACTGTTCAGAGGAACGACACAAAAAGCGACTGAGACTAAAGATAGAATCTGGTTGGATCTTGAAAATGACAATGGGGCTTTTAGTCAACTGCTCGTTGGATTCATAGATGGCGCAACAGATGGTATTGATCGTAATTATGATGGACTTCGACTTAATGGAGGGAGCTATATATCATTTTATTCTATTGCCGAAGATAAAACCCTGGCCGTGCAAGGCAAGAAACCTATTGCCGATGAAGAAGTTATTAAACTGGGGTTCTCTTCATATATTAACGAAAGAGACAGTTTAAGGATTTCAATTAACAACTTAGAAGGTCACTTAAACGAATATAATATTTACCTGAAAGATCATCTCTTAGGCCTGTCTCATGATCTGACCAACAGTGATTATCAATTTGTAATGGAGGAGAAAGGGGTATTCGATGATCGTTTTGAATTGTTGCTCATCAAGTCTTCAGTTCTAGGGACCGAAGATCTGAATGCCTCAAACGATGAATTGATCCTGATTAATCGAGAAGATCATTTAGAGATAAAAACAACAAATCATACGCTTATTACCTCATTAAAAGTTTTTGACATACTTGGTAAAACTATTGTGAATACGGTTCCAGATAATAACACCTATAATCTCGATACTAAAAACATGAGAAAAGGAACAATCTTGCTTGTTAATACCACGTTAGAGAACAATCAAAAGGTCACAAAAAAATTCTTGGTCAATTAAACTAAAAAAACCGCTTTGCGCATGAACAAAACGGTTTTAAAAATCCAAACTAACCAAACCTAAATCAATCTTTTATCTAAGACTTTAAAAGTCTAAAAAGGTTTAATTATTGAAATAAAAAAATCCCGTAGCGCTAATGCTACGGGATTTTCTAATATGATATATTCAATACCCTATTAATTTACAACTTTGTCTTTCGTTGTAAAGAAACGGTATTGTAAGTATTGGTAAGCATCTCGTGGGATCACTTTAACCCACTTCTTGTATTTAAAAAACCATTTGCTTTGCATTGAAGGAAAGCCTCCTTTAATGTAGGATGCCACAAAAGGATGTACATGCAATGTGATTCCTTTGGCATCATTCACAATTAGTTTTTCTAATTGGCTTTCAATTTTGTCAATCAGAATAATCGGAGCCTCGACTTCTCCATTTTTATTCGGATTTTCTTCTTTGGTTTTAATAATTCGCTCTGGGCGTACACGCTGTCTGGTAATCTGCACCAAACCAAACTTACTAGGAGGTAATACCTTATGCTTCGTACGTGTTAATTTCATTTCATTCTTTAAATGCTCAAACAGCTTTTGTCTGTGTTCTGCTGTGTGCATATCTATAAAATCAACTACTATAATACCACCCATATCTCTTAACTGCAATTGCCTGGCAATTTCAGAGGCAGCCATGATATTAACTTCTAAGGCTGTATCTGCTTGAGAATTAGCTCGATTCGAACGGTTACCACTGTTTACATCTATTACATGTAATGCCTCCGTATGTTCTATCACCAGATAGGCTCCTTTTGGCATAGAAACAGTTCTACCAAACGATGTTTTTATCTGTCGTTCGATACCATACCGTTCAAATATTGGAGTTTTCGATCTATGTAATTTCACAATAGATTCTTTTTCAGGAGCGATCCTTCTCAAATATTCTTTAAGCTCGGTCACTAATGTTTTATCGTTGGTTACTATGCTTGTAAAGGAATCGTTAAACACATCTCTTAAAATAGAAGATGCTCTATTCAATTCTGATAAAACTTTTGTGGGTGCCTGAGCCCTGGGCAACTGCTTACAAAGCTTCACCCATTGCTGCAAAGAGTTTTGCAAATCTCTATCTAAATCTGCTACTTTTATACCTTCTGCAACGGTACGTAAAATAACGCCAAATCCTTTTGGCTTAATGCTTTGCGCTAATCGCTTTAAACGTTCTTTTTCTTTTCGGCTTCCTATTTTTTGCGATACTGAAACCCTGTCTGAAAAAGGGACTAATACTAAATACCTACCGGCAATTGAAAGCTCTGAGCTTATGCGAGGACCCTTTGTAGATATTGGTTCTTTAACGATTTGTACCAGTAAATTTTGACCGGCTTTTAAAACGTCATCAATTTTTCCATGCTTATTGATGTCTTTTTCAAATCGAAAATTCTTTAAAGTGAATTCTTTTTGCTTACCTGTGCTTACGCGGTGGATGAATTTGCTTAAAGAGAGGAGTTGAGGCCCAAGGTCATGGTAATGTAAAAAAGCATCTTTTTCGCTTCCTACATTGACAAATGCCGCATTGAGACCTGATAATGTCTTTTTGATCTTGGCTAAAAATATATCGCCAACATTAAAGTTATTATCGCTTTCATCTTTATGTAATTCAACCAACCTACCACCTCTTAATAAGGCAAAATCTATATCAGAGGAACTTGATCTAATAATTAATTCTGTTTTCACTCTGTATATGTTTTATACCTACATGAACTTTTGGTTCAGTATGTAGATAGGTTAAAAAATCACAGGTCATATTTTTTATAACCCGACGAAATTTATTGTTTCAATAAATTTCTTTTTCAAAGAACGATTGTACTTCTTAAAAAAGAAGAAATAGTCTTTCGCTATTTCTTCTTTTTATGTCTGTTTTGTCTACTTCTTTTTTTACGCTTATGAGTAGATATTTTACTGCGTTTTCTTTTTTTACCACTTGGCATAATTCAAACGAATTTTATACTATTAATATTATTTTACAGGAACATTTTTCTTTACGCCCTCTACAAAAACTTTTGCCGGTTTAAACGCAGGAATATTATGTGCTGGAATTTTGATAGTGGTATTTTTAGATATATTTCTACCTGTCTTCTCTGCTCTTGTTTTTACAGTAAAACTTCCAAAACCTCTTAAATATACATTGTTTCCACTTTCTAAAGATCCTTTAATCTCTTTCATTAAATCTTCAACTACTCTCAACACATCTGCTTTCTCGATTCCAGATTTTTCTGAAATATTAGCAACGATTTCTGCTTTTGTCATTATTATTAATATTTATATTGTTATTTATTCTTTTTTCAGGGTGGCAAATATAAGACATTAAATCAATTTCAAAAAGCTAATCCATTAAAATTTAATGAGATAAAAACTGTAATATTGCCAAATCATATTAAAAAAATGCCCTTTTCTAACACATTAATTTACTGGTATTTACAAAATAAACGAGATTTACCTTGGCGGAAAACCAAAGATCCTTATGCCATTTGGTTATCAGAAATCATTTTGCAACAAACCAGAATCGAGCAAGGCCTTTCCTACTACCTAAATTTTTTAGAGAAATTCCCAACTATTTTTGATCTCGCTAAGGCAGACGAACAAACCGTTTTAAAACTTTGGCAAGGCTTAGGGTACTAT
Source organism: Flavobacteriaceae bacterium (assembly GCA_030065775.1). Lineage (GTDB taxonomy): Bacteria > Bacteroidota > Bacteroidia > Flavobacteriales > Flavobacteriaceae > Aureibaculum. Next base: position 15,259 of record JASJDL010000006.1, on the reverse strand, counting down.
TCCAGGGCGAGAAACCTACATTACTCAGCGAATTACGTAGTCAATAAATTAGACGGAAAATTCCCTAAAACTTACAGAGATCTTCTTGAATTAAAAGGTGTTGGTGATTATACCGCATCAGCCATAGCGTCCATTTGCTTTGATGAACCAACAGCCGTAGTAGATGGAAATGTATACCGAGTTTTAGCGCGTTATTTTGGTATTAAAACGCCTATTAATTCTACGAAAGGTGGTAAAGAATTCAAGAGACTTGCCCAAGAGTTAATTGATCATAAGCAACCCGGAACCTTCAATCAGGCTTTAATGGAATTCGGAGCTCGCCAGTGCAAACCTCAAAACCCAAATTGCAACATATGTCCCTTAAACGCCGGTTGTGCTGCACTGGAAAAAAGTATGGTGGATCAACTTCCCGTTAAGGAAAAAAAATTAAAAATTAGAAAACGCCATTTCAATTATTTAGTCGTAGATGGCGAGGCCACCCTTCTTCAAAAACGTGTCGGAAATGGCATCTGGCAAAATCTTTACGAGTTTCCATTACTGGAAAGTGACCGCGAAGTCGATGCAATTGAATTCGTGAAGTCATCATTCTTCAGCAACTTATTTCAGAACGAAAAAGTGTCCTTAAAACTTTTCAATCAGCAACCCATCATCCATAAACTGTCACACCAACATTTACATATAAAATTTTGGATTGTCACATCAAAAAAATCCTTTAAAAATGCCATTTCGTGGAACAGTTTTGAACTTTATCCTGTGCCGGTGGTCATCGCCAATTTTGTGGAAAATTTTAAGAACAGCAAATGATATTTTGGTTATCTTTGATTCTAAATTATACAGTCATGGCAGGCACATTGAACAAGGTAATGCTCATAGGGCATTTAGGTGATGAAGTAAAAATGCATTATTTTGAAGGTGGAAATTCTATTGGGCGGTTTCCTATTGCCACTAATGAAACTTACACAAACCGGCAAACCGGTGAAAAAGTAACAACTACTGAGTGGCATAACATCGTTGTTCGTAATAAACTAGCCGAAATTTGTGAAAAATACCTCACTAAAGGCGATAAAGTCTATGTGGAAGGACGTATCAAGACACGTCAATGGGAAGGACAAGATGGCGGAAAACGCTATTCTACAGAAATTCACGTTAGCGATATGACTTTCTTGACTACCAAAAAAGATCTGCAGCAAGGCCAACAAAGCACAGCACCTCCAGTTCAAAATGAACCGAGAATAACTGAGCAAAAAGTAAATGAACCTGCAGAAGAGCATGATGATGACCTACCATTTTAAGTCTAATTAAATTGATTTTCTTTGGATTCTGAACCTCCGAGTTTATTTTTACAAGTAGCCATAGATTGGCCATTGGCCATCGGTATATTCGTACTTTTGGTGTTGCTACTCTTTTCTGCATTGATCTCGGGTTCTGAGGTGGCATTTTTTTCACTCTCAAAGGCCCAACTAGACGAAGCTTCCGCTGACAAATCAAAAAAGAAAAATAGCGTTGCCACCCAACTCGATCGGCCTCAAAAATTATTGGCTACGATACTCATTGCCAACAACTTCATAAACATTCTAATCGTACTGTTATTCGCCTACATAGGCGATTATTTCTTTAACGATATCCAGTCTACAATACTTCGCTTTGTCATTGAAGTGATCATTATTACTTTTTTAATTTTACTCTTTGGTGAGGTATTACCAAAAATTTATGCGAATAGAAACGCCATGCGCTTTGCAACCATGATGGCGCGCCCTATTCGTTTTTTAAATTCATTACTTACTTTCGTGAGTCTTCCATTAATGCGGTTAACCACAATAGTTGAGAGACGTTTGGGTAAAAAACCGACTGATTTTTCAGTCGAAAAATTATCTCAGGCGCTGGAATTGACCTCAGAAGAAGCCACTACTAAAGATGAACAAAAAATTTTGGAAGGCATCGTAAGTTTTGGAAATACCGAAACCGTTCAGGTGATGTGCCCACGTACCGATGTGTTTGCTATAGCTGATAACGAAAACTTTACGGATGTGCTAGCTAAAATCATAGAAAATGGGCATTCACGTATTCCAGTCTATGAAGAAAATATAGACCAGATCATCGGTATTCTTTACACCAAAGATGTTTTACCCCACCTCTCAAAAACCAGTTTTCAATGGAAAAAATTAGTGCGTGAGCCTTTCTTTGTGCCTGAAAACAAAAAGTTAGATGACCTTCTTAAAGAATTTCAGGAAAAGAAGAACCACCTGGCTGTAGTCGTTGATGAATATGGAGGTACCTCGGGCATTGTAACATTAGAAGACGTAATCGAAGAAATTGTCGGTGATATTAGCGATGAATTCGATGATGATGACCTGTCGTATTCCAAACTTGATGCCCATAACTACGTTTTTGAAGGAAAAATCGTCTTAAAAGATTTTTATAAGGTTTTAGAAATAGATGAAACCGATTTTGAAGAACATAAAGGTGAAGCTGAGACCCTAGCCGGTTTCATATTGGAGATTTCGGGTAAATTCCCAAAGAAAAACGAACTGCTGAAGTTTAAAGAATATCAGTTTAAAATAGAAGCTTTAGATAAAAAGCGAATTAAACAAATAAAAGTGACCTTACCTGATGACTAAAAGAACATTTATCCCGTCAAATCTGTTTAGAAAGGAATTCCTTATATTGACAACTGCATTATGTTTTTTAATCACTTCATGCAATGAAGAAACCCTGCCTAAACCCAACGCTTTTTTACGTTTGACGTACGACGAGGCAAACTATCAAAAAGTGACTTCAAATTGTCCTTATAGTTTTGACTTTTCAGATATCGCTAAGGCAAATCTTAATGATAAGTGCTGGATCAATATTGAATACCCAAGTTTAAAAGCATCTTTGAATATCACCTATCGCCCTATTGAAGACAACTTAAAGGAATTATTACAAGAGTCTGAAAAACTTACCTATAAACATTCTATAAAAGCTGACGGTATTAGCGCTCAGCCCTATGAGAATGTCATTAAAAAGGTATATGGCTCATTATTGGAGGTTACTGGAAATGCCGCCTCCCCTTTACAATTCCATTTGACCGATAGTGTTAAACACTTTATTACCGGAGCACTGTATTTCGAGGTACAACCAAATTACGATTCTATTTTACCGGCCATTAAATATGTTGAAAAAGACATGAAGCATTTGATGGAAACTTTGGAATGGAAGAATTAAACTACCGTTTTTTGGGTCGTATTCTCTAAGATTAAATAAAATTGCACCCCAAACAATAACGCAGCAAATAGCATGTGTATGACTTGCGTACCGAAAGGAAAGTCAAAATAAGACATTAAAACACCGGCGAGTACTTCCACAAACAGAATTCCCAAAATCCAGAAAGGTAGCCGATGACCCAGGTTTAGTGTTCTATTTCGTATAAACACCCAGATATTTACAAGAACTACGAGAATTGAGAACGAACGATGGACTAAAAACTTAGTATTTTCTTCCAATGCTATTAAATCTTTGTTAGCAATACCCAAACTCTTCAATTGTTCGTCTACGAACTCGCGAATATCTATACCCAAAACAATTTGAATAATAGTCAACCCAAATGCAATAAAAAGTAGGTTCCTAAAAAGATTATCTGTGTTAAACTCTTTTTTTGATTTTGTATTAAATCGTAAAATTAGCAATACGGCAACTATTAATAGGGCCACCAGCATGTGTATGGTAATCTTGGACACTGCAAGGTTAGAATCAACAACCGTTTTACCCAGCCAGGCTTCGAATAACATTAAAAAAAGCGCCAAAAACGATAAAAAAACTAGTTTTTTGTTTTCCCGCCAATATCCGAACGAAGCTATGATTAATAGTAAGAAGAAAATGCCCGCAATGACTGTGGTCAAGCGGTTAATATATTCAACCCAGGTATGGGTGACATTGAACTCAGCATAATCATGTTTGGTATAGTTGTCCCAGTTTTGGGGATTGAATTCAGTGCCAGAGGTGAATTTATCGCTTGCAACCAGTAGGGCTTCATCCTTAATGATAATCAGTCCCTTTTTAAACTCGGTATTGGGTTTCCACAATAATTCTTCCGCACTTGTTGGAGGGATCAAATGTCCAAAACACTTCGGCCAATCCGGGCATCCCATACCGCTTCCGGTCATTCGAACCGTAGCTCCGGCAAAAATAATTACGTAAACAGAAATAAGGCATATTTTGACGAGCAGCGGAAAGTATTTCTTCATTAAAAAAGTTTGTGCAAAGATATGAAAAGCACAAAAAAAGGCCTCCGAAATCGGAGGCCTTTATAAGCTTTATATGGAAAGGAATTAGTTCTTTACAGCTTCCTTTACTTCTTCAACTTTTTCAGCAGCAGCGTCAGCAGCTTTTTCGGCACCTTCTTTAACACCTTCTACAGCCTCTTCAGCTTTTGCTTTTACAGAATCTACAGCTTCTTCAACGCCTTCTTTTACGTCTTTAGCAGCCTCTTCTGCACCTTCTTTAACATCAGTAGCAACTTCTTCTACAGCATCTGTAGCTTCACCTGCTTTTTCTTTAGCTTCTTTACATGATACTGCTACTAAAGCTACGATAGCAAGCATCAATAATCCTTTTAATAATTTCATTTGTTTGATAATTTTAGTTTTATACGTTAACGAAACGCAAATTAATTAATTATATTTTATATGAACAAGGCTTTTTTGCTTTATTTTACTCTTTTTCAGAAGTATTAGTTACTTTATACAAATCACCATCAGCAATCTTTTCAACAGTAGCTATGATTTCTTTTTCTGTAATGATATTCGCATCATACTCTACCAGACCTCTCTTTTTAGAAAAATTTACTTCAGCCAATTTAACCCCTTCTGTTTTAGCAAGTTTAGATTGAATTGTGCGTGCACAGCCTATTTCACAAGTCATACCTTCTATATCTAAGGATACCTTCTTAAAGTCTGCAGTTACCTCTTGCGCTAAAATTTCACTTTTATGGACTTTTTTATCTTCAGTTTTAGCACACGACAAGTATAAGGCCGCTATCAAGGTGAGAACTCCTATTTTGTTCAAAAGCTTCATATTCCAAAATTTTGATTCCAGCGCAAAAATAAAAATAAAAACCAATAGGTCATGATATCTTAACATTTCGTAACGAAATTTTAACTTTTACATGTAAACCTCCTTGAAATTGAATTTATATGCGACATTTGTAGCTACTTATTTCAATAGATGAGCAATAAGCAAATTCGTTGGTTGTATTTGGCAATTCTTGCCCTAGTCTGGGGTAGCTCATTTATTCTCATTAAAAAAGCACTTATAGGATTAACACCAATACAGGTAGGCGCTTTACGGATTTTAATTACTGCCATAGTGCTTCTTTTGGTAGGTTTTAAAAGCCTTTTTACTATAAAAAAACAACATTGGTGGCCTATTATATTAACAGCCGTTTTAGGAACATTTTTTCCTGCCTTTTTATTCGCCTATGCCATTACAGGTATTGACAGCTCAATTGCCTCTATTCTGAACTCATTAACGCCTCTAAACACCTTGATTATCGGATTTCTAGTGTTCGGATTTGCTTTTAGGCGTCATCAGTTATTGGGCGTTATAATCGGTTTGGCCGGTACCATAGTTTTAATATTAAAAGGCGCTGACATGAACCCTGACCAAGATTATTTCTTTGCTTTATTTCCTATCATCTCTTCATTAGGCTATGCCTTCAACGTAAATATTCTAAAAAAAAGCCTTTCTGATTTAAGTGCCATAGCGATCACAACCGGTAATTTTCTTGTTATCATTTTACCCACACTTATCGTACTGTGGTATTCAGGGTTTTTCTCTTCTTTTGAGTATACTGAAACATCTGGGATATCATTACTCTATGTCACTATTTTGGCGGTTTTTGGAACTGCATTTGCTAAGACATTATTTAATAAACTCGTTCAAATATCATCACCAATATTTTCAACATCGGTGACTTATTTGATTCCAATAGTAGCCATCTTCTGGGGGATTTTAGACGGAGAAAATTTAAGTGTCATTCAATTATTTGCAGGTGGAATTATCTTATTAGGTGTTTATTTGGCAAGTAAGAATTAAAAAGCCGGACTTAAATGTCCGGCTTTTTTTTAGAAGTTAAATATGCTTATTTAAAGTCTTCTTCTGAAACTCCTTTATTAATTAGCACCTCTTTTAATACCGAGTCTACTTTTTGTGGGCCCAGTGATCCGGTTTTCTTTGAAGCGAACTTTATTCCGTCGTACTCCTTATAATCTGAATATGTCGCCTCCTGAGTTTGAGTTCTACCACCCATATTTATTACAGAAATTTCTTTTACTTTCAATCCTGATTCTGTATCATAAAACATGGAGGCGGAAACAGTTTCCCCTGGCATCTCAATTTTGTAGGCGTCTCTTCCATTGACCGATTCAATCCCTGCCAATTTAACTTTATCGCTGTTCAAATAATTTAATTCTACAAAAGTGCCAAATGAATTTTTAAGATCATTTAACATTTCTGCCGGCATAGGCATTTTATTTGCTCCTTGCTTCATATACATCTCAGAATCAGTGGCTACTACAGACATCATAGCGGCTCCGTTCATATACGTCGTATTTTTATACTTATCAGCGACTCTTTTCTCTTCAACTAGAACTTTAGACCCCATTGCTTCAGCCTCATATTTCGTTACAACAGAAGTTACCGCTTTCAGCTTATCCTCGCCACCAATAGCCTTAATATAATTTTCAAGTACTGATTTTGCCGATACACCTTCTGGTATAGGTTTAGAAAACTTAGGTTTTTCTATGGCATTTCCATACTTGTCAAAGTAATTTACCTTGTACCCTAGTTGTTCTAACTTATCAGCGACATCTGCTCCTTTACCTGTTACTATAATGCGTGAATTGTCAATTTGAAAATATTTATTCGCAGCTTTCTGAACATCTTCTAAGGTAACCGCTTCAAAATTCTTTAAGTAATTTTCATAATAATCTTCCGGTAGACCCAGTGTTTGAATATTTAAAGCATAATTTGCAATCGTCGTTGGGCGCTCTAAAGCACGCACAAAGCTTCCAACATATTTTGCTTTCACCAATTTCAGTTCTTCACTGCTTATGGGTTTAGAGCGTATATCCTTAATCTCTTTGACAAATTCAACAACAGCACTATCGGTGACCGCATTTCTTACGGCTGCCGAGGCTTTAAATCTTGAGGCATATCTGCTGGCCCCAATTCCCGAATAGGCACCATAGGTGTAGCCTTTATCCTCTCTTAAATTTTTATACAAGCGGGCCGTTCCACCACCTCCCAGAATTTGATTAGCCAGTAATGCAGCATAATAATCATCATCATTCATATGCAATTTAACAGTATTGATTATTGAAATTTCGGACTGTACCGCATTGGGTACATCAATAAAATCGACTTCAGTTGTTTCTGGGTTGGTTACAGAGGGGAGCTCCTTATTTGGTAATTCGGCTTTTTCCCATTTACCAAACAACTTCTTTACCTGTTTTTTAACATCTTTAAAATTAATGTCACCTATTATGACCAAATAAGCGTTATTAGGTTTGTAATAGGTAGTATATAATTTTTGAACGTCTTCAAGTTTTATATTTTCTAAAGTTTCTTTAGTGGTGAATTCACCAAATGGATGGTCTTTGCCATATGTCAAAAGATTCTCGACTCTGCCGGCAATTGCCTTAACACTACTTTCATTACTTTTAATGGCATCTAAACTTTGCTTGAGTTGTTTATCGAATTCATCCTGAGTGAAAACAGGGTTTAAGGCGGCATCTGCCATTAACTCCAAAACTCTAGTGAAATATTTTGACAAGCCGTTTGCTCTGGCTCCCTCATCCCAAAATGAAATAGTAGCACCTAAATAATCTACTTCCTCATCAAATTTACTTTTTGCAAGGGTAGTAGACCCGGTACCTAACATACCTCCAAGTAGGCCTTCGACGCCTTTCTTATTTCCAAAGGCCTTGGGTAAATTATCTATGGTCAATGTGGCACTCACTCTAGGCAGTTTATGATTTTCTACTACCAAAACTTTTAGCCCGTTCTTTAACTCAAATGTTTCTGGGGTTCCAAGGTTAATTTTTGGTGCAGGACCAGGCGTTGGCTGTTTACTTCTATCAATCTGTGCAGACAGACTAATTGACAGAAGAAATATGGTTATGATCGAAACTATTGTATTTTTCATTGTTCTACTTTTAGCTAGTTTATTTTTCTTTTTGAGATTCTGGTAAATAATCAATTATTACACGACGGTTCTTGTTTAAATACTTATTCGCCACTTCCCTGATCTCCTCTTTTGTTATCGAGTTAATGATCTCTAATTCTTTATTAATCATTTCGGTATTTCCAACAAGCATATAATATCTTGCTAGAGAATTGGCAATACCTTGCACACTGGAATTAGAACTTACGTACTGGTTCTCGAATTTATTTCTAACCTTCTGTAAATCTTTATCTGAAATCAATTCGGTTTGCAGTTTGACAATTTCTTCATCGATTTCCTGAATCAGATCATCTAATGAGGTATCACCTAAGGGAATCGCTGCGATTACATATACGCTGTAATCCTTTAGGGCGCGAGAAAATGAAAATGCCTGCAAAGCTTTCTTTTTGTCATCTACTAATTTTTTATACAATCTGGAACTTTTTCCATCACTTAATACAGTTGAGATAACGTTCAATACCCGTGCATCACGTTCTTTCATTGATGCGGTTTTGTACGATAATACCAAAGCTGGTAATTGTATATTGGCATCGTACTCCTTCACCCTCTTCTCCTGGGTTCTTTCGGGCTCAATTATTTTGGTGCGCTCAGCTAAATTTCCTTTAGGAATAGGGCCAAAATAGTCTTGAATCATTTTTTTGGTTGGTTCAATTTGTATATCACCGGCAACCACCAATACAGCATTGTTAGGCATATACCATTTCTTATAAAAATCTTTGAACTCTTCGAGTTTAGCGGCATCAAGATCTTTAATATAGCCTATCATAGGCCTACCGTAGGGATGTTTATCAAATAGATGATTATAGATATCGCCATAAATTATCTTGCCATATGGGGCATTATCCATACGCTGTCTCTTTTCTTCCTTTACTACCTCATTTTGAGTATCTACAGCTTTCTGGTCAATTATTGGATGCATTAAACGTTCTGATTCCATCCATAGACCTAATTCAAGATTATTCGAAGGGAATACTTCGTAATAGTAGGTTCTATCCCAGTTGGTATTGGCATTTCCTGTACCACCATTCGCAGCCTCAATATTATTCCATTCCCCTCTGGGAATATTCTTGGTACCGGTGAACAAAAGATGCTCATAAAAATGTGCCATTCCAGTTTTTCCATCTTCCTCATCCATCGCACCCACATTATACATTACGGCTGTAGTGACTACTGGTGCATTATTGTCTTGATGTAGGATAACATGTAATCCATTATCTAGATCGTACTCTATAAAATCTACCTTTTGAGCATAAGTCAATGTCAATGCGCCAAAAAATAACGCAAGAGTCAAATTCCATTTTTTCATTTAATAAAGTTTTTAAATTGTTGTTTGGGTATCTGACGCCAACATTGCCGATTTGTTACCCATTTTTACGAAAATTCTAAGGAAAGCAAATTTAAGAAAATCTTAATTTGTAAAACCTCCTTATCACTCAACAAATTTCCATGAATCTTATTGCAAATCTGTAAAATAAGCGTATATTTGCACCCGCCTAAATAAAAAGGTGTTAGTAAATTAGATTAAGCGAAGAAAATTTTAAATTATGTACGCAATTGTAGAGATAGCAGGGCAGCAATTTAAAGTAGCGAAAGACCAAAAGGTATTTGTACATCGTTTACAAGAAAAAGAAGGCTCAAAAGTGACTTTTGATAATGTTCTTTTAGTAGATGATGGAAAAGTAACCATTGGCGCCCCGGCTATAGACGGCGCAGCAGTGACTGCCAAAATACTGAAACACCTTAAAGGTGATAAAGTAATTGTTTTTAAGAAAAAACGTAGAAAAGGATACAAGGTAAAGAATGGACACCGTCAATTCTTATCTGAGATCCAAATTGAAAGTATTGCAGCTAGCGGCGCCAAGAAAACCGTGAAAAAAGCTGAACCTCAAAAAGACACAGCTGCTAAAAAAGAAGAAAAAACTGCAGTAAAAACTGAAGATTCAGGAGATTTAAGCAAGAAGACAGTAGCTGAATTAAAAGAATTAGCAAAAGCAAAGGGAATTGAAGGAATTTCTTCAATGAAAAAGGCTGACCTAATAGCTGCCTTAAGTAAATAATAACAACTTAAAACTATAGATCATGGCACATAAAAAAGGTGTAGGTAGTTCTAAAAACGGTAGAGAATCAGAATCGAAACGTTTAGGTGTTAAGATTTTTGGCGGACAAGCTGCTATTGCAGGTAATATTTTAGTGCGCCAAAGAGGTACAAAACACCACCCAGGTGAAAACGTCTACATGGGTAAAGACCATACATTACATGCGCAAGTTGATGGTGTTGTAAAATTCACCAAAAAGAAGGATAACAAATCTTATGTTTCAATTGATCCTTTTGAAGCTTAAGAATTGAACCATACTAATTGTAAAACCCTCGCCTTTTCGGTGAGGGTTTTTCTTTTATATTTGTGAAAGCTAATTCTCTTCCCTCAATGGGATAATCACTAAGCCAAATTCGACTTGAGTTCGTTAAAAGGATTTTTTAAAGACACTATCATCTATGGAATTGCTGCAGTACTACCACGGGCAATTAATATTCTTTTAACCAGATTACATACTGATAAACTTGAGACCGAAAAATTTGCAGAAAATACATGGTATTTTGTTTTTGCAGCGTACTTTATAGGGTTTTTGACTTTTGGTCTGGAAACAGCTTTCTTTCGCTTTTTCACAAAAGAAAAAGAAAAGGGAAAAGTCGTATCAACGGCTTTCTTAACTCTGGTTGCCACAATTACGATATTCTTAACAGTACTGCTCATTTTTAACGATCAGTTCGCTTATTGGCTCGGTTTTAATAATCCGCAACACTTAAAAATACTCACCCTTGTCACTGCTTTCGACACTTTTGTAGTCATACCATACGCTTATTTACGTGTGACTAACAGGCCCATAAAATTTGCATCTTTTAAAATTGCCAATATTTTAATTTATGCCTTTTTTAACCTGTTCTTTTTGTGGTTTATTCCTTATGCCATAAAAAACACCATTACTTTACCAGAGTTTATGCTCGAGCACTATCGAGTAACACCAACAGTAGTTTATATTTTCATCGCCAACTTAATTGCGAGTTTTGCAACTTTCCTGATGTTGCTACCGTACATGTTTAAGTTCAAGTTCCAATTTGATAGTTTGCTACTGCGTAAAATGTTGAACTATGGTATTCCTATTATGATAGGTACTCTAGCTTATGTTACCAACGAGAATTTGGACAAATTACTATTGAGGGATGAAATTGGAGAGAGCCAAATGGGTATTTACGCAGCCTGTTATAAATTGGGTGTATTTATGACCTTATATGTCATGGCTTTCAGGCTTGGGGCTGAACCTTTCTTTTTTAATGAAGCCAGTAAAGAAAATGCCAAGGAAACCTATGCCACCATCATGAAATGGTTCAGCATAATAGGTGCCCTTTTTATGTTAATCGTAGTTGCTTATATAAATATTCCGGCTAATATTTTATTAGCAAGGCCAGAATATTTTGAAGCTTTAGCGATAGTACCTATTATATTATTGGCCAACTTGTTTTTAGGTGTGTATAACAATCTGTCAGTTTGGTATAAATTGACAGACCGAACAAAATATGGCATGTACTTCTCGGTTTTTGGTGCAGTGCTCACCATAATATTAAATTTAGTTTTAATCAAAAAATATGGATATATGGCTTCGGCATGGGCGACCTTAGTGGCCTACGGCAGCATGTGCCTGATTTCCTATTTTTATGGGAAAAGGTACTATAAAGTTCCCTATAAATTTAATAGTATATTCCTGTATCTTGGGCTGGCTACTATGCTATCGTATATCTCATTTTTACTATACAGAGACAACTATATTGTTTCTACCTTATTTGTCCTGGCTTTTACAGGTTTTATATTATTTATTGAAAGAAAAGAACTTAAAACTATTCTAAAAAAATGACAGTAGAGATCATTAATAGATCAAAGCATGCTTTACCTCATTATGAAACAGAGGCTTCCGCCGGAATGGATTTGCGGGCAAACTTAGACGAATCAATTGTATTGAAACCATTAGAGCGAACCATCGTTAAAACGGGATTATTCATCGCCTTACCATCAGAATATGAAGCCCAGGTACGTCCGAGAAGCGGACTCGCAGCCAAAAAAGGAATTACAGTTTTAAACGCTCCCGGGACCATTGATGCTGATTACCGTGGTGAAATAGGTGTGATTTTGGTAAATCTGTCTAATGAAGACTTTGAAATTAATGACGGCGAGCGTATTGCCCAGTTAGTCATTGCAAAATATGAACAAGCGCATTGGATAGAAGTAAAAACTTTAGATGAAACCGATCGTGGCGCCGGTGGATTCGGCAGTACCGGACTTTAATTCAGTTCTTTATAAACAGCATACATGGTGCGATATTTTTTATAGAGCAGTTCTTTTTGATAACTATAACTATCGACTAGTACAAAACCTAAGTTTTCATAAAAATGGAGTGCCTGCGGTTGTTTTTGCATCACTTCCAGCCATAAGACCTCATAGTGCTTTTGTTTGACGATAGACTCAATATGCATTATTAATTGTTTACCTATACCCTTTCCTTGCATCTTTTGATGTAAATAAATACGGTGTAACTTCACGGCTTTTTTAGTATGCAGTGCGTCTAAAGATATATCAAAGAGTAAGCGAAGAATACCTATGATCTCATTGTTATAAAGCACAAAATAATAAGCTTGGTTGGGTTCAGAAAGCTCTTTGATTAAATTTTCTTTTGAGTATTGAGAATTAATATACCAAGCGCCGCCATCTTCCCAGAAATGTTTGTATTCCGGTGGGTAAATCTCTAACATCAAATTGAACAATGTGTTATGATCTTCTAAAGAAATCGGCTGTAATTTTAAAGTATCGGAGATTTTAAGAAGCATGTTATTACCGGTCGTCTGGTAAGTTTACCTTATCTTCGATTACCGTATCAATTCTATCCTGAGCCTCTTTAGGTAATAGTCCTTTACCCGCCAATACTAAACCAAATACCATCAATGCGATACCCATTCCTCGTTTGATCTTTCTAATTACAAAGGGAGTCAATTTGCTTTTTAATTGTTTGGCCAATAAGATCTTCACCAGGTCAGTTAAAAAATATGCGATAATGATGGTGGTAAAATATTTAAAAATACGCGCATCATCCATTCCTAAATTTGGACTAATAACAACAACCATCCCTAACCAAAATGCCAAGACACCAATGTTGATGAAGTTGAGGAAAAAACCCTTTGCAAACAATCCCAAATAGTTGGTTTTCTCAACTACCACCAATTCTTCATCGGTTATAATTGGCTTGCGTCGTTTGTAAAAAGTGAATAATCCATAAATAAAAAGAATGCCTCCACCGAGGATAAACAACCTGGGGTCATCTTTGATTTTCTCTAACAAAGTTCTACTGCCATAATAAGCAAAAAGTACAAAGATCACATCAGCCACGATTACACCTAAGTCGAATACCATTGCGGCTCGAAATCCTTTGATAGCACTGGTTTCCAACAATACGAAAAACACCGGTCCGATCATAAAGGCCAGAGCAATTCCAAGTGGTATGGCATTAATAATATCTTGCATTATAGCAAATTACACATTATCATAATCAACTTCAATCGTATCTGTAACCGGATGTGCCTGGCACGTCAAGATCAGGCCTTCCTCGACCTCTTCATCACTCAAAATCGAATTCTTTTCCATAACTGCCCTGCCCTCAACGACCTGGGCGATACAGGTACTGCAAATCCCACCTTGGCACGAATAAGGCGCATCCAATCCTTGCAATAAGACCCGTTCTAAAATAGTACTTTCTTTGGGCATGGTAAATGTTTCCTCCTCGTCATCCAAGTGCACCGTTATTACTGTTTCACCGGATAGATTTTCTATTCGATCAACTTCTGCATTTACAGCTGTTGAAACGGTAAACAATTCGAAATGTATATTGGATTCACTAATACCCTTACTTTTGAGTGTATCCTTCACCGTATTAATCATTGGTTCTGGCCCGCATAAAAAGTAATCATCAAATTGTACGCCATCATGTTTTTCATCCAGGATTAGATTTGCAATAGACCCGTCTATTCTTCCTTTTAAATGATTATCATATGATGATCGACTAAAAATATAATAGATAAAGAATCGCTCAGTATAGCGTTCGCTTAAGGAATCTAATTCTTTTTTAAACATCACATCTTCTAAGGTTTGATTACCATATACCAACACAAAAGTACTTTGAGGTTCAATTTCTAAAGCCGAATAAATCATAGACATGATGGGTGTAATACCGCTTCCAGCTGCAAAAGCCAAATAATTTTTTCTGTTTTCAGAATGTGTTTTGAGCTGAAACCTGCCTTGTGGAGCCGATACTTCCAATGCATCGCCTACTTTTAACTGAGACGTCGCAAATTGAGAAAAGGTTCCATCTTCAACAGCTTTTACACCTATTTTTATTTCACCGGAGTTTTGCGAAGCGCATATAGAATAATCACGCCTGACCTGTTCACCATTCAATTGTTTCTGAACGGTAACATATTGACCCGGAACAAAAGAAAAAACTGAGTTTAAACTTTTAGGAATTGTAAATAAAATGGAAACAGAGTTGTGGGTTTCTTGAATGAGCTCTTTGATGGTGAGCATATAGAATTTTGCCATCTAGTCAGAAAAATTTATGGCGTCAAAAATACAAAAAATGAAGTTTGAAACTGGTCAAAATTGTCCTAAAGAAATTTCATCAGATAGCTCATTGGAGTCTCGTGATTGATGCGGAAAGAATTCTTTTAATTTTTCGCCAGTCTGGGTGATGGCTAATTGCAGCCCTTTGACATAATTACCCGAAGAAAAATGTTGAATGACGATATCTTTAATGCTGTTCCAGAAACCTTCCGGAACAGCTTTGTTAATACCCGTATCTCCTAAAACAGAAAATTTATGATCATCCACTGCGATATAAAACAGGATGCCATTTTGCTGTTCGGTCTCATCCATTTTCAAAAAATAAAATACTTCTTTGGCGCGCTCTAAAGCATTTTTTTCAGTCGTTTTTTCTATATGT
>JASJDL010000143.1 GCA_030065775.1 Flavobacteriaceae bacterium | reverse complement strand
ATTATACAAGCGACTCTTTAGAACAAAAAGTGATTGTGCACCGTAAAGGTGCTACCCGGGCATTTGGACCTGGATTCGAAGAATTACCAGAAGCCTACAGGAATGTAGGGCAACCGGTTATCATACCAGGGAGTATGGGAACCTGTTCTTATGTATTAGCCGGAACAAAAAAGAGTATGGATATCACTTTTGGCTCTTGCTGCCACGGTGCAGGAAGACGACTGTCTAGACGTGCCGCCAAACGACAAGTGAACGCACCGGTGCTCAAAGAAGCACTGAAGGAACAGGGTATTTTTGTAGAAGCCGGATCATTTAAAGGTATCGCCGAAGAAGCACCCATCGCTTATAAAGATGTCAATCTGGTTGTAGAGACAGTGCATAATTCGGGCATTGCGGAAAGAGTCGCAAAACTAAGGCCAGTGGCGGTAATAAAGGGCTAGATTTATACTACAAACAACTGATATATGTCATTGAACACTTCTAATTATTCCTATAATTTCATGGACTCCCTCTAATTAAGTTAAGATATGGAAATAAAAATTCAATTTGTTAAAATGCCTACAGACGATAAACTGGAAGCTTTTACCCTAAAAAAATTAAAAAGATTGTCAAAAAAATATGACTGGATTATTAACGTAGATGTCTTTTTAAAAGAAGAAAAAGATCCCAAAGGAAAAGGAAAAGTCTGTGAAATGCAGTTGAGCCTTTATGGCCCCAGAATTTTTGCGGGTTCAAACAAAGAAAGTTTTGAAGCTGCAATAAGTGAGACCATAAATGATTTAGAAAAGCAATTAAAAAGGCGTAAAAAAGAAATGAAGCCTTATTCTTAAGATTTCGAAATTCATAGAAGAAGGCCTGTTAACTTTCATAATGCTTGTAGATAATTCTCATTTGCCTTTTTTAATAGCTTGATAACGTCTTCATCATGTACCGGGCTGAAATCGTCATAAAATTGTCCGACAGCATGGAAATTTTCTGGCACATTGAGGCATATGATGTTTTCTACTAAGGTCAATTCTTTAATCTTCTTTAAGGCTGATTTAGAACCTACAGGTAAGGCTACAATAATCTCGGCAGGCCTTTGTTGCTGAATTAATTGAATACTTGAGATCAACGTGTTGCCCGTGGCAACACCATCATCAACCAGGATCACAATTTTATCTTTTAGGTTGGTCGGCTCTTTTGTTCCATAATACCACTTAAACCGTTGACTTAATAATTCCCTGATACGTTCTATTTCGTCATTAATATATAGCTCAGAAACCTCAGCGGCGGCAAAAGGATCCAAAATCTTACTATCCAGCGTTGCTGCACCGATAGCATACTCTTTATTAAAAGGATGTCCTATCTTTTTTGATAGTACCAATTCCAATGGTAAATCCAATTTTTTTGCCAGAGTGTATCCTATAGGAACACCACCTCTTGGTATGGTCACAATTACAGCATCTTTATGGTTTTTGTAATCCGCTAACTCTTTACATAGCAATTCTCCAGCTTGTCGTCTATTTCCAAACATAACCTTTAATTTTAATTTAATACCAAATATTTATCAAACCAATCGCTCGTTAACCCGGCCACTTCGTCCAATTTACCGGGTTCTTCAAACAAATGGGAAGCACCTTCAACTATTGTCAATCTAGCAATACCTGATAACATCGCTTTGGCTTTTTTATTTAATTCAATGACCACGGCATCATCACCGCCAACTACCAATAATGTCGGTATTTTTACGCTATTCAAAATTGAGAGTGCTAAATCCGGTCGTCCTCCTCTTGAAACTATTGTCTTAATAGCATCCCCCATAACAACGGCCGCTGCCAGAGCGGAAGCTGCACCAGTACTCGCACCAAAATAGGCTATGGGTAAATTTGTTGTCGCTTCATAATTCTGTACCCAACGTGTGACTTTAACCAGCCTTTGAGTGAGAAGAGTAATATCAAACCTATTTTCGTAGACTAAGTCTTCCTTCGCGGTAAGCAAGTCAAACAACAGGCTCGAGAATCCTTTTTCTAATAAAAAATCGGCTACATAATTATTTCTACTGCTCAATCTGCTACTACCACTTCCGTGAGCAAATAATACAATTCCCTTACCTTCTTCTGCAAGACGTAAATTTCCTTTCAGTACAAGAGCATCAATTTTGATTTCAATTTCTTTATATGTTGCAGACGTATTCATTAAACAGTTACTGTATCATCATACCACCATCAATAACCTGTTGCGTTCCTGTCATATACTTACTTTCGTCAGAGGCCAAGAATACCGCTAAATCGGCGACCTCACTCGCATCGGCATATCTTGAAAATGGAATGTTTGATTCGAAACCATCTCGTGCCTTTGAGGGATCTTCGGGTGAAAATTCTTTTTCTATCGAATACATCATTCTCGTGTGTACGGGCCCCGGATGAATAGAGTTAACTCGTATATTTCTACCTGCATGTTCTAAAGCAGCTACCTTCATGATACCTATTACACCATGCTTACTAGCCACATACGCACTTAGTCCCGCAAACCCCTTTAAACCGGCAACAGACGATGTAATCATGACACTACCTCCATCTGACATTTTAGGAATAACATACTTACAACCCAGCCAAACGCCTCTCAGGTTAATGGCGATTACCTTGTCAAACTCTGCCTCAGGATATTCAGCGATAGGCTTTACAGCACCCTCTATTCCCGCGTTGTTCAAAAAGATATCAATCTTTCCAAACTTTCCTAAGGTATCGTTGACATAATGCAGGGTATCTTCAGTTTTTGATACATCAGCAGTGCAATAAGAAACATTCGAGCTTTTTAATTTCTTGACCGCTTCTTCTAATTTCTTTTCACTTCTACCAACAAGTAATACTTTAGCGCCTTCATCGAGAAACGCCTTTGCAGTAGCAAAACCTATCCCTCCTGCCCCACCGGTTATAATGGCTACTTTATTTTTGAGTTTATCCATGAAATATGATTCTTCCCTTAAAACATAATATCATGATATACCATAGATTTAAGGTCTTTAGGTAATTCGGTTCTTATATCTTCCAATTCACCTAATGAAATATATCTTCTTAATAGGATAAACGTAGCATCAATGTAGCTCTGCGCTACCTCATTAGATCTAAAGTCATTAATAGAGGTGTTGCCGTCAAATTCACGTACCAGGTCTATAAAATCGACCATATTTTTGACCTTAGGCCTTTTACGTGATGTCCAGCCATTTACATACACCGCTTTCAAAAACATTGGGAATTGCGCTATTAATTGCAAAGACTCTTCAGTAGATATTACCTCTCGTAAGCCATGTAAAATTGATGACAAAATCCGTCCAGCTTTTTCTGTATCTCCACCAAGGTTGAGCTCCTGAGTATATTCTTTCATAAATGCATTTGCCTCAGCTGCAAACTTATTGAAATTTAGTGCCATGATCGTATTGTTATTAAATGTTATTAAAATTGATAATTATTTCACACGAAGCAAATGACATATATCATGTTTAAAATTTTCCACAGGTTTTCTCGAAAACTGATATTTATCATTTTTTTTGAAGTGACCTGGTATTATTTTAGCAGGGTAAATAAAGTTCTTTAAGTTCTTAAACAGTTTTAAAAGTATACCTGTAAACCGCGAGGATTATAGGTTATTGAGAACTCAGGTTTATGATTTTGCTTTGGCTTTTCTTTAGCAATAAAGATGGATTAATGTAATAATTAGTGTGCTGTAGTAAAATAATAAAACTGAATTTTCGAGCAGGAAACAGGAAGTTTCGACTTCCTGTTTCTTATTGTATGTGAGTTGAAAAAGAAAAAAAGCCTTCGTCGCTGATTTAGGTGATGAGGGAGGTCATGGAGGGTTTCAACTGTTATGTGATCGCAAGGTTGTCTAACAATTTAAACCACTTCTGGAACGGGGAGTTCAGGCTTCCCGTTTTTTTGTGCCTACAACTTTACCCCAAAAGATAAATCACCGGCATCACCGAGACCGGGAATGATATAACCTCGGCTTGTTAATTCATCATCGATTGTGGCGATCCATAAATGTGTATCTCTTGGAAAGATGGCTTTCACATAATCCACCCCCTGTCTAGAGCCAATTACCGAAACTATATGAATCTGCTTTGGTTGCCCATGTTCTTTTAAAGCCATAAACACATTTTCAAGGGTTTTACCTGTTGCTAGCATCGGATCGGTGAGAACCAAGGTTTTATCCTGAATAGATGGAGCTGCCAAGTACTTAACAATAACCTGAAAGTCATCACTATCCCCTTCATGATACCTGTAAGCAGATATAAAAGCATTTTCGGCCGCATCAAAATAATTTAGTAGCCCGGTATGCAGCGGCAAACCCGCCCTTAATACCGAGCACAGTACCATTTCATCAGATAGGTTCTGTATCGCTTTGCTTCCGAAAGGTGTTTGAACAACTTTATTAGTATATGTTAGAACCTTACTCAATTCATAACTCAAAATCTCTCCCACGCGCTCAATGTTCTTCCTAAAACGCATAGCATCCTTCTGAATTTCAACATCCCGTAGTTCGCTAATAAACTGATTCAATACAGAGTTTTCGTTGCTAAAGTCATGTACTATCATGCTGTAATTCTTGCTAATTATAAAGTTGCAATATATGGAGACCTCACAAAATGATAAATATCATGGTGCTACATATTACTAGCTCCTAAATTTGGAGAAAAGTTAAAAAATATCGTATGAAAAAAATACTAGTACCAACAGATTTTTCCAAATATTCAGAATATGCACTGGAAGTAGCCGCCTCACTCGCCAAAAAATTCAATGCCGAGATTATCGTTGTGCATATGATGGGCTTGTCACATTCATCTATGAATAAAACAGACGCCCAAACAGCGACCGAAGCACTTTACTATTTGAAGCTATCTGAAAAAAAGTTTAAGGAGTTTTTGGATAAACCTTATCTAAAGGGTATAAGAGTAAATGAGACTGTGCAGAACTATACCATTTTCAGCGAATTAAATAACGTTGCCAAAGAACACAATGCCAATCTGATAGTAATGGGTTCTCATGGCACACAAGGCTTGGTACAAGAAGTTTTTGTAGGGTCAAATACTGAGAAAGTCGTACGAACTTCAGAAATACCGGTGTTGGTAATAAAGGAACGTATGGAAGATTTTAAACTAGAAAAGGTTGTGTTTGCTTGTGATTTTAAAGATGAAAATGCCAAAGTGTACAAATCAGCCATGGAATTATTTGAAGGCTTTGATGCCGAAGTGCACCTCTTATATGTTAACCTTCCGCATAAGTTTAGAAATTCAGAATATTTAGAAACACGCGTTAAAGATTTTCTATTCAAAGCTGATTTGGGTGATCTAAGTAACTTGGACAAGGTTGTTTATTATAACGATTACACCGTTGAAGACGGTGTACATGCTTACAGCTCGAAAATAAATGCCGATGTGGTAGCCATTCCCACTCATGGGCGAAGAGGGCTAGCGCATTTCTTTAGCGGAAGTATTAGTGAAGATATAGCGAATCATATCAGTCTACCTGTAATGACATTTAAGATGTAAGTGCCTAAAGTGTACTTAAAGCGATTTCTACCATGTTTGTGAAGGTAGTTTCACGTTCTTCTGCTGAAGTGCGTTCACCGGTAACTAACGAATCAGAAATTGTTAATATTGCTAATGCCTTTACGTTAAACTTGGCTGCAATGGTATACAATCCAGCAGTTTCCATCTCAACGCATAGTATACCAAATTTCGCCCATAACTGATAGGAATCGAAATCGTCTTCATAGAATTCATCTGCCGAAAGCACATTTCCAGCCTTAATCGCTATATTCTTTTCTCTGGCGTAGATAGCGGCCTTCATAAAGAGATCGAAATTAGCAGTGGGCGAATAATCGGCATTGATAAAACGTGAATTATTGATGCCTGAAGTTGTTGAAGCAGCCATGGCTATAACAATATCCCTTAATTTAACATCTTCTTGATATGAACCTGCTGAACCGACTCTGATGAGGTTTTTTACACCATATTCATTGATAAGCTCATGGCAATAGATCAATGCTGACGGTATGCCCATACCCGTACCTTGAACAGATACACGCTTACCATTGTATGTTCCGGTATAGCCGTACATACCTCTGACGTCATTATATAAAAAAGTATCCTTTAAAAATGTTTCGGCTATCCATTTCGCGCGCATTGGATCGCCCGGCAATAAAACGGTTTCGGCTATTTGTCCTTTTTTAGCATCAATATGGGTACTCATGTTTTTGGAAGTTGTTTAAAATGAATTTCAAAGTGCGATAAAATTGACCAACCTGTGCAAGCCATGAAATGATATATATCATTCATCAAGCTTCTTTCGCTTCGTATTTTTGAAAGAATCGCACTTTGACCCAATGAATATACTCAAAAGAAACAATATACAAACATTGGATCTGGATCAGTCAGTGTGGTCACAAACATTTATGGTGGCACCATTGGTTGTAATCGGTACCAAGGAAGGAACAGGCTATGATATGGCACCGAAACATATGGTTTCACCCATAGGGTTTGACAATTATTTTGGTTTCGTCTGTACCCCAAGGCATATGACCTATACCAACCTGCAAAAGACCAAGGAGTTTACAGTAAGTTTTTTGTTGCCTGAACAGGTGCTAATGGCCTCATTAAGTGCTACTCCCAGGCATGCCGAACGATCTAAGTCAAAGAATATAATTAGTGCACTTCCAACTTTTAGGGCGTCATCAGTGGATGCGTTATTTATTGCAGATTCTTATTTATTTCTGGAGTGCGAGCTTTTTAAAGTTATAGACGGTTTTAATGAGAACAGCATTATTACAGGTAAAATTACTGCCGCATTCGCAAATGAAAATTACCTGAAACTATCCGAAAAAGATGAGCAGTTGCAGCTTATGAAAAATCCTTTATTAGCTTATATAGCGGAGGGCAGGTTTGCAAAGATCAAAGAAACTTACAATTTTCCTTTTCCCAAAGACTTCGAGCGATGATGCGATCAAAAGAACATATAGCCAATGAAATTGTAAGCTCATTGCAGAAGCACTATGAACATATGACGCTATTCCTGAAGAAACTAGTCGCTTTGGAATCCCCTTCAAAAAGTAAAGATTCCCAGCATGCGCTATTTCAACTATTAGAAAAAAAATTTAAAGAATTGAACTATTATACGATCAGGGTTAAAGGAAAAGAAACCGGAGGCTATCTCTATGCACGACCGTTACAACGACAAAAAAATAACCCCCTGCAACTGCTTTTAGGCCATTGCGATACGGTATGGGATCTGGATACGTTGAAAAAATTTCCCATAAAACAACAAAACAATAAAATTTCAGGCCCTGGAAGCTACGATATGAAAGCAGGACTTACCCAAATACTCTACGCTTTACTGACTTTAGAAGAATTGCAGTTATCGGCGTACTTAACGCCTGTTGTACTTATAAATTCTGATGAGGAAATTGGTAGTATAGAATCTACAGACGCTATTAAAAGGTTGTCTAAAATATGTAATCGGGCGTTTGTTTTAGAGCCGCCGTTAGGTTTAGATGGCAGACTCAAAACTGCTCGTAAAGGGATTGGTAAGTTTGTAATTACTGTCAAAGGAAAGGCGGCACACGCCGGTTTAGACCCAGAAAAGGGAGCAAACGCCATTGTAGAATTATCCCATCAGGTACAGCAATTATATGCTATGAACGATTTTGAAAAAGGCATCACCGTGAACGTCGGTCTAATTCAAGGTGGTTATTCTGCCAATGTCATAGCCGCCGAGAGCAGTGCAATAGTTGATGTGCGGGTATTAAATAAGAATGACGGTCAATACATCACAGATAAAATTTACAGCTTAAAACCAATAATGCCTAATGTGGAGCTAAAAATTGAAGGTGGTATCGGAAGACAGCCAATGGAGCGAACCCCTAGAAATCAGGTATTGTGGCGAATCGCAAAGACCAAAGGAAAACTCATCGGGCTAAGGCTAAAGCAAGGTATTTCTGGTGGCGGATCTGACGGTAATACTACCAGTTTATATACGGCTACGCTAGATGGACTCGGTACTACCGGTGATGGTGCTCATGCCGATCATGAATTTATTTATGCTGATAAATTAGTAGAAAGAACAGCGCTGTTGACCCTGCTTTTATTGGATGAAATGGTTATTGCAAATTAAAAAAATGAACTATGAACTATGAATATATCTATACCGGATTAACAAGGATTTCCGATCTGTCAGAACGAGAATTCGAGATTCAGAAAATTGATAAAAGTCATTGGGAAACAGGAGATTATGTAGCTTGCAAAATCATAAAAAAAGGTAGTGATACCTTTAAATTAGAATTGACCAATGGTAGAATGCGCGGCGTCATAGGCGGTGAAAACCTTATTGGTGCACTCGGCGAACGTCATGCTACTTTAGAAGCTACAGGTACCTGGAGGGAAGTTGGTAAAGATCAAATGATGCATGTGTTGACCGCCGGAGGATTATTAGGAAAGCTAACCTCTAAATCAGTGTATATACATGATATGATGGAAATACAATACCAGGGGCACGTCATAAGAAATGGAGAAAAAGTAGTGATGGATGATTTTGTAAAACCTGTCGCGTCAAAAAAATATACCACACCTATCGTAATGTTCGTAGGTACTTCAATGTCTGCAGGTAAAACCACTTCAGCCAGAATTGTTACTAACATCTTTAAAGTGGCAGGCCTTAAAGTGGTGGGCGCCAAACTTACAGGGGCAGGAAGGTACAAGGATATTCTGGCCATT
>JASJDL010000142.1 GCA_030065775.1 Flavobacteriaceae bacterium | reverse complement strand
AAAGTAAATAGGATCTGAAAAAACATTTACAACTGCCGTCGGGTCGTTTTCACCAATCGAAGTTCCAAGCTTTATAAAATAATAGATCAAAGAAGGTACAGAAAAGATCATACTCAGCACATAGACTAAAAATACAACCACAAACAGTACTCCGAACGTATTAAACCAATGGTCTTTAATGAGTGTAAAGCAATGACTAATACTATCTCCAATTCCTCTTCCTTCAAATACCATTATTGGAAATGCTAATGACAATACTACCCCCGTGTATATAACCGGAAAAAAACAAAGCATGATACTAAAGAATAAGATAATAAAGAGCAATATACCCAGGCCCAAAAACGACCAGAAGTTCTGCTTTACCTCGGTACTTACTTCTTCGAAGGTTGTTTTTCCATTATTATTGATGTACGATTTAATATAGTACAGCGAAGACATATTCATTAGTACATAGGTGGCCGTAGCAGCTAGCATTAAAACTATGGCAGACAAGCCCATAGTGAACGCACTTGAAGCACTAGGCTCTGCTGACGGATCAACAGAAATAGTAGAAAACATTCCAGAAAACGAGTAGAAATAAAATCCGAGAGCTGCCAGCATAATAACCAAAGCCGGTGCTGATATTTTTAAAACTGTCAAAAAATAAGGTTTCCAGTTTTCACGGATAAATTTAAAGGTATCACTAAGAATACTGCCCAAGTCGCGCTCTTTCTTAAATTCTATATAGCTATGATTTTCCATATGGGTTATGTTGATTGAATTTTTGATTTAGTCTAATAGGATGAATTACATAATAAAATACGATCAGTGCGAGAGAGCCCGAGATAATAAAAATGGCGAGCCAATCTGGCATTTCAGTATGTCGTGTGACAAACCCCTCTAAGAATCCGGCCACTATAAAAAACGGAATAGTGCTTAACATAATTTTCAACGCTGATTTCGCACTTCGCTTAAATGATTCTAATCGCGAATAAGTTCTTGGGAATAGTAAGCCGTTACCCATCACCATGCCTGCACATGAAGCAATGATGATGACCGAAATTTCAATCGTGCCATGAATCCAGATAGTTCTCGATGACTCCCAGAGCAGGTCTTTTTCGTAAAAAAAGTACAAAAAAGAGCCTAGCATAATGCCATTTTGCATCATAATATATAAGGTTCCTACTGAGAATAATAATCCTAGTAACAGGGCGTACATAGCGACTCTTATATTATTAATCGTAATACCCAGAAACATTTTCGTTTCATTCGCTTTCTTGTAGACAGCCATAGGGTCACCCTTTTCAATATTTTCTAAGGTCATGTTTACATAAGCATCTCCTAATATCAATCGTACAAAATTGCTGTCTTCTGAAGCAGAATACATACCTACGATCGTAAAAAAAGCGAAAACTAGAAAAGCAATCAATAATTGTTTCTGATGCCGGTAAAATTCTAAGGGAAATTCTTCTTTGAAAAAGTTGATGAATCGATTTTTACCCTCTTTTTTTGTCTTGTAAATCTTTTGATGCGCCGTTGACGCGATTCCGTTAAGGTAGCCAACGGTATTACTGTTCGGGTAAAACGTAGTCGCATAGCTTAGATCATCGGTAATTTCAATATAAAGGTCAGATAATTTATCGGGCGAGACCTTGGCCTTATACTGCAATACATTTTCGAACAATAGCCATTTTTCTTTATTTTTTTTGATGAAAGCTGCTTCGCGCATAGATCGATTTGATAGCAATAAGAAAAAGCTGCAGAATATTTATATATTCGCCAGCGTTAGTTGCTGTAACATATCAGACAAATAAACTAAAAAATGGATAACTTTCAAATAGAAACGGCTCAAAATGTGACGATACGACAGAATGCCGCAAGTGCAGGTGTTCGCATTGGTTCGTATTTACTCGATCTGTTATTCATGATACTCTATTATATACTCTGTATTTGGTTATTAGGAACCCTGGGGCTGGATTCAGGTTTCGATGCCTGGGCCATCTATTTAGTGATAAGTTTACCCGTATTTTTTTATCATCTGCTATTTGAAGTGCTAATGAACGGGCAATCACCGGGAAAACGAATCAACCGGATTAGGGTGGTAAAATTAGATGGTTCAAAACCTACATTTGGAAACTATTTATTGCGTTGGGTTGTGGCCGTATTGGAAATTAATATTTTTAGTGGGAGTCTTGCTTTACTCGCCATTCTCCTTAACGGGAAAGGCCAACGATTGGGTGATGTTGCTGCCGGAACTACTGTTATCACGGAAAAGAAAAAGTTAACCATTCATGATACATTAACTGCAGACTTAAGGGAAGACTACCTACCAACCTATGCTCAGGTGACAATGCTTTCTGATCAAGATATACAAACGATTAAGGAGTTGTATAGAAAAGCAAAAAAGACAAATAATCACAAGATTATCTTGAAACTACATACGAAAATAATTGATATCACAGGTATAAAAACTGAAGAACAGCCTATACAATTCGTAGATACCGTCATTAATGATTATAACTACTACACGCAGCAGTAGTAGGTTGATTAATTAACCTTTATCACCTTTTAAGGTGACAATAATTACACCATTGGAAGCACCAAGACTACCGTAAGTTGCTGCCTCACTGCCCCTTCGAATAACCTTAATATCTTTAATATCTATGGTTGGTAGCGTTAGCAATGCCTGAAGATTTGACCGCTGTCGCTCAATGATAATTAATGGTGTTGGATCTGCGCCAAACGAGTTTGGTCCTTTACCAATTCGAAGACCTCCAATTTCATCAAATACCACAAAAGGGAATCTTGCATTTAATAATTGTGTGACTGAAGCAAACTCCTCATAGTTTGCACCTCTGTTCACATTGTTCTTAGGTTTTGAAAGATCCGTTTTATAAACCACACCAATTCTCATATCGCCACCAACAGCCACTGCATCATCAGCACCCCTAAAAACGAAGTCAATTTTTCGTTCACCTGTATAATTGGTAGAAAGCAACCCGTATTGTTCACTAAAAACGCCTATATCTTTAACTTTAGAAGACAGTTTTATTTTGTAAAAGCCTCTTTTATTCGTAGTAACTTCTGTCTTGACGGAATCAATATATATAATGGCCTTTGAAATTGGTTTATTCTCAAAGTTTGTTACCTTGCCAACTATTTTAACTAGTTTTTCTTTTTGAAATGGAGAAAAACTTAGGGAAACAACTACAAAAAGTAGCACTGCGATAGACTTTAATTTCATGATATTATTCTTTAATTTTCCTTCTAATTTAATAAAATTCAAAGAAATGGTGTCTCTTAACTTCGGGAAATTAATAATCGCCAAGCGTTTCGGCATTTTGTTCCAAGCCAATAGCTAATTGCTCATCGTTTGGTGCTTTACCGTGCCAGGCATGTGTATGCATCATAAAATCTACCCCATTACCCATGACCGTATGTAATAAAACACAAATTGGTTTTCCTCTACCGGTTCTGGTTTTTGCCTCTTTCATACCATCGAGTATCGCCGAAATATTATTGCCTTTCTCGATTTCAAGAACATCCCATCCAAAAGCTTCAAATTTGGCTCTTAAATTTCCTAAAGGCATGACGTCATCTGTAGCACCATCGATCTGTTGTCCGTTATAATCAACCGTGGCAATAAGGTTATCAACTTTTTTACCGGCGGCGTACATGATGGCTTCCCAAACCTGGCCTTCCTGTAATTCTCCATCACCATGCAAACTGTATACCAGTGATGCATCATCATTTAATTTTTTAGCTTGTGCAGCACCAATGGCCACAGACAGACCTTGCCCTAATGATCCCGATGCAATTCTCACCCCAGGTAAATGCTCATGGGTAGTTGGGTGTCCTTGTAGGCGTGAATTAATTTTTCTGAAAGTAGCTAACTCCTTAACGGGGAAAAATCCACTACGCGCCAAAACACTGTAGTAAACCGGGGAAATATGTCCGTTCGACAGAAAGAACAGATCTTCACCGATCCCATCCATATTAAAATCAGTATTGTAATTCATCAATTCCTGATACAAAACGGTAAAAAATTCGGTACATCCCAATGAACCCCCGGGGTGCCCTGAATTTACAGCATGTACCATTCTTAAAATATCACGTCTGACTTGAGTAGCGAAGTCTTCTAATTGTTGAATTGTTGGCATTTTTAACAGAAAATTTGATAGGCAAAAATACGTCTTTTGGATTGTAAGACAAGTTGATTATTAAAAGTTATTTATCAGTTGTCAACAGTTATTTATGATACAATTGGTTATGCGTTAATTTCGCATTACAGGAACTGCAATTTCCTGCTGTTCCTGAGCCACCAGAGTGGCCATTCGGACAAATATAATGGTAATCGCCATAGGCGTTCTGAGCCGGTGATGCGCTGGTAGTTGTAGGAGTACCTTGCTTAAAGGGGTCTTTTAAAGCATCCTTAGGGATGTTTAGACCATGATATGCTTGATTATGTGTATATGCGATATTACATTCAGGACAAACTCCTTGCTTATGGGAACCCTTATGTCCATTCTGACAGATATAATGTTCTATCTTTTTGGTTCCTTCTTTGGCGTCCTTTTTTGCGCTTTGCTCATTTACTTCCTTTTTAATTGGTTTTCCGCGTTCGACACATCCGTTTAAGGGCATACAAAAAATCAGTACGAGTGTAAACCTTAAATATATTTTAATCATTATTAAAATTTTCATAAAACTAAGGTATCATCACATAAGATATACAAATAGTTTATAATTTTTGATAACTCATACAGCCATAGCCTATTTTATTGAGTGAGTTCAACCATTTGAAGTGAAGAGTAAATTTCTAGAGACTATTGATTTTAATTATATTTAGTACCTTGTTACTCAATTACTAACTTAAATTTATTAACCTTATGAAGTATAATGTCCTATTAGTCATTAGAATTTTATTTGCCTTATTTCTACTCTTTTTTGGTTTAAACAAGTTTTTCCATTTTATGGATCCGCCACCAGCTCCGGCAGAGGCACAAAGTTATTGGGAAGGCATGATGGCCTCGAAAACAATGACATTGGTGGCCATAGTGGAAATAGCTGCTGGCCTCGCGCTACTAATCAATAGATATGCAGCGCTATTGATGATCATTTTGATGAGTGTTTCTATTAATGCCGTCCTATACCATGTGACATTAGATCCCGGCTCTGTGGGAATGGCAATAGCTTTACTCGTATTGAACCTTGTGATGCTCTATGCTTATAAAGATCATTATAAGGGTTTGTTCTAACTGTAATAATACATTTTTAGTAAAAAAGCAGCATTTTTATGCTGCTTTTTTATGCACTTTGAAAAAATAGTAGCTCAAAGCTTTTATTGATCTGCTTCGATGGGTGGAGTGATCATAATATGCGCATTCGCTCTACCGGGAAACATAAGCCATGGATGACCAGGCGCATTAGCCTCTAAAGATAAACCTGTACTCTCTTGAGTGGCATATGGTATGTAAACCACATAGCGATATGAGGCATTTCTTACCTCGGAACTTTTAGTGTCGAACCAGGCATTTTTTCCAGATAAAATATGCAAAGTAGCTGCATTTTTTGGCATTTGAAGTTTGCCTTCGTCGGCTTCTTTTTCTCTCATATCACGATGTTCAGGAAAACCAATGCCTTGTGCTTTCAGTGCTCTACCCCTGGCCATATATGGTTCAAGTTCCTTATGATATGCAACCACTTGAAATCCTTCCTTATTAGGATCATCTGCAATACAAATCATTTCATTAGTGCCTACTCTTAAGGTGGTAAAATTACCCTCAGAATCATAACCATATACTTTTGCACCTTCTCTAACTTCGGCCGGAGCCGCTAAAATGGCTGACATTATTTGCTGTTCAATGGTTAGCTTTTGATTAGGGCGTTCTTCTACGACCTCTTTTAAAGGAGTCTCTTCGATTTCCGTTGTTTCAGTTTTAGGCTTATGACATGCCAGAAACAACAATACACCTATTAAAGATGTTAATTTTAGAATTTTCATAATTAGAATATTAGTTGTTAAAATCTTTTATGGATAGCGTTCAATAGAATTTAGCGCGTGATTCGGATCTATAAAATTTAAGAACTTTACTATAATCTTACCGAAACCAGATAGTGTGTCAGTCTCTTCATTTTTACCCAATACGCTCGAGATGGTTTCATCTACATCGCCAAATTTATAACCGTCCTTCGTAATTAGCAGATCATTAAACAGGTCTTGCATTGCTACGTTCCCCATTTGATCAATGGCCAGTGCAAACATGTAAAAGTAGCCGTCAGAAACCCTGAACAGCACACCAAATTTTAAACGAAATACCAATTTTAAGACCGTATAGAGCATCCCGAAGGGTACGGTTAATACACTTAAAAGCACGGCAATAGCGAATAATATAAAACCCATTTTTAACTAATTTTTGAATTACAATTTAAGGTTTAAGTAGTAAATAATTGATATATTTAAGCCCTAAAATCTCTCCCGTACATGAAATGCCATTTTCCCCTGTTCCTCGTTGCACTCTGTATCGCTTGTTCGAAACCGAAAGCTACGGACGATAATGAACTATTGGCAAAGGCGAAAGAAATACATGAAAAAGTAATTACACTTGATACGCATTGTGATATTAATGTTAAAAATTTCACCGATTCAATAAACTATTCTCAGCGGTTGGAAAATCAGGTCAATTTGCCGAAGATGGAAGAAGGCGGACTTGATGTCGCCTGGTTTATCGTCTATACGGGCCAGGATTCTTTGAATGAAAAAGGTTATAAAAAAGCATATGAAAATGCCATGGCGAAATTTGAAGCCATACATCGACTCGTGAGTGACTACGCCCCAGATCAAATTGAATTGGCCTTAAATTCTGACGATGTAAGACGTATACATAAAAGCGGAAAAAAAGTAGCAATGATCGGTATCGAAAATGGGTACCCCATAGGAACCGATATTTCTAATGTTAAAAAATTCTATGATCTTGGTGGAAGGTACATGTCTCTGTCCCATAATGGGCATAGCCAATTAAGCGATTCTAATACCGGTGAAAAAGATAGTATCTGGCTTCATAACGGATTGAGTGATTTAGGTCGGAAGGTTGTGGCCGAAATGAATAAATACGGGATGTTAATTGACCTATCACATCCATCAAAAAAAGCAAATTTAGAAATGTTGGAGCTGTCTAAAGCCCCAGTCATTGCATCGCATTCTTCGGCAAGAGCCTTGTGCAATCACAGTAGAAACTTAGACGACGAATTGTTACAGGCCATTAAAAAAAATGGTGGTGTTGTGCAGACGGTTGCTTTTAAGTCCTATTTGAATACAGAAAAATATGAGTCCCGTAATGAAGAAATAAAAGAAATTGAAAAAGTTGTTATGGATTCCTTAGGTACTAAATGGTTGCCAAGAAACGAAATTAGGGCCTTGCCGGCTGAAGAACGAAATTCTTATATAACTACCTACATAGAAATGAATCGCATTGTCAAAGAAAAAGCAAAGTCCAGGCCTGAATTGCCACCGGGGGTAGACGTTTCAGATTTCGTTGATCATATTGACTATATGGTGAAATTTATTGGCATAGATCATGTAGGTATCAGTTCAGATTTCGATGGTGGCGGTGGTATCCAGGGCTGGCAAGATGCTTCCGAAACATTTAATGTAACGCTTGAATTAGTCAATAGAGGATATACAGAAGACCAGATTACCAAATTATGGAGTGGGAATCTTTTACGCGCGCTTGATGAAGCCCAGCAAGTAGCGCAACAATTGCAAACAGAAGAATAGTTAATGAGAGAAAAACGGTATAAATTGGAATTTAGAAACTTTATTTTTATAATAATTTCACTCGCCACAATGAATATCGGCGCGCAGACTTCTGATCTTAGCATAGAGATGATTGCTGACAATACCATACCTTACATCAGATCGACGATAAAATTTAGCATAACCATCAATAACGCAGGACCCGATGAAGCTACAGGAGTTTCTGTTGTTAATGAATTTGGCACGGGTTACGGATATATTTCATCTATTACAGACAACGGTATAGCCGCTGGTAATACTGTGAGCTGGCATGACCTTAAAATCCCGTCAAATTCAAATATTTTCTTACATTTTACGGCTAAGGTCTTAGCTAGTGGCAATTATAGTAATAGAGTCGAAATTACTTCTTCAGATAGTTATGACCCAAATAGTCATCCGGGTTCAAGCTTTGATGTCAACGATCTTAATGATAGATATTTAGATAATGACGAATTTGAATTGACAACCGTAGTGCCGATCCCATCAAATTTTGATAATGACCGGTTATTCGATATAGATGATTTAGATGATGATAACGACGGAATACCTGATACCGCAGAAACAAATGGTATAAACCCTGATGCCGACTTTGACCAGGATGGAACACCTGTTTATTTGGATGATAACGATGATAATTTTGACGTCGGAGATGACGACGACCTTGTAGCATCTTTTTTCGATTTAGATGGTGACAACATACCGAATCATTTAGATTATGATTCTGATGGTGATGGCATTTTCGATATATATGAAGCTGGAATAAAAGAAGTGGAAGCCAATTTGAATGGGCGTATTAACGGTTCATTTTTAAGTTTCGGAGCAAATGGCCTCTATAATAGATTGGAGACAGCACCTGATAGCGGACAATTGAACATAATTTTGTTGAATACAGATGAGGATGACGACCCAAATTTCTTAGATATAGACGATGACAATGATGGAATATTGACGATCAATGAAGGAGCCGACCCGAATGGTGATGGTAATCCGGATGACGCAAAAGATAGTGATGGCGATGGTTTCCCTGATTATTTAGATAATGATACTTTGAGCTCAGGTGATAATGCACAGCAATTCGTGGCTGTTGATGACGCTCAGGAAGAATTACCCAGAACAGCCTCCATTCGTT
>JASJDL010000141.1 GCA_030065775.1 Flavobacteriaceae bacterium | reverse complement strand
TTACTATTGAAAAGAAAGAAATCAAGGATTTAGAAGTCATTGAACTTGGCAAGCGGGTTTAGGCCGACACTGACTTTTCTTTAAACTGGATGGGAACCAGGATAAAGATATTAGTACCATTGTTTCGAGAAGATATAATATTAAAAACACCTTTCATTACTTTGATGCGTGCCTCAATATGACTCAAACCGAGGCCGTCTTTTCCTCTCACCTGTCTGGGATTAAAGCCAACGCCATCATCACTAATCCGTACACTTAGCATATCATTCTCTTTATGAGACAACATAATAGTGGCATTGCTTGCCTTGCTATGCTTTAGAATATTATTGACCAATTCTTCTATGATATTGTGAATTTTTATTTCAAAATCTTGATGATAGCGCTTGATACCATCGTCATCACTATGCAATGTCAATTCTGAATTGGAATACTTTTGACACATGTCATGAACTGCGAAGGCCAGCCCGAACTTCAATAAAACTGATGAGATGAGCTCATGCGATAAGTCGCGAATCTTTACGGAAGCTTCATTGACTATTGTCTGGGCTTTTGTAATCTCTTGAGGTGATTTCTTCTTTAATTGGGCTTTTGTGGCTTGCAAGTGTAAGTTTGCTGACGAAAGTAAGGCGCTCACGCTATCATGCAACGTCTCCGCAATGGCTTTACGTTCTTTTTCTTTGGCATCGATGGTTGCATTAATTATCTTGGTTTGACTCTCATTCTCAAGGTGATCAAGCTTGGTTTGCTGTTTTAAGCGGTAATTCCTGTAAAATATGTAGCCTAAGGCTAGAATGGCAATGAATGCCAAAGCCGTACCGTAGAATAAGAACTGGGCTTGCTGACGTTTTGATTTCTCTCTTTCCGTTTCTGCGGCTTGTTTTTCAAAATTATACTTGGCCAAGATTTCTGAAATTTTCTCGGCCTCTTGTGTTTCACTAATACTATCTGATAGGTAGGTAGCACGTTCTAGGGTCTTATAAGCACTTTCGTAATTGCCAAGCATTTCGTTGGTATAGGCAATATTATATAGAAGATCTTCCCTAAGTTTGACGGCTCTTTCTGAACTTAAACTTTTAACTGATTCATAAGATTTTTGATAATTAAATAGTGCTTTATCGTAATCCTCACTTCCAAAATAAATACCACTCAAATTTGATAAACCTATCGCTAAACCAATCGTATCTTTTTGATTTCTTTTAATACTCAAAGATTTATCAATATACTCTTCCGCTTGTCTCGTATCATTATTTTTATAAAGAATAATTCCTAAGTTATTGTAACCAAATGAAATAAATTTATGTGTCTTTTTATTTATTGGAAATTGGACAATTTTTTCATAATAGGTTAGGGCGCTATCCGAATTTTTCAGACTTTCAAAATTTCTACCAATGTTCAAATAAGAATTCAGAATATTTGTTGTATCACTCAAAGTAAAAGAGGTATAGAGACATTCGGTAAAGTAGTCATTGGAATTTGAGTAGTCTTTCGCTTCCCTAGATATGTCACCAATAAAAGATAAATATTCTATTTTATGGTCTAATAATTCCTCTTTTACCACAATACGATCCAGGTTAGTTAAAAGTAAATCTATAGATTCTTCTTTATTTTCTAAACCATACAATACTTTAGCTTTTCTTAAATCTAAATGATATTTGTTCTCATTTTTACTTATAAAATTGGAATAGGACTCTAAATCTTTAATTTTTGAAAGCGCCAAATTAAAATTCTTATTATCGATGAGGGAATCAATCGAGTTTAGTTTTATCTCAATATGTGACGAAAGTTCCAGACTAACTTTTTGAGAGAAAGTCAACACTGACTTAAACAGTAATAAAAAAGGGAGTATATATTTTAATAAGTATTTCATTACAAAAATGAAATTAAACTATCTCATTCTTCATAGCGAAGATAGCCAGACCAACGCTATTTTTCACGTTGACCTTGCGAATTAGGTTTTTTCGATGGGTTTCAACGGTGCTCTCACTGATGTGGAGCGCTTCACTCATTTCCCGGGTCGTGTATTGCTGTGCGATTAATTTAAGAATTTGAAACTCTCGACGCGTTAAAGAATTTATCAAAACACCCTCGGGATTATCAGTATCTCCCATGGGCTTACCGATCAGGGTCTTCATCATTTTTTCTTTTATATCATCACTGAAGTATTGTTCTCCGTTAAATACTTTTCGAATAGCATTCACAATATGTTCACCCGCTGATTTTTTGGGCACAAAACCTTTGGCACCCATACCTAATACTTCTTTGACAAGTTTTATATCATCATAGCTAGACAAAATAATAACACCCGGTACATCATCGTAGGTAGCAAACTTTTTCAACACCTCGATCCCATCCAATTCGGGCATATTAATATCCAGTATTAAAACATCAGCACTGTGTTCATGAAACCAATCCAGGACCTGATTTCCGTTCAACGAATAACCCACCACCTCAATATCCTGTTCCAGTTCTAAAACGGCCATAATGCCATCTATGAGAATCTGGTGGTCATCTGCAATATGGACTGTTATTTTATTATCAAGTAGATCCTCCATTAGCTTAACATGAATTCAAAATATTTACAAAATTAAACTAATAAACACATAATATATTGCATTGAGGTCATAAAAAAACCACAAGAGTTTCCTCTTGTGGTTTGAGCTTTATTTATTGATGCAATTGAATTACTCTTTGGTAAATCTTGGTTTATTACCCTTTTTTGCCGCAAAAGCTGTAAATAAATCATCGGCAGAAGCCACATCAAAACCAGCTTCAAAATAACTATCAAAACTTAAGCTTCCATTTCCTTCCACATTTAATGTGTAAGTGGCTGTTTCGTTTGAATTTCCATTTTCTACTAAGAAAATTTTAAATTCACCATCAATTACTGAAGAAGATACGGTAGTATTCGCGTCAACAGTAAAAGTTATGGTATTTTGCTCATTGTCAATTACAGCATACGATTGCAGTAGTGTTCCGTCAATGTCTTTAAGGATTATTTTCTGGTCATCAATATTAGTGAATGACACCAATAGGAAAACCATACTCAATACGAGTAATACTTTTCTCATGATAAAGGGAGATTTAGAGTTATTAAATATTTAGAGTTATGCTCGTAAACCTTCTTCAAAGTTTAACGACGAACCAAATCTATTTTCACCTAAACTCCAAAACAATAGGGAAAATGGGTATTTTTCAAATTCATGGTTTTCCATGAGTTCTTACCCAGAAACCACTAGTTTTTGACGTTTCTGCGGTATAAATAAAAGCAAAAATTGTTAATAACTCCAAAAAATTGTTAATAAAATTTTTTGTCAAAAGACTTAAAACATTGATTAACAGATTTTTAAGAGAAGTCTAAAAATTTGATTGAAAAAAATTGCTCAAACAAAAATATTTTCTAATTTAGTCAACGAGATAGGAAACTCCTATAACGTATAAGGCAAGGAGTGAAAACTCCTCACCTTTATCCCCTTCCTTTCTCCCCTTATTACAGGAGTGTATTATAAATGTTTAGCGACAATTACTACTCCAAAAGTATTGCAAGAAAGTATACCTGTCAATAGCGACATTAGGTATTTTTCAATCTCACGGAAAACCGTGATTTTTTGCAAAATCTTAAGGCCCTGTTCACACAGGGCCTTTTTTATATCCCAAATTTTAGCCACGATAAATAAAAAAGGCTGCCCGAAGGCAGCCTTACACATATAACTAAGATGTTAGAATTATCGCAATCGATCTACAGATTTTACGAGGTTCTCATCTTTTTGAATAGCTTTATTGGCCAAGACCAATAACAAAACATTCACAATCGGCAGAAAAACCCCAATACCCTTCTCAGAAATTTCCATTTCTCCAGGTAACATTAGTAAATAGTATAACAATAGTCCTAATAAAAAAAGATTGATCAAAATAGTAATCCTGTTCAGTACAAATTGTAATTTTCTATTTGTAAAAAGAAAAATACTTATCAATGCCATAACAGCAGATACAATAAAAAGCACAGGTACTAGCTTCAACTTCAAATCTGACCCTGCAAATAAATCAAGTACGTAAACATTACGATCTGCCTGAGTCCATAAAGAAAAAGCGAAAATCAAACCGCCTGAAACGATTGCGGCAAGAACTAAGTAAACTGTCTGAATACGCTGTATCATATTTCATTTTTCGAGCACAAAAATAAACGAATCTTTTTAAGAAATAAAGTTTGTTTTTTAAAATTAATTTGTATACTTGCAGCATCATTGTAGAAAGAACTACTTTACAAGATACTACATACAGCTCAAACCATTTAATTTATCAATTAAAATTTAACAAGGGATCGATCCCTTAAAACACTAACCTCATTTTACATTACGAATGTTTGAAATTGAAGCATTAAAAGAGAAAAAGCTTCCTGAGTTACAGGAAATTGCCGAAAAGATAGGTGTTCCAAAATTTCGTCAGCTAAAAAAATTAGACCTTGTTTATCAAATATTAGATCTACAGGCCGCAAGTCCGGCTCGCCAAAAACAAGAACCAGCGAAAAAAACAAGACCTCAGCGTAAGCGAGTTGCAAGAAAACCTATTGAAGCTGAAAACAAATCCAGCGAAATCACCAAAACCGTTACGGAGACTGTTGTTCAAGAAAAAAGCGCCGATAAAGAAGTACCAGTGCAGGAACAGAAAAAAGAAAGTAAGCCACAGCAGGGCCGCAGTCAACATCAAAAGAAAGAACATAGAGACCGCGGTCAAAAAGGAAATAATGGGAAGCGCCATGCCAAATATCGTGACCCTGATTTTGAATTTGATGGTATTATAGAAAGTGAAGGCGTCCTGGAAATTATGCCTGACGGCTATGGATTTTTACGCTCATCTGACTATAATTACTTAAGTTCACCTGACGACATTTATGTCTCACAGTCTCAAATAAAGTTATTCGGTTTAAAAACCGGAGATACCGTTAGAGGAAATGTTCGACCTCCGAAGGAAGGCGAAAAATACTTTCCCTTGATTCGCGTATCCTTAATTAACGGATTAAACCCTAGCATTGTAAGAGACCGCGTAGCTTTTGAGCATTTGACCCCGCTTTTCCCAAATGAAAAATTCAATTTAGCCGAACGCCAAAGCACAATTTCAACACGTATCATTGACTTGTTTTCGCCCATAGGTAAAGGACAAAGAGGTATGATCGTTTCGCAACCTAAAACCGGTAAAACAATGCTATTGAAAGACATTGCCAATGCCATAGCAGCGAACCATCCTGAGGTATATCAAATTGTATTATTGATAGATGAACGCCCAGAAGAAGTTACTGATATGCAGCGCAATGTTAAAGGTGAAGTTGTTGCTTCTACCTTCGATGAACCGGCAGAAAAGCATGTACGTGTGGCCAACATTGTATTAGAAAAGGCAAAACGCCTGGTAGAGTGTGGTCATGATGTCGTGATCTTATTAGACTCAATAACACGTTTGGCCAGAGCATACAATACGGTGGCGCCAGCTTCAGGTAAAATACTATCAGGTGGTATCGATGCAAACGCTTTGCACAAGCCAAAGCGCTTCTTTGGTGCAGCACGTAAAATAGAAAATGGCGGGTCATTATCGATCATAGCAACTGCGTTAACCGATACCGGATCTAAAATGGATGAAGTGATCTTCGAAGAATTCAAGGGTACCGGTAACATGGAACTTCAGCTGGATAGAAATATTGCCAACAGAAGAATTTATCCTGCCGTTGACCTGGTGAAGTCCAGTACGCGCAGAGATGATCTCTTACTGGATGAGAAAACTGTACAACGTATGTGGGTAATGCGAAAGTATTTAGCCGATATGAACCCAATAGAAGCCATGGAATTTATTAGTGAAAAGATTAAGTTTTCACAAAACAATCAAGAGTTTTTAATCTCAATGAATGGCTAGACCTTAAAATATACTAATTCAAATGATTGAAAGTCAGGCATCCTTTACGTCTGGCTTTCTTTTTTGCTGCAAAATTTGCTTTAGGTTATTAAATATACGTATATTTGCCGCTCGATATCGCGGGATAGAGCAGTAGGTAGCTCGTCGGGCTCATAACCCGAAGGTCGCAGGTTCGAGTCCTGCTCCCGCTACTAGAGAAAAGCTTCAAGATAAACTTGGGGCTTTTTTAGTTAGCCATTCTCCCACTTTTCAATATCTTTAAACCTTTACTATACCCACCCAACCAGTTATGGATAACTACGGATTCCTCTCTATTCTACCCCCGGTAGTAGCAATTATTTTAGCCTTACGAACGAAACAAGTTTATATTTCGTTGCTCTTAGGAATCTGGTTCGCCTGGATCATTCTAAATGACTGGAATTTTTTTACTGGAACCTTAGCGGCCATAGAAGCCATGGTCAATGTTTTTAAATCTGCCGGCAACACAAGAACCATTATTTTTAGCGCATTGGTAGGTGCACTGCTATTACTCATTCAATATTCTCGAGGGGTCGAAGGATTTATTTTAAAACTCAACAAAATCATTCAGTATTTCGAGAAAAAAGAAACCGGATATAGCCGTGTGATCATTCAGTTATTAGCACTCGTAACCGGAGTTTTACTCTTTGTGGAAACCACCATCAGCTCATTGACAGTTGGTACGCTATTTAGACCCGTATTTGATAAATTAAAAATTTCAAGAGAAAAATTGGCTTATATCGCCGATTCGAGCTCCGCTCCTACCTCGATTTTAATTCCTTTTAATGCATGGGGTGCTTTTATAATGGGCTTATTGTTGATGCAAGGGTTGGAAAGCCCATTTAAATTACTCCTTACATCTATTAAATTCAATTTCTACCCTATTTTGGCAATTTTGATTCTGTTTTTAACCATTGCTTTTAGAAAAGATATCGGTCTCATGGCTAAAGCCGAAAAGCGCACAAAAGAAACCGGTAAGCTACTCAATGACGGCTCAAAACCCATGCTATCTGATACCGTAACCTCATTAGATCCAAAAGAAGGCATTCCGGCCAAAGCAAGAAATATGATCATACCTTTAGCAACGATGGTATTTTTAATGCCGATTTATTTATCCTATACTGGTTGGAATGAAGTTAAAGAGTACACCTCTTTTTCTGACCATTTGTTTCAGTCCATCAGTCAAGGTTCTGGTTCTTCAGCAGTATTATATGCAGTAATCAGTGCCATCTTAGTGGCTTTTGTACTCTATAAAATTCAGGGTATCATCAAAACCAAAGAAATGGTGGCTATTACCTTAAAAGGAATCAGCGAATTAATGCCATTGGCCTTACTAATGCTTTTCGCCTTCGCCATTGGCGATGCCTGTAAGGCCCTGGGAACCGGAGAATTTGTTGCTTATTGGTCGAAAGATTGGTTATCTCCCTCTTTTCTGCCGGCTGTAGTCTTTGCAATCAGCTCATTTATTGCTTTTTCAACTGGAACTTCCTGGGGAACATTTGCAATAATGCTGGCGATATCTATACCTATGGCACAGATTCACGAGGCACCCTTACCCCTGGTCATTGCGGCTACACTCGGTGGCGGAATTTTCGGTGATCACTGCTCGCCTATTTCTGACACGTCTATTATTTCTTCCATGGCAGCTGCCAGTGATCATATAGATCATGTAAAAACCCAATTGCCTTATGCGTTGATTGGCGGATGTATAACATTGATTTTATACCTTATCTTAGGGTTTGCCTTAAATTAAGTCTACATTTGTGCAAACATGGTGTCACCCTGAATTTATTTCATGGTCTCATAGTAAAATAATTGATGTGATTCTGAAACAATACTGAATCGAGTTCAGCACAGGGTTCAGAATGACGTAAATACAATATTTAATGACACATAAAGCAGGTTTTGTAAATATTATCGGAAATCCAAATGTAGGCAAATCAACCTTAATGAATGCATTTGTTGGAGAGCGTTTGTCGATTATCACATCAAAAGCACAAACAACCAGACATCGGATTTTAGGTATCGTAAATGGTGATGATTTTCAGATTATTTTTTCAGATACACCGGGAATCATAAAGCCGGCCTATGAATTACAATCATCGATGATGGACTTTGTAAAATCGGCCTTTGACGATGCAGATATTTTAGTCTATATGGTTGAGATAGGCGAGAAAGAGTTAAAGGATGAAGCTTTTTTTAAAAAAATAACAACTACTGAAATTCCGGTTTTATTACTACTCAATAAAATCGATAAATCTTCACAAGACCAGCTTGATGCACAAGTTGAGTATTGGAAAGAGAAAGTACCAAATGCCGAAGTTTACCCGATCTCTGCATTAGAAAATTTTAATGTTCAGAATATCTTTAACAGGATCATTGAACTATTGCCCGAGTCACCTCCTTTCTATCCTAAGGACCAATTGACTGATAAACCTGAACGTTTTTTCGTTAACGAAGCCATTCGTGAAAAGATTTTGATGCACTATAAAAAGGAAATTCCTTACTCTGTAGAGATTGAAACAGAAGAATTCATCGAGGAAGAAAACATTATTAAAATACGTTCAATAATTATGGTCGAACGTGATTCTCAAAAGGGAATTATTATTGGGCATAAGGGCGCTGCTCTAAAACGGGTTGGTGCCGAGGCACGCAAGGACCTTGAAAAATTCTTCGCAAAAAAAATCTTCCTGGAGTTATACGTAAAAGTTAACAAAGACTGGCGCTCCAATAAAAATCAATTACGTAGATTTGGATATCAGGAGTAACATGCTTTTACATCTTTTATGAACCTCAAACTTTCCTTACTGCTTTTATTCGTTTTCCTAATCAACCTGCCGAATGCTCAAGAGCATGACGCTGTTCAAGTAGTGATCGATTCGGTGAAAGACAAAGAAGTTTTTGAAAGCCAAAATAAATCCGGTCAAATAACCACCCCTCCGATTTTCAAAAAGCCCGATTACTCAGACCAACGAGATATTTATAGTGTTGATGACGTTCCACATCCTAAAAAAAATGGTGCAACCGGCTATATTTCTGACCCTGACGATTATCTGTCCGCATCTGACGAACAAAAAATAAACATGCTGATTTGGCAAACAGAGCA
>JASJDL010000140.1 GCA_030065775.1 Flavobacteriaceae bacterium | reverse complement strand
GATTCAAATTGCTGAATACCTGGTAGCGAATAATCTTATAAAGTCCAAAGCGACCGCCTGAAAATCCTCTTAAAGAAATCTTAAAGTTTCGATAGAATAGTAGGCTCAATTTTTCGTTGAGTCTATTTTAGTTATTTTTATGCCTTCTTAATTGAAAACAATGAAAAGACTGACTTTATTAATCGTAGCTACTCTGCTGGCAATTTCCTGTAAAACTGAACAAAGAACTGAAGAACAACTTGCAATGACCTACCCAGAAACTAAAAAAGTTGATACGGTAGACACCTATTTTGGAACCGAAATAAAAGACCCCTTCCGATGGTTAGAAGATGACATGTCTAAAGAAACTAGTGAATGGGTTAAAGAACAGAACAAAGTGACTTTTGATTACTTAGATAAGATTCCTTACCGAGAAGAATTAAAAATGCGTTTAGAAAAACTATGGAATTATGAAAAATTTACAAGACCGTTTAAGGAGGGTGAATACACCTATTTCAGAAAGAACGATGGGCTTCAAAATCAATATGTTGTTTATCGTCAAAAAGCAGAAGGGGAGCCTGAAGTATTCCTGGATCCAAATACTTTCTCAGAAGACGGTACGACTTCTTTGTCAGGACTAAGCTTTTCGAAAGATGGTAGTCTAGCTGCGTATTCTATTTCTGAAGGCGGCTCAGATTGGCGCAAAATTATTGTAATGAACGCTTTGACTAAAGAAATCAAAGATGATACAATTGTTGATGTAAAATTTAGCGGTATTTCTTGGAAAGGAAATGATGGTTTCTTCTATTCAAGTTATGACAAACCTCAAGGCAGTGAACTTTCCGCAAAAACAGATCAACATAAATTATACTATCATAAGCTAGGTACAACACAAAAAGAGGACAAATTAATTTTCGGAGGTACGGCATCGCAAAAACGTCGATATGTATTTGGCGGAGTTACCGAGGATGATCGCTATTTAATTATTTCTGGAGCCAAATCTACATCTGGTAATGATCTGTATATTCAGGATTTATCAAGTCCTGATAACCC
Source organism: Flavobacteriaceae bacterium (assembly GCA_030065775.1). Classification (GTDB taxonomy): domain Bacteria; phylum Bacteroidota; class Bacteroidia; order Flavobacteriales; family Flavobacteriaceae; genus Aureibaculum. The sequence continues at coordinate 8,004 of JASJDL010000140.1, read as the reverse complement.
CTTAATCACTGTTTTAGATAATTTCAATAGTGATACCAGCATTATAGATAATGTAGGTAGCAAGTTGTATATGGTTACAAACCTGAATGCGCCCAACAGAAAAATTGTAACAGTCAATGCTTCGGACCCAAGACCTGAAAATTGGAAAGATTTTATCCCAGAAAGAGAAAATGTCTTGAGCCCAAGCACCGGTGCCGGCTACATTTTTGTTGAATATATGGTTGATGCCATCTCAAAAGTATTTCAGTATGACATGGACGGTCAATTAATTCGAGAAATAGAATTGCCAGGCGTTGGGAATGTAGGTAGTTTCGGTGGCAAAAAAGAAGACAAAGAACTATATTTTGTTTTCACCAATTATACGAATCCAAGCACTATTTACAAATATGACCCAAAAACAGCTCATTACAATATCTTTAAAAAACCGGATATTGGTTTTGATAGTGATGCTTACGAATCGAAACAAGTGTTCTACAATTCAAAAGATGGCACAAAAGTTCCGATGATCATCACCTCTAAAAAAGGATTGAAATTAAATGGTAAAAATCCTACGATTTTATACGGCTATGGCGGATTCAATATCAGTCTACAACCTAATTTTAGTATTGCCAATGCTGTTTGGATGGAGCAAGGTGGTGTGTATGCAGTTCCTAATATTCGTGGTGGGGGTGAATATGGAAAGGCATGGCATAAAGCCGGTACACAACTACAAAAACAAAATGTTTTTGATGACTTTATAGCCGCAGCAGAATACTTAATTGAAAATAAATACACTTCTTCAGACTACTTGGCTATTCGAGGTGGTTCAAATGGAGGTCTTTTAGTTGGTGCGACCATGACACAAAGACCGGAACTCATGAAAGTAGCGTTGCCGGCCGTTGGTGTTTTAGACATGTTGCGCTATCATACATTTACTGCTGGTGCAGGCTGGGCTTATGACTATGGAACCTCTGAGCAAAGTAAGGAGATGTTTGACTATTTAAAAGGATATTCACCGGTTCATAATGTAGAAGAAGGAGTAGAATACCCCGCGACCTTAGTTACTACCGGTGATCATGATGATAGAGTAGTGCCTGCTCATAGCTTTAAATTTGCTGCTGAATTACAAGATAAACAATCAGGTAACAACCCAACCTTAATACGTATTGAAACGAAAGCGGGTCACGGTGCAGGAACTCCAGTGAGTAAAACAATCGAACAATATGCAGATATTTTCGGGTTTACCTTATACAATATGGGAATAAAAGAACTGAAATCCACCTATAGAGATTAATCAAAAAACTAAATCATATTTCAAAGTCATTGCGATTCGCTATGAGCGAAGAAGCAATCTGTTAATTAGTAACAGATTACTTCGAATCATTTTGAAACAAATTCAGGATGAATTCTCGCAATGACATATTTTTATGCTACAAGTACAAAACATATCGTTCGCTTATCAAGAACAAAAAGTACTTGATACTATTTCTTTTTCGGCTGAAAAAGGTGAACACCTGGCCATTGTTGGTGAAAGCGGTTCTGGCAAGACCACTTTACTGAAACTTTTGTATGGTGAACATGATTTAGACAGCGGAGCTATCTTCTGGAATGATGCTCAAATTCTTGGTCCGAAATTCAACCTGATCACCGGGCCTGATTTTATGAAATATATCGCCCAGGAATTTGATTTGATGCCCTATACTTCAGTCGAGGCCAATATTGGTGATTTTCTATCGAATCTTGATCTTGAGAAAAAACAACACCGAATTGATGAACTGATTGAAGCTGTTGAATTACAAGACGTTGCTAAAACCCATGCCCGGTATTTAAGTGGAGGACAAAAACAGCGAGTGGCCATAGCAAAAGCTTTAGCCAAACGACCTGAAGTTTTATTACTGGATGAACCCTTTAGTCATATTGACAATCTAAAACGGCAATCACTTCGGCGTAGTCTATTTCACTTTTTAAAGGAAAAAAAAATTACCTGCATCGTTGCTACGCATGATAAAAATGATGTGCTTGGGTTCGCAGATTCGATGTTGGTTTTGGATAATGGGCGAACAATTGCTAAAGATAGACCTGAATCGCTTTATAAGCATCCTAAAAATGGGCTGATCGCGTCCTTTTTCGATGAGTTCAATGAATTCGAACTTTCAGACATTAGCAGCAGTAAGCGTAATACAACGGTAATTATTTATCCCCATGAAATAGAAATTGTAAATGCTCCCGCACTTCGGGCTTCGGTGAAAAACAACTATTTTCAAGGAACCCATTATTTAATTGAGGCTGATTTTAACGGACAATCTATTTTTCTTAAAAGTAAGAACGAATTAAAAGGCTTGATCCATTTCAAAATTTCTGAGCAATTAATAGCACTCCGCTCTAACCTTTAGAGGATTTCTTTGATGGTAATTTCTTTCAAAAAAGTTATCGTATCATCAACTTTCTTACCCAATAATAGCTTACCGATAGGTGAATTCGCTGACACTGCGTAATAGGAATCGTCTTCGACCTTTATCTCACCGGCACTGATAGTCAAATAATAGTTTGTTTTGTCAGTAATTACCAAGCTTCCGAGCTTAACAATACCAGATGTATCAGAAAAATTAATGCGTTGCAAGGTTGCTTTCATGGCATACACGACTTCCAGTTGTTGGCTGGCTTTCTCCATTTCCAGTTGAAGCATCGAACGGCCTGTTTCGTGTTTGTCACCTGCACTACTTTTTGTTTCAGAGTTCAAAGCTTCCTGGTTTGATTGTATGGTTTTTAAAACAGATGCTTCCTTCTTTTGTACAAAATTTGTACATGCCTGATATAATTGTTCTTTGACAGCCATCGTCAGGTTACCTTTTAAAGATTAAGGTATAAACCTTCCCTACGAGGGCATTACCTAGTGGAAAATACAAAGCAAAAAACAATGCCATCCCCAAGCTAAAATTTCTGACGGTAAATAGCTTATCTAAAATATTGTCAGGATAGGCGTAGGAGCTCCCTAAAGCATAGCCACCAAACTCTAGAAGACCCATGGCGATCAGGCCGTAAGCATACTGCATATGAAAAGGAAGTCCTCGAAGTACTAATGAAATTGGAATCATGTAGAGGCCATAGACAGTTAAAATTTGCCACCAGTAGGTAAATCTTGCAATTTCCGCTTCCGACCCAAGTTTATCCATTAAAAATCCCGCCACCAAATAGACGACGCAGTAAACCAGAACGAGTTTTTTATCAACGTTTAATTTGGAGGTAGCATAGTCTAAAAATTCTTTCATTACACTTTAATTTGTAAAGGCAAACGCCCAATAATTACCATGATGTGAAATTGAAACCGAATTTTTTAAAAGAATATTGTCCTTATATATTTTCGGAATTCCAATAGCGTTCTTTTTTAATTGCAAATCGGTTTGCTGGAAACCACAATGCTTGCTAAATGCCAAAAGCAAGCTTTGATATACGTCTTCTTGTCGGTTAGAATTACCAATACGCAACAAAAAAAACGCATCAGCACTCACAATTGTATGGATAAACTTGTTATCGACCTGTGATCTGGTGCTATACTCGATACCATTGATTCTTACAGTACCCCGATTAACATCAAATAGCCGACAACGTAGTTTTTTTGGATTGAAAAATCGCCTGAAATGTTGTTGCACAAAGGCTTTATAAACACTCTCTTTCATGCTCCACAATAGCCAGACCGTTTGAAAAGGATTTCTTGAGTTCAAAATTATTTCCTGTTCAGATTTAGTGAAGATTTTTTCCAGAAACCCTCGACGTTGCCAATCACTTTGATGAGCAGCCAGTTGTAAATCTATGATATCATTACCTATCATTTCGAGTTCAATTTCGTTGAGATGATTTCAATGGCCGCTTTAACATTTAACATTTTCTCCATTGATTCATTATCAATCTCGATGTCAAATTCATCTTCGACATCGAGAACGACATCCACCAAATTCGCCGAATTGATCTTCAGGTCATTAATAAAATCGGTCTCTTCTGTGAGGTTTTCAAAAGCAACTTCATTTTGGATGTAAGGTTTCACTATTTTCTTTAAAGATGCTATTAAGTCTATGTTCGTCATATGATTATTGATATTTTTTTAATAGTATACAGGCATTGACATCACCGAAACCAAAGCTGGCTTTAGCCACAATATTTAATTCTTTTTTGATAGCCTTATCGGAAATTTTCGCAGAATCAATCAGTTTTTCTATTTTAGGATGTATGTCTTCACAATTTATAGTTGGAAAAATAAATCCTTCCTTTAATTGAATAATGGCGGCCACACTTTCCATGGATCCGGCAGCAGCCAAACAATGCCCCACCATTGATTTTAACGATTGAATATATGGAAAATTCTTTCCGCTACGTTGCAAAGTATGCATCCAATTCTCGACTTCAGTTGTATCTTTAACAGTCGCTGTTAAATGGCCATTAATGAGGTCAATTTCGTTAGGATGTATACCAGAACTGTCAATAGCACTTCTTAGGCATCGCCTCACGGCATCTGAATTCGGTGCCGTCATGGTGCCCCCGTTTCGTTGTCCACCTGAATTTACGGCTCCTCCCAATACCTCGGCATAAATGGTCGCGTTCCGTTTTTGCGCGCTTTCCAGTGACTCTAAGATTAGTGCTCCCGCACCGCTTCCGGGTACAAATCCTGATGCTGTTGCACTCATGGGCCTTGAGCCTCTTTCGGGTGAATCATTGTGCTTATAGTTCATTACGCGCATCGCATCAAATGCACCCCAGACATAGGGGCCATGACCGTTACTACTCCCTACGAGCATTCGTTTGGCCTTACCTGATTGAATGCGGTCAAATCCTATTAAAATAGCCTCTGTACCCGTAGAACAGGCAGATGAATTGGTGGTAACCTGGTTGCCCAAACCCAGCATTCCGCCAAGGTATGCGCTTACTCCGCTGGCCATGGTCTGTGCTACTACGGTACTTCCCAATCGCCTGACTTTGCCATCATCGAGTTTGTACACTGATTCCCGGAATTTTTCGACTCCCGATGTTCCGGCTCCAAAGACAATTCCACTTTCATAGTCTACGGCATCTGAACTGGTAAAGCCTGCATCGTTCCAGGCATCGATTCCTGCGATACACCCATATGTAATCCCAGAAGCGTTAAAGTTTCGTAATTGCAAATCGGTAAAGTATCTTTTTTTGAGTGCTTCCGTCACCGCTGGAATTCCACCTATACAACAAGAAAAATTGAGATCCTCAAGCTCTTTATAAAATTGAATTCCCGATCGGCCTTCTCTAATAGCTTCAGTAAAATCTGCTAGTCCGATACCATTGGGGGCAACAACTCCTAAACCTGTAACAACAACCCTATTCATAGATTAAAACATGATCACGCCTGCAATGGTACCTCTACACATTAATTCTTCCTTTTCATTGTAGAGTTGCACCTTGCATTTTAATTTGTTAAATCTAAAATATTCCTTTTCTGACACTACTGTAACCCGTTCATTAGGATATACGGGCAAATAGAAATCAACGGTATTGGAGGTTAAAGCAATTTTAGGAAAGCCAGAAGCTTCGATATGTTCTTTCAATAAATAAATACCTAAACAAACTACACCTATTTTTGCCATAGTTTCAGTCAAAATCACTCCCGGCGTAATTGGATTATGCTTAAAATGACCTTTATAGAAATAGGCGTCCTCTTTGAATGTATAAGAACCTTTAACGCCTTTCTCAGAAACCTCATGCAGTTCATCCACAAAAAGAAAAGGTTCTTGATATGGCAAATGTGTTATAATTTCTTTTATTGTCATTCTAACTAATATGTTCTCCGCCATCTACCGGAATGATACTTCCATTGATCCAGGCAGCTTCATCTTTACATAATAAATATACGGCATTTGCTACATCTTCGGGTAGCGTTAATCTTTTAAATGGATTTCGCCGTAATGTTTGCTCTTTAAGTAGTTCACTCCCTGGAATTGCCCTCAATGATGCGGTATCTGTCACTCCTGCCTGAATACAATTCGCTCGAATTCCGAATGGTGCAAATTCAAGTGCCATATTTCTGGTAATGGCTTCCAAAACCGTCTTAGCTGCTGAAACTGCTGCATAATTTCGCCAGGCCTTTGAATTTCCTTCACTGGTAAAACTGATGATTCGTGTATCTGAAGCAAATAAATTCGCATCGAATAAGGCTTTGGTCCAGTCATATAGACTAATCGCCATGGCGTCAATGGTTAAATGAAAATCGTCATTCTTTAAGTTTAACTTTTCATCAGAAACCATTGGTTTAAGGTTTCCTTTGGCAACGCTATGGATCAGGGTTTTTATTTTTCCATACTCCCCCAATTTAGTTTTCAAGTCTTTGATAATTTCGATTCTCTTTTCTTCTTTAAATGCATCTTCATTAAATGAAATTAGTTGAGTCCCTTCTTTTTTTATGGAAGCAAATTCGTCTTGAATAGCAGGTAATTCGGCCCTGCGATTGCGATGAACAATGCAGATATGCATCCCATGCCTCGCCAACTTTTTCGCCGTCGCCATCCCTAATCCGCTAGAGCCTCCTAAGATAACCGCCCAATGATTTTTGTCTTGAAATTCTCTTACCATTCTATTAATATACGTTGTGCTGAAAATCCAGGGCCGAAACTCAACATCAATCCTTTATCGCCTTTAGGCAAATTTCGATCTAAGAACCGTTCAAGGACATACAAAATTGTTGCGCTGGACATATTGCCAAATAATCTTAATACCTCTTTTGTATCTTCTATACTTTTCCCTAAAGATCCGAATAAATCATCGACTGTTTGCACTATTTTTTTTCCTCCCGGATGAAAAATCAAATGATCGACATCCCCAATTGTGCAGTTATTCTTCTCTAAAAATGGATGCACAATCTTAGGAAAATGTTCGGCTATGATTTCAGGCACTGACTGATCTAAAATCATTTGAAGGCCTGAAGCTACTAAATCAAAACCCATCATGTGTTCTGCATTATAAAAATGATACATCGCTTCATCAATGACTTCAGGACCCTGATCGTTCTCGTAAGAAGACAAAATTACGCTCGCAGCACCATCGCCAAAAATGGCAGCGCTTACGATATTAACCATTGAAAAATCTTCAACCTGAAATGTAGCCATTGGCGATTCCACAGCAATAACAACGGCTCTTTTATTCGGATTGGCTTTCAGAAAATTCTTCGCATAAATGATACCCGATACTCCTGCAGCGCAGCCCATCTCTGTTACAGGCAGTCTTACAATATCTTGTTTCATATTGAGCTTATTGATTAGGTAGGCATCTAAAGATGGAATCATAATGCCGGTACAGCTTACCGTAATGATATAGTCGATATCTGTCGGTTCCAAATGTGATTTATCTAATACTTTTTTTAAAGACCCTTCTGCCAGTTTAACAGATTCCCGAGCATAAATAGCATTTTTTTCTGCAAAAGAACTGTTTAGAAAAACGGCTTCTGCATCTAACATAGAATAACGCTTATCGACCCCGGCGTTCTCAAAAATCTTCAAAACTTTACGCTGAAAGCGTTCTTCTTGCCCAGATAACCAGGTTTTTACATAAGGTAAAATCTCCTTAGTACTTTTGCTATACTGCGGTAATTCCTTGGCCACCGAAAGTATTTTTACGCTCATATTAATTCTTAAATATCCATTGGTAACGAAATGCCCATTTCCATCGGATGGTATTTTTCCTATTTAACTTATTCGCTATAACCTCAAGTTCTTTTCTTTTAAATCCCCTTAAAATAGAGAGCAACCCATCATGTTGCACCATTTCATTGCCCACCAGAAAAGAACTTACTATTTTGAAAAGGTAATAAGCTAATTTATGGCGCTGCAAGTCATTAATAATGACTCCAACTTTAGCCGTGTCATTCATTAGCTTCAGAATATGAATTATCTCCTTTTCTTTAAAATGATGAATGAACAATGTAGCCAGGGCAATATCGTATTCAAGTTCTTCAAAATCTTTGCTAAATACATCGATCTGCTCATAGGTAATCTCTTCATATTCCTTAGAAAG
>JASJDL010000139.1 GCA_030065775.1 Flavobacteriaceae bacterium | reverse complement strand
ACACGACAGGTTGTGCATGACTAATTCAAAATAGTTAGTATTTTTGCGCTCTTATTTTACAAATGAAAAAAGGCATTAGAATACAGAAAAAGTCACGTTTCAAATTAGTACATCAGTATTATAAATATACCGGGTTCTACAGCTTTATTGGTGCAAGCATTAAAAAAGCTATTATACCTGTTTTGAGCATTGTTCTGGCATTAATTTTATTCAATGAATATGTGTATAATATTAATGATGGCCTGCAAAAAATTACCGAAACGTTCTCTACGAAAGGAATCTTAACCATTTTCTTTTTGTCTGAATCTTTTTTAGGTTTAATTCCTCCCGAAATTTTCATAGCCTGGGCAAAAAAAACAAGCAATTCTCTTTTATCATTATCCGTTCTGGCCGTCCTCTCCTATTTAGGGGGTATTATTTCCTTCTTTATAGGTATGGCTGTCTTGAAAAGTAATTCCGTCAAGAAATATCTTGAAAATAAAATGGCAAAACATTTAAAGCATTCCAAGAAATGGGGCGGTTTTTTATTTCTTAGCGGGGCCGTACTGCCAATCCCCTTTTCTATCACTTGCATGGCCGCCGGGATGATCAATTATCCCTTAAATGGAGTCATTACTTTCGGATTATTTCGCTTTGTACGCTTTGCCGTTTATGCGATAGCAATTTTTCAAATCGTGCAGTAAAATTAGTAGGCTTTAGATAGCTATTTTGTAACTTTGTGAGCTACAAATCAATTCTCTTAGATGGACTACAGAATAGAAAAAGATACTATGGGCGAGGTAAAAGTTCCCGCCGATAAATATTGGGGTGCTCAAACCGAACGTTCAAGAAATAATTTTAAAATTGGCCCGACCGCTTCCATGCCTTTGGAAATAGTGTACGGATTTGCCTATCTAAAAAAAGCCGCTGCCCATACCAATTGCGAATTAGGTGTTTTAGCAAAAGAAAAACGTGATTTGATCTCTAAGGTCTGTGATGAGATTCTCGCTGGAAAACACTATGATCAGTTTCCTCTTGTGATTTGGCAAACCGGTTCGGGAACGCAAAGCAATATGAATGTCAATGAGGTCATTGCCAACCGTGCTCATGAATTGGCCGGTAAAAAGATCGGTGAAGGCGAAAAAACCATCCAGCCCAATGACGATGTCAATAAATCGCAATCATCGAATGATACTTTCCCTACAGGTATGCATATAGCTTGCTACAAAATGATCGTTGAAACGACTATTCCAGGCATCGAAAAACTCAGGGATACACTGCAGAGAAAGTCTGAAGATTTTCAAAACTGTGTTAAGATCGGCCGTACACATTTAATGGATGCCACACCACTGACTCTAGGCCAGGAATTTTCAGGATATGTATCGCAATTAAACCATGGTCTGAAAGCCATAAAAAACACCTTAAAGCACCTTTCTGAACTGGCTTTAGGCGGTACGGCCGTAGGCACCGGGCTAAACACGCCAACCGGTTATGACATTCTGGTAGCCAAATACATTGCAGAATTTACCGGATTACCTTTTATAACTGCCGAAAATAAGTTTGAAGCATTAGCTGCTCATGACGCCATTGTTGAGTCTCATGGGGCTTTGAAGCAATTAGCAGTGTCTTTAAATAAAATAGCTAATGATATTCGAATGATGGCTTCCGGTCCGCGATCAGGCATTGGTGAATTAATCATACCGGCGAATGAGCCCGGCTCTTCCATTATGCCAGGAAAAGTGAACCCAACACAAGCTGAAGCGCTGACTATGGTATGCGCCCAGGTAATGGGCAATGATGTGGCAGTAACGGTTGGAGGTACTCAGGGGCATTACGAGTTAAACGTTTTTAAGCCAATGATGGCTGCCAATTTACTACAATCAGCCAAATTACTGGGAGACGCCTGTGTATCGTTTAACGATCATTGCGCCGTAGGTATCGAGCCTAACCATGCAAAAATTAAAGAATTACTGAATAACTCCCTCATGTTGGTAACGGCTTTGAATACCAAGATCGGTTATTATAAAGCCGCCGAAATTGCGAATACAGCGCATAAAAATGGAACAACCCTTCGTGAAGAAGCTATCAATCTTGGTTATGTAACTGCCGAAGAATATGATACCTGGGTAAAGCCCGAAGATATGACCGGTAGCCTGAAATAATTGTCAATGATGAATCATAAGAATTATATGGATGAAGCGGTTAAAGCTGCTTTGAAGGGTATACATGCAAATGAAGGCGGCCCTTTCGGATGTATCGTTGTAAAAGATGGAGAAATTATTGGTCGTGGCAATAATAAAGTTACCTCAACCAATGATCCGACAGCACATGCAGAAATCATTGCCATTCGAGAAGCCTGTAAATATCTCGATTGTTTTCAGTTAGATGATTGTATTATTTATACGTCTTGTGAACCTTGTCCTATGTGTCTTGGTGCTATCTATTGGGCCCGGCCAAAGAAAGTGTTTTATGCTTGCAATCAACAGGATGCTGCTGAAATAGGTTTTGATGATGAATTTATCTACAAAGAAATCCCTTTGCCTTACGAGAAACGCAGCATTCCTTTCGAACAATGTGCTCGTGACAGTGCTCTAAAAGCCTTTAGACAATGGTCAGAAAAAGAGGATAAAATAGAATATTAATATTCTAAATCGATATTCCCTTGTGCTCGTACGGTCTCTAAATACTCTAAGTAATTTTTGTATTCCTTTAGCTTCGATAGGGTGTTTTTATCCTTCTTATAAGGGCTAAATCGTTTTTTTCTTTTCTTTTTCTTAGGCTGTTCGTCTTGAGGGTCAAAGTAGGTATCCATGTTTAGCGAGTTTGATACATAATAATAACGAACTAAAAATCTACTTTAGTATATCATCCAATTAATTAACTTTACCACAAACAAGTCGATGCAAACACTCCTTATCAATATAAAAGAGCTCCTCCAGGTCAGGGAGCAACATATAGATAAAGTTTCCGGGGCGGATATGAAGGTACTTCCTAGCATAAAAAATGCCTATTTACGAATTGAAAATGATCGAATTCTTGACTTTGGCAGGATGGAAGACCTTAATGGGAAAACCGTAGATTCGGTTTTAGATATTAAGGGAAAAATGGTCTTACCTACCTGGTGTGATAGCCATACACATCTGGTTTACGCAGGTAACCGCGAGCAAGAATTCATAGACAGAATAAATGGACGCTCTTATGAGGAAATAGCCGAAAGAGGTGGAGGCATCTTAAACTCGGCGAAAAAATTACAGCAAACCAGCGAGGATGAACTTTATGAGCAATCTTCGAGGCGATTGGAGGAAGTCATGGCTTTAGGTACCGGTGCCATTGAGATCAAATCAGGCTATGGGCTTACCACAGAGGCGGAACTAAAAATGTTAAGAGTTATAAAGCGCTTAGCTGAAGACTATCCCATAACCATAAAACCTACCTTTTTAGGTGCACATGCAGTTCCGAGTGAATATAAACAAAACCCTGAGGTTTTTATTGACCTGCTGATCCATGAAATGCTTCCTAAAATAGCAGAAGAAGGCCTGGCTGAATTCATAGACGTATTTTGTGAAAAAGGTTATTTTACCACTACGCAAACCGATAGGATCTTAGAAACCGGTAGCAGGTATGGATTACAAGCTAAAATTCACGTCAATCAGTTTTCCATTAGTGGCGGCATTCAAGTTGCCATAAAGCACCGAGCCTTATCTGTTGACCATTTAGAGGTACTCGACACTAATGATATTCTTGCCCTGAAGAAAAGTGAGACCATGCCAGTAGCGCTTCCCTCCTGCTCTTATTTTTTAGGTATTCCGTATACCCCGGCCCGAAAAATTCTCGATGCCGGTTTACCCTTGGCCCTGGCGTCAGATTATAATCCGGGTTCCACACCTAGCGGTAACATGAACTTTGTAATAAGCACAGCGTGCATCAAAATGAAGTTAACACCAGAGGAAGCAATCAATGCTGCAACTATTAATGGGGCTTATGCTATGTACCTTTCTAAAACACACGGTAGCATTACCAGGGGCAAGAAAGCAAATCTGATCATTACAAAAGAAATTCCTTCTTATGGGTTTTTACCTTATGCTTTTGGATCGAATAATATTCATACTGTCATACTTAATGGAAAAAGTTAAATAGTATTTAGAATTCTTAAGATGTTCGAAAATTCATTAATTTAGCTCGTAGTCAATCCATTACTATGGAATATACGATCGGCAAATTAATTTATAAGCTATCACTTATAACTTTAGCCTTCATTATGTTTTCTTGTTCAGATGACGTAGTAGAAGAGAGTACTCCTGTTACCGCTGATCGTATTCTTAAAATAAATTTTGGTGAAAATATCAGGTATACATATCAATATTTTAACAAATATTATGCGATGGTACCTCAAGTAAGGCGAAATGAGGTATTCGAAGATGCAAATTCAGGCTATGAGATTACCGATTTTAACAATCAGATAGAGGTTCGTATTTCTAACGGACGTGGTTCTCAAGGATCAATCTTTTTAAGAGGCAATTATGAAGGAGATCAATTCAATCAGATTCAAAGATTTTTTTTAAATGGCTCGACCTATACCTACACCTTTGAGTATGGCAATGGTAGTATGAGAATAACACTGGCATTCGATGGCGATGGTGATTTTAATAATTTCGAACCACAAATCATTGAATTCGGCGATTATAAATTGGATTCAAACGGAAATGTGATTGAAGTACTGAAATATAGAAATTATGAACAAACACCAACTGAAAATGACCTCTATGAAAGAAGCTTATTTACTTATGACAATGCGAACAATGCCTGGCAGGGACGCATGTTATTTTTCTATGGCTGGCAGATCTTACCTGATACCAGGTTCTTTTCAGCAAATAACGTCCTGACTCAGGAGAGGATAAAATTTTTTGATCTACCGAGTACCGAGTTCGAACATAGCTACGAATATGATGATTTTGGAAGGACTTCAAAAGCATTTACCGAATGGTTTCCTCTGAATAGTCAAGGGTTTACAGAAGAATTTATTTATGAAGATAACTAAAAAAGCGGCCTGGGCCGCTTTTTTATATGATAGGATTGATTTTTATTTTTCTATGATTTCAAGAAGCTCTAAATCAAAAATCAAAGCATCGAATGGGCGTATCTTACCTCCTGGCCTTGGGAATGCGCCATACGCCAACTCTTGAGGAACAAAAAATCTATACTTTGAGCCCACTTGCATCAACTGTACACCCTCAATCCAACCTTTGATTACCGCATTCAGGTTCGTTTGATAAGGAGTTCCTCTTTCAACAGAGCTGTCAAATACGGTTCCGTCCAGTAATGTTCCGTGATAATGAACTTTCACCTTATCTGTCGCAACGGGTATAGCTCCAGAACCTGCCTTTAAAACTTTGTATTGCAAGCCACTTTCTGTTGTTAGAACACCATCCTTGGTTTTATTCGCTGCTAAAAAATCTTCTCCCGCTTTCTTAACCTCAGCAAACTCGACTTCAGCTTTCTTCAAAGCTTCTTGTTGTTGTTTTTCGCGTTCTGCAACCTGTTTTTTCATCATATAAGAACGAATAATGCTATTCGCCTTCGCGGCATCAATCTTCATACTCGAAGAATCGAGCCCATTTTGAAAACCTTGTATAAATAAATCTTCATCAACCTCCGTAAAGTTGGCCCTCATCTGGGTAGCCATGTTAATTCCGATAGCATAACTTACCGAATCAACTTCACTTGTTAGTTCTTTGTTCGTAACACCATTAGTATTACACGAGCTTAAAGTAATTAGTGCAATTAACACTGCAAAAAGTTTTATCGTGTTCATTTCAATTCATTTTTAATAAGCGCCAAAAGTAGCAAATTTATTTGTACGATTATTACTTATTGTATCTTTACTTTTGAAGAAACAAATTTTTGCAAATTATACGATGAAGAAAAGAGGAAAGTTGCCATTTGAGGTTGGGTTTTTTTCCAAACAGAACCCCAAGCAACGCCCGCGTTCTGTCGAAGAGAAATTTACGTACATTCATGAGATTAATTTTTGGTCGGGGGCAACTTCTTTATCAGGCCATGGTTCTGACGAACTACAAACTGAGGAAATCAAAAAGCAACTACCAAAAATTCTAGCCGATTACAAGATTAAATCCATGTTAGATTTACCTTGCGGCGATTTTAATTGGATGCGTTCGATAAATTTAAAGCTGTCAACATATATAGGTGCCGATATTGTTGATGATATTATTAATCGGAATAATGAAGCGTATTCAAACAGTCATAGGCGATTTGTTAAATTAGATATTATCACAGATGTACTTCCCAAAGTAGATCTTCTGTTTTGCAGGGATTGTTTTGTGCACCTATCCAATGATGACATTATAAAAGCAATAAAAAATATAAAAAAGAGTGGTTCAAAGTATTTATTGACAACGACTTTTACAGATTGTCAAAAAAATAAAGACATAGTAACCGGAGATTGGCGCATGGTTAACTTAACGAAAGAACCTTTTAGCTTGGGTAAGCCCTTATTTATTTTGAATGAGAAGTGTTCAGAGGCGAATAATAGTTATAACGATAAAAGTTTAGGACTATGGAAAATCAATGCGCTAGAATTAGATATTAATACTTCATTTTTCCAAAACAAAATTTAACTTTGAAGCTATCTATTTTACCTTAAGAAATGCAAAAACAACTGATTGAATGCGTGCCTAATATAAGTGAAGGGCGTGATACCGATAAAATTAACCAAATAGCTCGTAGTGTCGAAACCGTTGACGGCGTAAAATTATTGGATATTGATCCAGGTAAGGCAACTAACAGAACGGTTATTACTTTCGTAGGCGAGCCCGAACCGGTGATTGAAGCTGCATTTCGTCTGATTAAAAAAGCCTCAGAACTTATCGATATGAGCAAGCATTCGGGCGAGCATCCTCGTTTCGGAGCTACTGATGTCTGCCCGCTCGTACCAATTTCTGGGATTACCTTAGCCGAAACTGCAACATATGCCCACCAATTGGGTGATCGTGTAGGAAAAGAACTAGGGATTCCAGGATATTTTTACGAATCGGCAGCCAAAAATGAGAAACGAAAGAACTTAGCGAATTGCCGCTCAGGTGAATACGAGGGCTTGCCAAAAAAATTATCCGATCCCGAATGGAAACCAGATTTTGGTCCTTCAGAATTTAACGATTCGGTAGTTACAACGGGTGCCATAGCTATCGCAGCACGCGATTTTTTAATTGCTTATAATATTAATCTAAATACCACTTCAACACGACGCGCCAATGCCATTGCATTTGATATTCGCGAGGCCGGACGCATCAAACGGGAAGGAAATCCGATTACCGGAAAAAAAGTAGTAGATAGGAATGGTGATCCGGTGCGTATACCAGGTAAATTAAAGGCTGTCAAGGGTATTGGCTGGTATATTGAGGAATATGGCATCGCCCAGATTTCCTACAATCTTACCAATATTTCCATAACTCCAATGCACATAGCTTTTGATGAAAGCTGTACAGCTGCAATAGCTCGTGGCCTGCGCGTTACAGGCTCTGAATTGGTCGGGTTAGTACCCTTAAAAGCTATGTTGGACGCTGCTGATTTTTTTTTAACAAAACAAGGACGCTCCCTGGGAGTTTCCGAAAGCGAAAAAGTTAAAATAGCCATAAAATCACTTGGACTGGATGATCTCAAACCTTTTAATCCCCGCGAGAAGATTATTGAATACTTACTTGAAGATCCTTCCAAAAAGTTAGTTGATTTGAAATTAAGTGCTTTCGCCGATGAGACCGCCAGTGAATCGATGGCGCCCGGAGGAGGGTCTATCGCCGCTTACGTCGGAGTGCTGGGAGTATCCTTAGGAACCATGGTAGCCAATCTATCAGCCCATAAACCAGGATGGGACGACAAATGGAAGTTCTATTCAGAATGGGCGGAAAAGGGACAAAAATACAAGGATAGATTGCTTTTTTTGGTTGATGAGGATACCAATGCTTTTAATAAAATTATCGAGGGTTTCAGAATGCCTAAAGCAACGGATGAGGAAAAGAAAATCCGGCAACAGGCGATTGAAAATGCTACCAAATATGCAACTGAAGTTCCTTTTCAGGTAATGCAAACGGCCTATGATTCGATGCAAGTAATGCAGGCAATGGCCAAAGAGGGATTACAAACTTCGCTATCGGATGCCGGCGTCGGTGCTTTATGCGCTCGAACGGCGGTACTCGGTGCTTATTTTAATGTTCGGATTAATGCCAAGGATATTAAGGATAAAGCTTTCGCAAAAGATATTCTGGAAAGAGCCGAGAAAATTTATGAATCAACCCTTCTGGAAGAAAAGAAAATTATGGCATATATAGATAGTAAAATGTAAACCGAGAGAAATTTACTCTCGGTTTTTAATCGCTATTCGTTAAAACGATACGCAAGGCCTACCTGAAAATTTCTAAGCTTTACAGAAGAATCACCGATTGCGTTATCCAAAAGATTAGAAAGTCCATAATCATATCTTGCTTCAATAATGAAGTTATCGGTTATATCATAGGACAGTCCCGCATCTAAAGCAAAATTGAATGATTTTATTCCATTAGGCGCATCAACCAGAAAACCAAAATTGGGGCCCGCATAAGCGTTAAATCCGTCCGCAAAATTGTATTTGGCCAGAACAGGTACCTGTAGTTGATTGAGATCTTCAATGATCAGAAAGTTTACTTCCGGTTGAACAGAAAAGTCATCTGAAAGTTGTAAAAAATCATCATAAAAGGCTAATCCAATATAAAAACCTGTCTCTGATGAGGTTGAACTAACGTTACGCAGATTTTTATGGTCAATCGGTGTTCTCTCTGCAAACCCAGGTGAATCAAATTCAGACCTTTCTGAAGCAAAATTCAACCCAGCCTTTGGTACTACACAGGAAGTGATAGAAAAACAAAATACTGACAATAAGAAAATTGAAGAAGATTTTTTCATAACATAAAATTTATAGGTTTCAACCGGTAAGTTATTAAATACTCAAGATCCATAAAAAGAGTTCTATGTATTTGGTAACAAGATACTTATAAATGGTTGGAGTTCATTTATGATTGGTAATTTTGGCGACTTGTTTTGATACTTCAAATAA
>JASJDL010000138.1 GCA_030065775.1 Flavobacteriaceae bacterium | reverse complement strand
TTGATACTCAACTCAAAAAGTTCCTCTAAAGTTTTCGCCTTGATCACCATACGAATATCAGCAGTATGCGAATGGTAACTTATGCTCATTTTTTTATAGCTTTCACTACAACAAACGAACCTTCTCCATAACCGGGTTTGGGTTGTTGCAACTCATCGATAGCATCTAATTCACCAAACAATGTTTGATTGAATTCTAAGTTTTTGAACTTAGAATTCGCTAGAAGTTCTTCCATGCGTTTTACCGTTTGAAAAGAGGCATTTTTGAAAAAAGTGCTGCGATGACCACGTTCTTTATATCGCTGTGCAATGATCTGATCTTTATCTAAAAAACCTATGATGACAGCCCCTTTGGGTTTTAAGACTCGATACGTTTGCTCAAGTGCCAATTTCAAATTATCTAAATGACAAATGGTCACGAATAATACAAAGTCAAACTGCATATCTGCGTATGGCAATCGTTCTGCCACTCCTTTTATAACTTCTACACCGCGTTTTATGGCCTTTTTAGCCATTTCTTCTGAAGGTTCGACACCTTCATTGATATCAAGTGGTTGGGCAAAGCGTCCGGTTCCCAAGCCGACCTCAATTCCCCGAATATTTTCGGGTAATGTGATCATATGCTCTTTTATGGCCATCAATTCAGATTGATACACTTGGGGATACTTCTCATACCACGCTTCATAGTCTTCTACGTTTTTATTGAATATTTCTGTCTGTATCATAATAGTACTGATTAAAACTTAAGTTAAGAAAATAGTACTTTACTTTTCAATTTGAAATGATATATATCACTCTTGTTTAGTAACTAAAGAAAAGGCATTTCTGAACGAATACCTTATTAGGTCACAATTCAAAAATGCCTGAAAACTAATTTTAACTACTAAACGGGTTCTTCTAGAATACCGAAACATACCTTTGTATTAACACGATATTCTTTAATCTGATTGTCTTCCACTGTAACCTGCATATCATTGATATAAACAGATTTAATGTTTCTAACTGATTTTGATGCGTCGTTTATAACATTTTGCACTGCGTCTTCAAAACTCTCAGTAGAGTTTCCTAAGACTTCAATTACCTTTAATACAGCCATGATATAATTTTTTAAATGATTACTAATTCTCGAAGGTATGGCAGGTAAGCGAAAAACACAATGATATTGGTCAATCGCTAGACTTCAGCAAAGAATACCATATAATTATGCCCTTTTTCTTCAGCGCATTTCGGGCAATAAGCATAGTGTACATAATAGTCTTTCGCTTTTTTATCTTGTCTTAGTAAATGGTCATCCATTTCTTTAAAGAAAGTTGGAATGTCTTTGAATGAACCATCGAAAACTTTTGCCATGAATGTTCCTGAAATAGTCACATTATTTGCTTCTGGAACACCGTCTGTTACCGATAGGTACATATCAGATCTGAAAGGATGTGGATCATTAAATAATAATAATACGGCTTCTTTGTCCTCATTCATTTTCCTTGACGCTTCTACCAGCTCAAAAATTTTAGTGATCTTCTTGGAAATCATTTTTTTTGAAGGTCTGTGAAATAAGGCCGGTACTGAAGCCTTAACAAAATGTTTATTCTTCCAAGTGAAAGTTTTATCATCCCATTTTTTTGGATGAAATGTCGGACAGCATTCCTTAATTATATCTTTTTCTCTTGTCGCCATCTTTTCTTTTTTTTGTAAACAAAAAACAGGAAAGTGTAATGGCTTTCCTGTTTTTTAAGATTATGGTTTTTTCTAAAGAAAATTTCCTATGTCATCCATTTTAACTTTTAGACGCTCATCACCATTTTCGAGAGTTAGCTTATAAGTTTTCTTAGCTCCCTTTTTCTGATGGTATTTTATGAGGTAAGCATCTTTAGAGATTTTCCATTTCGGAAATCGTTTTAGTACCGCCGATGTCACTTCATTTGGTAAGGCAATATTTTTATATTTTTCGATAGTGCGTACGATTTTTCCGTCTGCATCATATACCGCTACAATTTTTCCGTCAGGAATAAAAAATGAGACAGTATAATAATCGAATTCATCATCGTAGAAATCAGCTTCCTTAATATTATAAGTTGCTGCTTTTCTTTGTAGTAACTTTACGGGTATTGTAGCTACCTTTGAATCAGTTTTGTTCAAATACTTATAATTTCTGGCAACTACAGTAACTTCTGAAAGTTCAATAGGGTCTTGGCCATATGCCAGTGTTACCAGGCAAATAGCAAATAATGTGATAATTAATTTTTTCATGATTAATTTTTTTGATTAAATGATTAAACTTTATGAAGGAAAGCCTTCATTTTTGGCGAGTAAAAGTAATCAGCACGCTGTTAATATGCTATGATAAATATCAGTTATTGAAGATTTATATCTCCCCTTAAAACCACATTTTTGGTTGTATTTTATGAAATGCTAGATCGGTACAAAGCCATATGCCATGTTTAGAAGAAAGATACCGGTAAGAAATAACAGCATGTAGAGTACCTGCATAAATTTTATGTTTATAACAGACATCCAGTTTACGGTTCTTTCAGGAAATACAAATAGTGCTAAACCGAAGAATAGGGATAGATACCCTATGAAAGTAATGATGATGGTCCAGTTGTCTTCCCAAATGTTATGGATTAGTACATTGATCAATCCTATGACTGTTGCTAAGAAGGAAGCGAGGAGTACAAATTTCTGATCTTTTAGGTCCTCATAGATTTGTTGTATCCTTCTCGGATTCAGGCTCAATATGAAGAAAAAAATGAGCAGGTACCATCCCCAAAACTTGGCCAAAAAAATAGATATATCTTCCATATCTTTTAATTTCTATTCATGCAAGACTAAGAATGGTATATCGGTGTGATAGCTAATTTTCTCTACTCTCGAATGAAATAAAATCTGCTGAAAATAATTGAGGTTCTTGGCCACCATGGCTATCATGTCTATATCCCTGCTTTCCACAAAACATTCTACGGCGTCTTCTACTTTTCTATTGGTAAGAAAGTGAAAACTGCAATCGCATTCTGCAAAAAGCTCCTTGAACAAGTCTTTATTTTTTAGTTGATCAGGATTCAATACAGTCTTACTTTTACTAATATGCAAGATTCGTATCGAGGCTCCGGTATCGTGAAGAATTTTCAATAGAGGTCTTAAGGTCTTAATATTATAGAATAATGAAAAGTCAGTAGGAAATACGATTTCACGTATTGATTCATATACCGCATTTTCAGGAACGATCAAAGCGGAGCAGTTTACTTTGGTAATGACATCACCGGCATTGCTTCCTATAATGACTTCCTTTAGTCCGGTAGCACCTTTGGTTCCCATTACTATGAGATCAATATTTTTATCTTTTACCTCGTCTCTGACTGCATCAATAAAAAAATCATATCCTACTAGACTAATAAAACGATGCTTCCTTGCGTTCCCTATAGGTTTGATTTTCTTGATAAGTCGTTCCAGTTTTTGCTTCGCAGGAACCATATAATCTACCTCGACGGCTTTATACGTATGCACGTTTGAGGTCTCTGGTGTGGCCAAGGTGCTTATTCGCACAACATGCAATATATAAAATGTGCATTCTGATTCTTTAAAGAAATTGAGTGCGTATCGTATGGCATTTATTGAGTTTTCAGAGAAATCCGTAGGAACTAAAATATTTTTCAAAACTTCTTCTTTTGTAATAAAACAAAAGTATAAGAACGAAATTTTTCAAAATATGATAAAAATCAGCTTCTAAAATAATCCTATTGAGAGTTCAGCTGTCAATAAACAAGCTGTAGCTTTTGTAAGTCTACAATTTTAATGTTTCTCCCCTCAGTTTCAATTAGCCCCTGTTTTTTAAAGTTGGAAAGTGACCTGATTAAGGTTTCTGTGGCAATACCAGCAACGCTGGCCAGATCTGTTCTTGAAATACGTATCGGTTCTTCGGGTTTTTTATTGAGCTTTTCTGCAAATTTTAAAATAGTAGTCGCTGTTTTCTTATTCACTGAACTGTAGGCCATTTCTAACAATTGTTCTTTAATAACCGAGAGATCGTCTGTGAGTAACTGAATTAATGCCAATGTTACCTTATGATTATTTTTGAGTACCTCTCTCAATTTATTCTTTGAAATACACATCACAGTGGTATTCTTAATAGCCATAGCCGAATCTTCATAAGGTGTATTTTCTGTAAATGACGAGTAACCAAAGAAATCGTCGTCATTAAAGAGGGCCGTGGTCAATTCTTTTCCTTGCTCATCGAGCTTATAACATTTCACAGCACCCTTACTTATTAAATACACATAATTAGAACTTCTACCTTCATTGTAGATAAGCTCTCCTTCGGTAAAGTTCAATTCTTCGCCTTCGTCATCAAAGAAATTCTTGAGGTCATTTAGAGACCGTAATTCATTTTCATTTGTCTCTTCAATGTCTTTAGCACTTTCTCGTGCCTCTGTAAGTAAGGCCACTTTTGCTAAACGGCTTTCTATGGCGCTCAAAAGTTCCTGTTCACTAAAAGGTTTCGTAATGTAGTCATCGGCACCCAAGTCCATTCCTTTTCGAACATCCTGGCGCTCTGTTTTAGCAGATAGGTAAATAAACGGAATTGATTTGGTGGTGTCATTTTTTGACAAAGCTTCTAAAACACCATAACCGTCAATCTCAGGCATCATGATATCGCATACCACAATATCGGGTACTTCTTTCCTAGCTTTTTGAATACCTGACTTACCATTCGGCGCCGTGATTACGTCGTAATCAGATAACTCCAGCAATTCGGCTGTGTTTTCACGTAATATAGCATCATCTTCTATCAATAATACTTTTTTCATTGTTTGGCTTTATTTGGAATTTTAAAAGTAAAAGTAGACCCTTTATTTTCTTTGCTTTTAAAAGAAATAGAGCCTCCTAAATTTTCTAAATGATGTTTTACAATATTCAAACCAATACCTGTACCTTGAGTTAATAGAGCATTCTCTGCCCTAAAATAACGATTAAAAATATTCTTTTGATCTTTTTTTGGGATTCCTATACCATTATCTTCTACCGTAAAGGTCGTAAAATTATCGTCTTGATCAATGGTGATATCAACAATTGAATTTTCAGATGAATATTTCACGGCGTTATGCACTAGGTTTGAAAGCGTCAATTCTACAATTTTTTCATCCTGAAATAGAGAAATGTGGTCAATATCTCTAGGATAATGTATTTTTTGCCCTTCCTTCAATAACATATTCGCACTATAAATTACTTCATTTACGACTTTACTGACCTGAAAAGTATTGTTTTTGTAATTGATTTTTCCCTTTTCCAATTTCTCAATGGAGAGAAAATCGTTTAAAATATTGTTTAAATAATGGACTTTGTCTGTTATAGTTTTGATATGCTTGTCCCGTTTTTCCTGCTGCTCAGCTAATTTATACTTGCTTAACAACATGGTAGATGTCAATATACCACTTAAAGGTGTTTTGAATTCATGAGAAACCAACGACAAAAACTTAGTTTTCAGTTCGTTAAGCTCTTTTTCACGTTTAAGGGCACTCTTGATTTTTTGTTCTGCCTCAATACGTTTTTTTACTTCTTCGTCAAGCTCTGTATTTAATGCCTTAAGATCTTCGACGCTTTTTTGTAACTCTTTGGTACGTGCTTTAACCTTTATCTCAAGTTCTTGATTTAATTGCTGAATTTCCAATTCATGGTGTTTTCTAACAGAAATATCAATCACCATGGCCATCACAAAAGTTTCACCATACATTTCAAATGGGTTAAGCCCCACTTCAACAGGAAAAGTCGTTCCGTTTTTTCGCGCACCAAAGAGGTCACGGCCTTGTCCCATTTGCCTGCTTTCTTTTTTAGTTAAGAACCCCTTAAAATGTTTACCGTGATTTGGACGATAATTTTTAGGGATCACCGTTTGCAGTTCTCCTCCAATCAATTCATTTGAGTCGTAACCAAACATAGTGTCAAAAGAAGCATTTGTCGAGACAATTTTTTGTTTATCATCGACAACGAGCACTCCTTCAGATACAGCTTCAAATAGTATATTAAAGATATCCTGATCTTTTTGGAACATAGTTGATCAATTAGGTCGGTTACGTGTAAATCGAAGTTACAAAAAAAAACGTTTTTGCAATCCTGATTTTTATCATTCTTCATAAACATTAACAGCAGTAATTTTACGCAATAAGTTTCCAAAATGAGTAAGCAATTGAATATCAGGTTCTATCAAAATGTAGCAAAATTATTCTATGCCATTGCGGCCGCAGATAAAATTGTGAGAGAGGAAGAATTTGATAGACTAAAAAACATTGTAAAGAGAGAATGGTTGGCTGTTGATGACTCAGAAGATGAATTTCACACGGATGCGGCATATCAACTGGAAATTGTATTTGAATGGTTGCGGAGTAAAAAAATAGCCGCTGCAACTTGCTTTAATGAGTTTATTGACTATAAAGAAGAGCACGAGTACTTTTTTACGGAAGCGATACAAAAACTTATATTGAAAACCGCTCATGAAATTGCGGCATCATTTCACGGAAAAAATAAATCAGAACTCATCATGCTGGCGAAACTGGACCTAAATTTTAAAAATAAAGTCTAAAATATTGAAATAAACTCCAAAAAATAGCTGTAATCTTACTACGAATGAAAAGCAGTTTTAATTCAATTATAAATTCTGATATCCCCGTGTTAGTCGACTTTTTTGCAGATTGGTGCGGGCCATGCAAAATTTTAGCACCAATATTAAAGGAAGTAAAAAAAGAACTCGGCGACTCCATTAAGATTATTAAGATAGATGTAGATAAGAATCAACTTCTATCTGCCAGATATCAAGTGCGCGGAGTGCCTACGCTATTGTTATTTAAGAACGGTAGGCAACTCTGGAGGCAGTCGGGCGTACTTCAAAAAAATGACCTGATAAAGGTCATTAATACCTATCAATAGGGACTTTTTATGATGAATATCATTTTGTAGCTACCCGGTTCACAATACTTTTAGTGTATGAATTACAAAATAATAGGATCATGAAAAAATCAGTATTAATTCTCCTGGCATTCTCGTTTTTATCAGCTACTACACTGGCCCAAAATTTAAAAGACCTGGATTATGTGGCCCCTTTTCATGAGGAGATGGCTGCCGTGAAAAAAGATGGTCAGTGGAGCTTTATCACATCTGACGGTGACCTGGCCTTTAGCTTTAGAAATGATTTAGTAGCCACAAGCTTTGGTACTACCGCGTACCCGGTATTTAATGATGGCAGATGCCTTGTGAAATTAATCAAACAAGGAATTGCGTATTTCGGCTATATTGATAAACAAGGTAAAACAGTGATTGAACCCCAATTTTTAAATGCGAGCAACTTCAAAGATGGTAAGGCCATCGTATTAAAACTCGATAAAGAAAAAATCGGTGATGATGGTAATGTGCTGGGTCAGAACCTTGTAGATTACAGTTATGTGAATGTGATTATAAATGATAAGGGCGATTATGTGAAGTACCTGAGTGACTGGAAAAAGGTCACCTTGTCTGATAAAGTCATCAAAAAACCACCAATGATAA
The DNA here is from genome assembly GCA_030065775.1 of Flavobacteriaceae bacterium. Lineage (GTDB taxonomy): Bacteria > Bacteroidota > Bacteroidia > Flavobacteriales > Flavobacteriaceae > Aureibaculum. The sequence continues at coordinate 1,767 of JASJDL010000138.1, read as the reverse complement.
CCACTAAAATTCTGTCTGATGATCTTTTTGCAGTCCTTGAGGATAAAAAATGGACCATTAAGAAATTTAATTAATCTTTTTTAGCTGGGTAATTAGTAGAATACATGAAAGCAAATCTAAGCCTTGGAAGTGTTTCCGGTATCAAGATCATGGTACATTGGACCTTTTTTTTTCTCATCGCTTATATTGCTTTTTATGAACTGAAACAGGGGGGAGACCTAAATAGCATAGCATATAATATCGTATTTATTTTGGCTGTTTTTTTCTGTGTGGTCTTGCACGAATTAGGTCACGCGCTGACAGCAAAAAGGTTTGGTATCACTACTAAAAAAATAACCTTACTACCAATTGGCGGTGTCGCCAGCTTAGAACGGATACCTGAAAATCCGAAAGAAGAACTACTTGTGGCTGTGGCAGGCCCATTGGTAAATGTGATAATCGCCTTATTGCTTTTTTTTATTGCGCCTGTGCAGGAAATCATGGGTCTAACGATGACGGAAATTTTTGAATCCCTCGACAGCCTGACATTGCAAAATTTTCTATTCTTTTTGTTTGTAGTCAATGTTGGATTGGTATTGTTCAATCTAATTCCGGCATTTCCAATGGATGGTGGCAGAATGTTAAGAGCAGTATTAGCTATGAACATGAATCGTGTAAAAGCAACACTTATTGCCTCAAGGATTGGACAAACAATAGCCGTGTTATTTTTACTATTAGGTCTGTTGTACAATCCGTTTTTAGTTTTCATTGCACTCTTTGTTTTTTTAGGTGCTTATGGAGAAAATAGGTTAGTCCAGAATTTCGCATTACTGGACGGACATACGGTTAAAGAAGCGATGATGACTAATATCACTGTCTTTAAACCCCAAGACCCTATAGAAATGGCAGTCAAAGCGCTTATTTCTGGTACAGAGAATAATTTCATTGTTATGGAAGATGACGTAGTAAAAGGGATAATTTACCATAAAAATATCATTGAAAATTCTAAGTATCCTAACAGACCTATTAAGGAGGTAATGAATACTTCATTTCAAAAAATCAATAGTGGAGATGACCTAAAGAAAACCTTTCGTTTTATTAGTGCTGAAAGACGTCCTTTTTTTCCTGTTGAAGAAAATGGAAAATTTGTAGGTGCCATTGACCTGACGAATTTGTCAGAATTCATTGCGTTACAAACCAAGTTAGTTTATTAAATATCTTCAAATGAAGCCTGTAGCCTTAATTTTTATTGCACTGCTATTTTCATCCTGTGCCGACAGCAAAGACAAAATACTTCCCGAGCAGACAACTTTGACAGAATCGGTATACTCGTCGGTCACCATTCAACCGGATAGTTTATACCAGGCGTATGCTATTGTAGGCGGAATTTTAGATCAAAACCTGGTTGAAGAGGGTGACATAGTCTTCAAGGAAACACCTCTTAGCCAAATCATTAATAATACACCCAAACTCAATACCGAAAACGCGCGACTGGCATTAGAACTGGCACAAGAAAATTATGCAGGAAGTGCCGCAATTTTAGCAGGCATTGAAGACGAAATAAGGGCAGCGACCTTAAAATATACGAATGATTCCATTAATTTTTTCAGGCAAAAAAACCTATGGGAGCAAAGCATAGGCTCGAAAGTAGAATATGATACTAAAGAATTGAACTTTCAGCTCTCATCAAATAATCTGGAACTTCTAAAGAGTAAGTACAACAGAACTAAAAATGAATTGCAAACCGCATTAAAACAGGCCAGAAATAATTATGAAGCTTCATTGATC
>JASJDL010000137.1 GCA_030065775.1 Flavobacteriaceae bacterium | reverse complement strand
CCAGAATATGCAGGGTTCTGCTGATTCAATGGATCATTATGACTTCCATTTTTATCGTAGGATCTTCTGAAAAAAGTCGAAATCTCTTCCTGGTATTCAAAGCTGGCCAACTCACCATTGGGGCTTTCAATATCCATTAATAACCATGAATTGTAGATTAATTCGAAAGTACTCGAGGTAAGATCATAAGAGCCTTGTTCCGGAAATGCATAATTACCAATATTTTTATCCCAGTTCTGCGCTTTTCTCGTACCGTCTTTTGAAACACCAAAATAATATCTGTAACCGTCCTTATCAGTTATTACGAAACTCTTAATCAGGTTTGTACCAAATGGTGCTTGGCTCACGTCTCCCAATGTTTCATCAATTATGATATCATCAAAACTCTGAATAAGTGGTTCATCATCCTTATAGCTAAAGATGAACTTTGCTGATAAGGAGCCTGCACTTACATTGAACTGATCAGGAAACCTATCCGGAACATCATTACCTGTTGACTCTACAGAATGATAAGTACTTCTAGTGACAGGGCTTGTGAAAAAAGTACCATTTGCCAATGCATCCATAAGGATATTTGGTCGATTTATATAACCATTGGAACCGTCATCCGGTTGCCCTCTGGTTTGCCTGCTAATAGCACCGCCTGCATTCAGTGACCAACCTATACCTGTCCTCGAAGCTATTTCTTCCACTTTAATACCCCGGGCATGATAATTTATACTTACCGGAAATGTTTTTTCTCCTACTTGGTAAGAAGCAATAGGAACGGAGATATTAGGCAATCCTGTATAGTGAGATACCGGTACTTCAGAAAATTTACCAAATGACGCCACTTCGGGTGAAGGGGGTACTATTTCCGGTAATTCCTGTGATAAGGTCGTTGCACTAAAGACTATTAAAAAGAGAGAAAGTACTTGCTTCATTTCTTAAAATTTTTTGAGTTGAAATAAGAGGTAAATTGATTTTAGATCACCGAAACTAACAACTTTACACGTGCCATATTTGCCAAAAAAATCTGTGTAATACTTTTTGGAACAAATGGCTCATTTTTTCTAACAAATGGTAAAGTTTACAGCATAGATTACCAGTTATTCAGTATAAATGGAATTTTTACTTTTTTAAAAACTTCTAGTTTTGGGTTGAAATGTTGCTTAAAAAGTATAGGAATCAAAAGAAGTCTCGATGAATGCGCAGGATGTTAATCTTCAGGAATTAACCATTGTTTTAACCTCAATAGATAAGCTCCATTGGATATCAAAAAATCACTAAAAAATGCGTTCGATATGCCATGAAAACTTTAAAACAACTTGAGCGATTGAGAAAGGCTCATAAATTAATCCAACTAGGGAATACAGGTTCACCTTCTAAGTTTTCACGTCGATTACATATTAGTGAAAGGGCATTATATAGAACTCTGGAATATTTGAGGGAAATGGGTGCAAAAGTTTCATTTTCACGCTATTCAAACACCTATTATTATTCAGAAGATTTCGATTTGTTAGTACATGTTTCTATTAAAGCCTTAATAAATGAGAAGTTAGTAAAAATTTATTGAGCTGCTTCACCACCGCAATAGAATCTATATTTACCGGAACCTCAAATTCTCCGAAAGTTGGATGCCATTCTTCCAAACTATTAATTATATAAATTCCAGAAATTTATTACTGATAAACTCTGATATAATCTACCACCATGGGGCTAGCGACGAAATTGGAATCTATATCAGGCTCTATGGCAATATTTAAAAGGAAATAATAATCTGAATCATAAGGCCAGGTTTTAGAATTCTTAATGGTTGGATTGTACTGAAAGTGCTCAACGCCATCGATACTGAAAACCATTTTCTCTTTCGTCCATTCAAGCGTATATAAGTGAAACTTATTCGAGGCACTATCTATTTTTTGACCACCAACATTTTTAACCTTGTACCCATAACTTGATCCATTATGTACGGCACTTGACACATAATCTTGATTTTTACCCCAATGTTCTAATATATCGATCTCACCGCAGTTAGGCCATTTTGTGGTTCCATAACCTTGATTGTCCCAATACGCGCCATCTTCATCAATATTTTTATTAAGCATCCAAATAGCCGGCCAAGTGCCAATTCCCGTTGGTAGTTTTGCCCGAACTTCGATGCGGCCATAGGTGAATGCAAATTTTGAATTTAATCGGGCTGCGGTATATTGCTTGATCTCTCCCTGATCTTCAAAGGTTTCTTTTTTAGCGACAAGATTCAAATAACCGCCTCGTTGATAAGAATTAGAGACTCGATTGGTGTAATGCTGCACTAAGCCACCCCACCAGCTGCCTCCAGGTGGCAGTTGCGTTTGATGAAACCATTTTTCTTCATCGAGTGGGCCATCACCATCAAATTCATCTGACCATATTAAGGTATCAAATTTTGCATTCGAACAAATAGGTTTAGTTCCTTCAGAAATGCCTGGAGTACTTTTTGACTCATGGAACATAAAAATAGTTAGGAAAATAAGTCCTGTAAACATCAAAGTATAAACTTTAGCTTTTATCGTCATGAATCATGAAATTTAACAATTTGCGTATAACCTAACTTCGCCTTTGAAATATACGAAGATTATTGAGAGTTTGAATTCATAAAAAAGAAGCAAATAATTATAATTGAATTGAATTTAGGTTAGCCCAATCATTAAATACATTCACGGGACTTATTCCTAACATTCTATAAGGTTCGAGATCAAAAAAGAGCGCAAAAAACTGATTTCAACAAGTTATAATTTTTCGTTGAATTCCAACTTTGGGAATAATGTTCTTTTCTTCTTTTGAATTCGCTGCATTTTAGTAAGTATCTTATCAAGCATTCTGACCGCCTTTTCTATATAAGGGCCCTTATTAAGCATGACACAATCTGCTCTCTGCGCCATGGCTGCATCTGTAATTTCTGCCCGAGTAGGTATTCCTTTTTTTGCCAAATTTTCCAGAACCTGGGTCGCCCAGATATCAGGCAAACGGGCTGCATTGCAAATCTGCAGTATTTCCTCTTGGATAATAGCAAAATTCTTCCAACCGGTTTCAATTGCCAAATCACCACGGGCGATCATTACCCCTATTGGATAATTTCTCATTGCCTCTAACAGAATTTGTGGTAAATTTTGAAACGCTTTCCGGGTTTCAATTTTCAGTATAATACCGATACTGGCGTTTAATTTTCCTAGTTCATCAAGCAATTCTTCCACATCCTGTTTTGTATTTACAAATGAAAAATTAACGGTATCTGCATTCTGAACAACGAATTTCAAGTCGATTTTGTCCTTCGCCGTTAATCCGTTAATTCCTAAATCGCTTTCAGGTAAGTTAATTCCTTTATCAGCTTTTAACCTTCCACCAGTTTTTTTTGTGTTGGTAATTTCAACCATCAAATGCTTCGACTGAACTTCCTTAATAATACCTTCAATTTTCCCATCATCAAAATAAATAGGCTCGCCAACTCTGACCTTTCCAAAAATTTCAGGTAAAGAGCATGAAATATGTGGTAATTCTTCGAGATTCCCCATCCTGTCATAAACGGCGGGTTCACCTAACACAGGTTCTCTGTCCAATCGCAAAACATCACCCTCAGAAAGAAAAATAGCCTCTTCCAGCGGTAAAAGCTCCTGAACAGCATGCATTTCTGAGTTCGATTTTTTCTCTAAAAAAACATTCAGCAAAGTTCCGGTGGTGACAAAAGCCGAATCGCTACAAGAACCCCAACGTCCGTTACCTTTTTTTTCATCGATAACTATTTTACATTTTTTATCGCGTGCATCCCTAAATACAATATAGGAACCTTTATGAGTTTTTCGAAGCCATTTTTTGTTTACAGGCACTATGGCATCTGCTTCCTCACCTTCAGGTGGCTTTAATCCAAACGGAGCCAGCCAGATTTTCGCAGGTTCCATAACTTGTCCTAAAGCATTTCTCTTGGGCTTTATATGTATGACTTTAGGACCTGGTTTCATTTTACCAGTTCTGATTTTCGGACCTCCAAGGTCCATCATGATCTTACAATCACTATCATAAAACCTGATATGTTCGATGATCTGTTTCCAGATAAGTTCATTATCATGTGCACAATTGATCCTGGCGCAATCCATACCCTGTTCCAATAGTGATTTTGCGAATTGTTTCTCATTGGCGGCAAAAGTAGGTTGGGTGACCATTATCGCCGTCCGTCGTTTATTCTGGATATTACCAAAAAGAGCTATAGCATTTTTCTTTAGTGCTTTTTTTATCTTTTTATTAGTGAAATAAACCGCGTCATCTGTATCTGGTAAATCTATTTTAAGCAAACTATTAATAATAGTTTTATAATTCAATAAATTAAGTAAAACACTATTTTCAGATGCAACAGAATTCGGCAAACCTATAGTATCCAGCTTCTCCTGCAAAATATCAAGATTAAAAGATCTTAAAGCTAAATAATGAACTAAATTCCTGGCACTTTCGGTATAATTAGGATGTACGGAGTTTATCTTGGTTTCATAATGGTGTTCAAATTCAGAAATCCTACGCATCATCAAGTCGATCGTCGCAGCAATTTCTAGTAATTTATCTTTAGGTAAAATCATGACACATAAAACTAGACAAAATTACATGACCTCACTAAATATAAGTTTAAATCGTTGTTATTATTTTGTCAAAATTAGCTATGTATTTAATGAAAGACCAACTAAGGCCTAGTATATCAAGCACAGGAGTAAAGAAATCACGATTGCTGAGACTCTTATAAAAAAAAAGCAGCCTCAGTAAGCTGCTTTTTTTTGTAAGTATTTTATTCTGTTACTTTTCCCGTCTGATGCGGATTTGCTCAACAACCTTAAAATTGGTACGTCGATTTAACTGATGTTCCTCTTCTGTACAAGTTTTGCCTTTACAATCTACGGCCGGTTCGGTTTCACCTTTACCCTCACTTTTGATTCTTTCAGCATCAATTCCTTTTGAAAGAATATAATCTACAGTTGATTTCGCTCTGCGGTCTGATAATCGCATATTATATCTCGAACCACCTCTTTCATCGGTATGCGATGTCGCAAAGATGTCTAACTCCGGGTATTTTTTCATCACCTCAACCACTTTATCTAATTCTGCTGCGGCATCAGGTCTGATATTGGATTTATCGAAATCAAAATAGATTACATTGATGTTGATTAACAGCTCATCACCCACCATTTTGAAGTCAGGCGTCATTTCAAGGTCTTCCACTATCGGATCAGTATCGAGATCGTTCAAGGTCTTTAACGAACGTTCTTCTTTTAAATAACCATCATTAGTACCCACCAATGTAATGTCTGTGTTACATGGAATCAGAAAACTAAAGGAGGCATCATCTTCTTTAGCCGCAGTAATTTGCAACTGGTTACCGTCAGCATCCAATACCTGAACAATAGCGCCGGGTATCAACTCCTTTGTATCCTTATCGCGTACAACACCTTTAACTTCTTGAAGGCAATCAATAAACAATTCGTCGTCTTCTAAAAATGAATAAATATCATCATCGCCTTTGCCATTTCCTCTATTCGATGAAAAAAACCCTTTTTTCTCTTCATTTTTCAATATATACGCGAAATCGTCTTTAGGGCTGTTTATCGGTTGTTCTAAGTTCAATGCTTCTGAAACCGTGTTGTCAAATATTTTACTGGCAAACACGTCTAAATTTCCATAACCGGGATGTCCGTTTGAAGAGAAATACAATATATTATCATCAGCGATAAAGGGAAACATCTCACGTTCTTCTGTATTGATTCTCGGACCTAAGTTTTTTGGCTCGCTGTAGCCGTTTGCAGTCACATCAACAACATACAAGTCTGTTTTTCCAAGACCACCGGGTCTATCTGAAGCAAAATACAATTTCTTACCATCGCTGCTCAACGATGGTAAACCTGTATTAAAGTCATCACTATTAAAAGGTAATTTTTCAATATCTGACCATTCACCCGTGTCATTAACCCTCGCCTTGTACAACTGAATATAATCAAAACCTTCTTTACCACGAATAGATTTTTCTTTTTCGTTGTAATTATTGGCGCTGAAATAAACCGTATTTAAATCATTGGTGAAGGCTACGGAAGCTTCATGTAAACGTTTATTGACTTCACCTCCTAATTTTCTCTTATTTATGACATTCCCTAAACTATCAATATCGCCTACGTATAAATCTAGATAGGGTTGTCCGTTTTCGCGCCAAACACGTCTCACGATTGTTACTTTATCATTAGGAGATGCGAAGATTACCTTGTCATCGCCCATAAAATTCACACCAAAATCAGCTTGCTTTGTATTAATAGTACTTAGCTTAATTGAGTGTTTTCCAGGAGTTGTTTGTGCACCAATTAGCAAACTTACTGCCAGCAATAGTAGAGTACATACTTCTTTCATAGTGATAAGTTTTGTTTGTTTAAAAGAATCTTGGTGATTTGATCTTCTTGTCAGATGATTGGATATCCCATAATAAAATTCCTTCAAAAGAACCATTGTTAAAATCTCCAAGGTTCGTCAATGTATGGTCATAGGCAAACCCCAGCCTTAAGGTTCGCGAAACAGCAACATTAACCAGACCGCTGATAGAATCATCTAAGCGATAGCTCGCACCTAATTCAAAACGCTCGTTAAATAAGAAATTGGTAGAGAAATCCATTGAAAGGGGAGCGCCGGACGTTGCTTTTACCAATATTGATGGTTTAAATTTAATATATTTATTCAAATCGAATACGTAACCTGAGGTTAAAAAGTAATGCATGTTCTCAGAAACCTTAGAAATTCTGCCATTTTCGAATTCGGCATGTGATACTTCTAATATGTTTGGCATTGAGATCCCTGCATAAAATCTATCTGTATAAAAGAATGCGCCGGCACCAAAATTAGGATCTGCAGAATTTACATTATCGTTAAAGGCATCATCATTTGGATTCACCCGTGTTAATGAAAAAAGACCTACCTGCTTTAAAGTAACACCAGCCTTTAAACCTAATGCCAGCCTCCCAACTTCAGAAGTCTCTAAAGTATAAGAAAAATCGGCATAGATATTTTGTTCTTTTAAAGGGCCGCTTTCATCGGCTATCGCCGATAACCCTAGGCCTACCTTATTCGATAACGGTGCATGTATAGAAGCCGTATAGGTCTCAGGTGCGCCATTCAATCCTGTCCATTGAAAACGTCCTAACACCCCGATGCTCAATGTTTCTCTTGATCCTGCATATGCCGGATTCAGGATGTTCATATTGTACATGTATTGCGTGTATTGCGGATCTTGTTGCGAAAATCCGTCAAAAACAAACAAAATGGTTAGTAATAGTATGAGTAAAATTCTTTTCATCTAGCGCTATTTATCTATTTAGATATACCCAATTTGATATGGGTGCTATATTATCTTGATTAAAATACAGGATGTAATAATAGGTTCCTGAAGGTACCTGTTTGCTCCCGTTAAAGTTTAAATTGCCATTTGAGAAGCCATCCCACCATTGTGGTGATGTTCTACCTCGATTTTCATATTCAAACACCTTGTTGCCCCAGCGCGTAAATATTTCTATTTTGAAGTCAGGATATAATAATGCTAATCCGGGAATCTCGAAAGTGTCATTAACACTGTCATCATTTGGTGAGAATGCCTGTGGTATGAATACGTCAATGGGATCAATAGAAGCACTGTCTTGATTATTTGTTAGATCTGGATCAAAACTATCTGAATTTGTAATCTCGGCAGTGTTGACGTAATCATCTTCCAATCCGATAACAGCGGTAATAGTTAATGTGGACGAAGCCCCATCAACCAAATCACCAACAGTCCATACACCACTTGCTGTATCATAATCACCAAAGCCATCATCTGACACGTAGATATATCCTGCTGGAAGTTGATCCAAAACAGATACGTTCTGTGTATCGCTCGGGCCATTATTTGTTACGGTAATGGTAAAAATAACATTAGTACCTTGGTGAGGCCTTCCATTGATAAGATTTGCATCGAGTAATTCTACTTCTTTAGTGATACTTACATCTGCTATAGTAGGTGAAACAATTACCAAACCTGTTTCATCATCATCAATCAGGTCGGGAGTTCCATCTCTTCCGTCGTCAGTATCAAAACTCAAAGAAGGGTCACTATCAGGGTCAATGTTGTCAGATGCAATAATCTCTGCCCTATTATTATATTCACCTGTAGCAGCTACTGTCGCCATTAGCGTCAAGACAATCTCGTCACCGGGGCTATTTGTAACGGGAATTGTGAGGCCTGGCCATAACACTGTTGAACCCGTTGACGAGCCTCCGCCGCTTATACTGGTTAATCCACTATAACCACTAGGTAAAACATCTCTGATGGTCACGCCTGTAGCAATATCTGGTCCAGCGTTACTAACAGTGATCGTAAACATGATCTGATCACCTACGTTAGGAGTAGCATTATTTACTGTTTTTGTAATACTCAAATCTGATGTCTGCGCGTGTATCATTCCAACAGACAGACATAAATAAGCCAAAAGCAAGAAACTTGACTTAGTAAAAATTATACGGAAATTTTTAAACGGGGAGTAGTTTTTTACCATATCCTTTTCATTCACAATTTATATCAGTATCTACAATAGAACAACTAAGTCACTGATTTTACTAGTTTTAATTAATAATAAATTCAATCACTATAGATTGATTTTTCATAAAGTCGACAAATTTACAAATAAAATGTAATTGGCATAAGGAAAGTTATGCTATTTTAAAGTTAAGAATGACTACACCAGTCTTTATTGTATTCGATATATTAAACAACTGTTCTTTGCCTGGAAAGGAAATCAATCACTACTAAAATCGTAAGGGTTAATAGACTCAATGTCAGTATTGAAGAAACCTGAAAGTTCTGGATAAAATTTTGCATAGCTGACCGGGTAAATTCTATAGTTGATTGCGTTTTTTCTAAATAAGGGAATGCCTTATCAAACAGTGACGGTGAGTCAGATGGCACTGCTATGAACAGTACGTATGAGATAAAAGCAATAATAGCGCTGCTAATAATGATCCAGATGCGTTTACTGATAATAGGTTGGTAATTAGAGGTCATTTCTGCCGCAACCTTGGTCATCACCACATCTGAAAATTCCTCCGAAGGACGTTTCAACACAGCATTTTTTAATAAAGATGCCATTTTAGGGTCTTTCAGCAAGGCCTCATCTGAGAGCATGGTAACTTCCTCCATCACCTTAGCAGTAAAACCTTTTGGAGCCTCATCTGCTTGTGACCTTCTTAATAAATTTTCTATGTTCTGCTGCTTTCTTTTATTCATTACAAAATAGTTTTCACTTCATCTTGTAAAAGCTTTTCTAATTCCTTGTATAATTTTTTGCGTGCCCTAAACAAACGTACTTTAACATTTGACTTTGAATATCCGGTGATATCCTTAATTTCATCTAAGGTATTGTCGTTTAGATAAAACAAAGTTATGAATAATGCATCCAATTCTGACAATTTATTTATTGC
>JASJDL010000136.1 GCA_030065775.1 Flavobacteriaceae bacterium | reverse complement strand
GCTAAATTCATGAGTGCATCACTCATGAATTTCATCCCAAATAAAAAGAGGCCTAAAGATCCTAATAGTTGCAAGATTTCATAGAAACCGTAATCCACCAATGTTGATTTAAAGTTGCCCGAATGTAAAGTTAAATTAAATATTGTTGACTCAGAACTATGAGAGCCAGTTTAAATAGAGTGTTAAAAATTTTTAATAGCAAAATATTTCTATTAGATTCGCGTTCGATAAACGCTGAACATTATACACTATTACAACTGACCCTGACTATGAACATTGCTATTCAAGGAATTCAAGGATCTTTTCATCATTTAGTGGCATTGGATTTTTTTGGTAATGACATCACTTTAACTGAGTGTATGTCTTTTTCTGAAATTCCGGAGTTGGTCATTACCAATCAGGTAGACGCGGCAATAATGGCCATTGAAAACTCAAATGCCGGAGCGATCCTTTCAAATTATGCATTAATTGACAACAACGATTTGAATATCAAAGGTGAATTTTACCTGCCAATGATCCATAACTTAATGGCATTAAAGGGGCAAACCATTGATGATATTAAAGAGGTATGGTCCCATCCTATAGCCATTCAACATTGTAAGCAATTTTTTAAAGACCATCCTACTATTAAGATTATAGAGGAAAGAGATACAGCTTCTGTGGCTAAGCATATCAAGGAAAATAAACTCAAGGGTGTTGCTGCCATTGCCAGTAAAAAGGCGGCCGAAATTTTCGGTCTTACTATCTTAGAAGAAGAAATACAAAATGACCGTCATAATATGACACGGTTCTTCGTATTGACAAAGAAAAGAGAGCATCAACCAGACGATTACTTGAATAATAAAGCGTCATTAAAATTTGTAACACATCATCAGTTAGGGAATTTGGCTGAAATTTTAAATATCTGTGTCAAACACAATCTTAACTTATCTAAAATCCAATCAATTCCGATTACCGAAGAGCCTTGGCATTATGCATTTTTTATTGATTTATGTTTTGATAACTATCATAAGTACTGTCAGGCCTTATTGGAAATAGAACCTAGAGTTGATAGCTTGAAAATTCTTGGTGAATATTTAGAAAGTAAGCCAAAATTTCATAAAATGACCGCTTAAGAAAACGTTCTCGTAACTTTTTCTGTTTAATTTGATAAAAAATTTGTTTTTTCAAAATTTCCCTATAGTTTTGTTTCATAATTACTTAGTATGATGAGTACAAACACTTGGCAAGCTTTTTTTTACTTCTTTTATTTTTATAATGAGAGGCGAGGCTTTTTAGGTGTTTTTTAATAATAGTTTTTAAACAACATATGAATAAGCCTCGAATACTCGAGGCTTTTTTATTTATAGCAGAAAATGAATATCGCAATACAGGGTATCAAAGGTTCCTTTCATCATATTGTGGCCAATCAGTATTTTGGCAATGACATTTCGTTAAATGAATGTATGTCATTTACCGAAATTCCTGAGCTTGTCAACAACGAAGTTGTCGACGGTGCTGTCATGGCCATAGAAAATTCTTTGGCAGGGGCTATACTACCCAACTACGCGTTGATTGATGAGTTCAACCTCACTATTCATGGCGAAGTTCATTTACCGATCCATCACCATCTCATGGGTCTAAAAGGACAGACACTAGATGATATCAGAGAGGTGTGGTCACACCCCATGGCAATTTTACAGTGCAGAAAGTTTTTCAGGGAGCATCGTCAAATAAAATTGATAGAGGCTACTGACACGGCAGAAGTAGCGCTGCAAATCCAACAAAAAAAACATAAAGGTATTGCCGCTATTGCATCTAAAAATGCTGCCAAGATTTACAATCTTGAAATTATCGCTGATAAAATTCAAACGCGAAAGCAAAATTACACGCGATTTTTCATTCTTAAGAAACGCAATGGCAACCTTTCTCAAATCACCGGTGTCAATAAGGCTTCCTTAAAGTTCATTACCAAGCATCAAACCGGGAGCCTCGCAGAAATATTGCATGTTTTTGCATCTCATAACATCAGTTTGACTAAAATACAATCAATACCTATTATTGATGAACCCTGGCAATATGCTTTTGTTACCGATGTGATTTTTGATGATTACACCGTATATCAAAATGCGCTCAGCAGATTGGAGAAAAAAGTGAATAGCCTGAAGATTTTCGGAGAATACAAACGAAGTAAGCGAAAGTATGATTACTAAAGCCAATAGATTACAACACGTCTCAGAATACTATTTCTCTAAAAAATTAAGGGAAATACGTTCGCTTGTTGCGGAAGGGAAACCCATTATAAATGCCGGCGTTGGCAGTCCTGATTTAGAACCTCCGCAGGAAGTAATTTCAACAATGCAAACGGCATTAAAAGAGAAAAATATACATGGTTATCAAAGTTATCAAGGCTTGCCTGAGTTGCGAAAAAATATAGCAGGCTTCTATAAAAAATATTATGATGTTGATCTAAATCAAGAGGAAGAAGTTCTTCCTTTACTCGGGTCGAAAGAAGGTGTCATGCATATCTCCATGGCGTTTTTGAATACCGGTGATCAGGTGCTGATTCCTAATCCCGGTTATCCTACTTATACGTCAGTTACTCGATTGGTAGAGGCCGAACCTCTATATTACGATTTATCTGAAAATACAAATTGGTTTCCTGATTTAACACACCTGTCTCAATTGGATGTTTCCAAGGTAAAACTGATGTGGGTGAACTATCCCCACATGCCTACTGGGGCTAAAGCGACTCAAAGCCAATTTGAAGATTTACTGGCATTTGCCGAATCACGTGGAATACTATTGGTGAATGACAATCCGTATAGCTTTATATTAAATGACAGCCCTCAAAGTATTTTAATTAATAAAGGAGCTAAGAAGTTCGCTTTAGAGCTGAACTCCCTTAGTAAGACCTTTAATATGGCCGGTTGGCGCGTTGGTATGGTAGTGGGCTCTAAAGAAAATATAAGTACCATATTGCAGGTAAAAAGCAATATGGACTCCGGGATGTTTTACGGAATTCAAAAAGGAGCGATTGCAGCCCTCAATTCGCCAAATGATTGGTTTGAAACTATGAATTCGGTTTATAGAGAACGCCGTGAAATAGCCTGGCAAATTTTTGATGCTTTAGAATGTACCTATGATAAAAATTCTGCAGGGTTGTTTGTCTGGGCAAAAATCCCCAAGGGAAAAACTTCTAAAGCTTTTGCAGATGAGTTATTATATGAACACGATGTGTTTATGGCCCCGGGTACTATTTTCGGCACCAATGGAGAAGGCTATATTCGGTTATCATTATGTATAACTAAGGAAAAATTAAAGGAAATACGGTCACGGGTTTCAAATAAAAAATAATATGCAAAAGATTGTTGTCATAGGTTTAGGATTAATTGGTGGATCACTCGCATTAGAACTCAAAAAAAATACTTGGGCTACTATTTACGGAATAGATAGCAACCCTGATCATCTCCAAAAGGCCCTAGATTTAGGGATTATCTTCGAAAAAGCCACATTAGATCGCGTACAAGAAGTCAGTGCAGTAATTATTGCAGTACCGGTAGATAAGATTCCCAACTTGGCTTTAAAAGTATTAGATCTGATTCATGAGAACACCCTGGTTTTTGATGTAGGTTCGACGAAGCATGAGGTTTGCAAGGCGATCCGAGAGCATCCAAAACGAGCTAATTTTGTCGCGGCACACCCAATTGCAGGCACCGAATTTTCAGGACCTCAAGCTGCAATTTATGACCTGTTTTCTGACAAAATCAATATTATTTGTGAACAGCATCTAAGTGATAAAAAAATGATCGAAAGAACGGTAGACCTTTTCGAAAAAATGAAAATGAAAACCGTGTTTATGGATTCGGCGCAGCAACATGATAAACATATTGCCTATGTATCACATTTATCGCATATAAGTTCATTTATGTTAGGTAAAACCGTACTTGAAATTGAAGAAGATGAGAAAAAAATCTTCAATATGGCCGGTAGTGGTTTTGAATCAACAGTGCGCCTAGCGAAAAGTAATCCGGCCACATGGACGCCTATTTTTATGGAAAATAAAAAATACATTTTACAATCACTAAATGAATACATTAAGAATCTAGAAAAATTTAAACAATTATTAGAAACTAAAGAAGATCAAGACATTTTCGATATTATGAAAGACACAAATCGTATTAAGAAAGTTCTTGAAGGAATAAAAAATAACAACAAATGACAAACACAAATTTTTCATCATGGTTAGATGACATGAACTTGGCACATCCGCTTGTGATTGCCGGACCATGTAGTGCAGAAACGGAAGAGCAAGTGCTTAAGATAGCACATCAATTAAAGGAAACCGATACCACCGTATTCAGAGCAGGTGTCTGGAAGCCTAGAACGCGCCCTGGTAATTTTGAAGGTCATGGCGTTCGGGCATTGCCATGGATTGCTAAAGTCAAAGAGGAAACCGGTTTACTTACAACAATTGAAGTAGCGAATGCCGAACACGCTAAATTAGCTCTTGAATTTGATGTCGATATCATTTGGATAGGTGCACGAACTACCGTGAATCCATTTGCTATTCAGGAACTGGCTGATGCCTTGCGAGGCACTGAAAAAATAGTTTTAGTGAAAAATCCGGTAAATCCAGATCTGGCATTATGGTTAGGTGGAATAGAACGACTCCATAAAGCAGGAATTAAAAATTTAGGCGCCATTCATAGAGGCTTTTCGTCGTATAAAAAGACAAAATTCAGAAACAATCCACAGTGGCAGATTCCCATTGACTTAAAAAACAGATTTCCCAGCTTACCATTAATCTGCGACCCATCTCATATCTGCGGTGAACGCGAAGGTATTTTTGACGTCTGTCAGGTTGCCCTTGACTTAAAATTTGATGGGTTGATGATTGAAACACATTATGATCCAGATAATGCCTGGAGCGATGCCAAGCAACAGATTACCCCTCAAAGATTGCAAGAAATCACAGAAGACTTACGGGTTAGAAAGGACAGGGTTGAAGAAAAGGATGCCCAGAAGAAACTGCAAAAATTACGTGATGAAATTAATATTTTAGACAAGCATCTCATAGAGTTGCTTTCTGAACGTATGGATGTAGTAGAAAAAATTGGTCAAGTCAAGAAAGAGGGAAACGTCGCCATTTTACAACGCACGCGCTGGCGTGAGGTCATTAAAAAAATGTTAGAGCTAGGAGAAGAAAACGACCTAAGCGCCGACTTTATTGAGAAAATTTTCAAGGCCATTCATCAAGAGTCAATTCAACATCAGGAAAACATCTTCAATAGTTAGCTAATTGTTACCTTAGCGGCGCACTATAAGATAAATACATGGCTCAAAAATATATTTTTTGCATGAAATGGGGTACACTGTATGGCCCAGAATATGTGAATAGGTTATATTCGATGGTAAAGCGTAACCTATCGTATGACTTTAAAATGGTTTGCTTTACAGATGATGAAAAAGGTATCATAGCTGAAGTGGACTGCTATCCTATTCCTGAGATAGATGTCCCTGGAAATTTACCCGAACGCATGTGGAAAAAACTGACAACGCTCAAGGGGGATCTTTACGGGCTGGAAGGAACAGCCCTTTTTCTAGATTTAGACGTTGTAATCGTTGATACCATAGATGTGTTTTTCGAAGCTGAAGGAGAGTTCTTAATTATAAAGGATTATCTGAAACCTACAGGAAATTCTTCGGTTTATAGGTTTGAAATAGGAAAGCATCCTTATGTATTTGATTATTTCGTAAAGCACTTCGATTCCATAAGAAAACAACATCGAAATGAGCAAGAGTATTTGACCCAAGCCATCAAAGACCATGGAGACCTCAATTATTGGCCCAAGGCATGGTGCCCAAGCTATAAATACGATTGTGTCTCCCGTATTCCATTTGCGTTTTGGGTTACGCCCAAAATTCCTGATGGAGCCAAAATCTTAATTTTTCACGGAGAGATCAATCCACATAAAGCAATTAAGGGTGGTCGTGGAAAATGGTATCGCTATGTCGCCCCAGCTCCCTGGGTGGCCGATTATTGGAAATAAAAAACCTCAGTTGTTCACTGAGGTCTTATCTTTTCCGCGAAAGCGAAAATACCTTATGCTTCTAAGGCAGGAATGCGCAATACTTGCCCCGGATAAATTTTATCAGGATCGGTAAGCATTGGTTTATTTGCTTCAAAAATTACAGGATACTTCATTGCATTGCCGTAATACTTCTTGGCGATCTTACTTAATGAATCTCCACTTACTACAGTATGAAACTGAGCTTCAGGTTCTTGAACAGCTGTTGTCATTTGATCATCTACACTTGCAATACCCTCAGTATTTCCAATCACCAAGACTACTTTTTCTCGTGTAGCCTGGTTCTCAGCTTCTCCATAAACGGTTGCCTTATCATCATCTACCTCTATACTTAACCCTTCAACATGTAAGCCCAAAGCTTCGACAGCCTGTGAAAGTTTTGATGCCTTTTCTGCTTCTGCTTCAGCAGCTTCTTCGGCAGTCGTTTTACCTATGCCAAAGACTCTAGCACCGGCATTCTTAATAAAAGAAAATAATCCCATAATTTAGTTTTGTTTGATATTGATTAATAACTAGTTTTTGAAGGCATCAATATACAATAATTTTAACAATTTCGGCCTTTAAAGAATGACGTATTAGAGAAAGTAAATTACAATTGTCAGGGCTAAAAAACTATATACAAAAACTTCTTTAAACCAGTTTTCTTCTACCATTTGTAAATAATTAGCATAAATGATTGCCATTGGAAAAAATAAGTACAGCAGTTCAGATCCATTTTTATTTGGCCATGGTAAAATAATTAATACCAAAATAAAAAAATGCGTGATGAGCAACTGCCATGAGCTTCTGAACTCATTATTAACTGCAATGATCTTTAGCGTGGTAGGGAAAATAGCCCATAACATCAATGATACAACGATAGCCAAGGGAACTAATAGCCTGAACGAATTATAATTGATAAAATCAATACTTAATTTAAAGCTAAAAATACTTTCAAGAAGTTCGGGTTTATTAATGGCGATAAGATAGGCCATATAAATCACGATTGGGCAAAAGAAACCGATAAGGGGTACAAGTGCATTGCGCCACGTCCATTTATCAAATACATACGCTGCCAGAAAGACTAACAATAAGATCAACGCACTCCATGAATACATTAATGTGGCGATGCCAATCCACAAGGCGCTATCAAATAATTTTTCTTTTACATCCTTTTGTGTTCTTAGGCTGTAAATACGCCTGTATGAAAGCAATAAGATAAAATTGATCATTGCTAACTTAAAGTCTAGAACAGAAAATGGAAACATCCCTATTAAAATAACATAGAGTAATAAGGTATAAGAGTTATCCTTTACCAGCTTGTTTTTCCTTACAATAAAATTTACAGAAAACAGAATGATCAGTAATAAGAAAAAATAAGAGAGTCGTGTTAAAAAAAATGAAAACGATAATGTTCCGCTAAAATTTGTTAGTGTGGAAAGGGTATAAATAAAAAACAACAGTGAAACAATTGCCAGGGTATTGATAGGTTTAGTTTTGCTAAAAAAATTGGCAATCATAGCTATATTTTATACTTTTGCTCGGTAAATATAAATAAGATATGATTGCGAACAATATTTTTAGAGCTATAGGTGATTTTCTTACCGACTACGGATTTGCGATTTATGACGCTTTTCGTTCTACTGATGGCTGGTGGGCTTCAAACATTGTTAATACAGTTATTCTTATTATTGGTTTTATAGCTATGTTCTACTGGTTGGGGGAAATGTCTAAGCATGCCCGAACCGGCGACAATCTCTAATACACCTTCAAATCATACATTTTGGGCAGCAAAAATAAATTGAAGCGATTTCGCGAAAATGAAACTTTTGCTAATGTGATACAGCCTACACGGGAAGAGGTTGTAAATGACCTCACTTTACGAGGAAAGTGGGCAGAATACTTCAAAAATGACCATCCAATTATTCTCGAATTAGGCTGTGGCAAAGGTGAATATACTCTGGCGCTCGCAAGGGAAAATCCGAAATCAAATTATATCGGAATAGATATAAAAGGCGCCCGTTTTTGGCGTGGTGCCAAAACTGCGCTTGAAGAGGGCATGGAAAATGTGGCTTTTTTAAGAACTCAGATTGAACTGATCGACCATTGCTTTTCAGAAAATGAGGTGCACCAGATCTGGATTACTTTTCCCGATCCCCAGATCAAATTTAAAAGGATGAAGCATCGCTTAACCAACCCAGAATTTCTGAAAAAATACCAGTTCATTTTAGAAAAAAGTGGTTTTGTACATCTAAAAACAGATAGTGAATTCTTACATGGGTATACGTTAGGATTGTTACAAGAAGGCAATCATGAAATTATCTATGCGCATCATGATATTTATCGAAATCCTCATGCTCCAAAAGAAGCTGTTCTTACACAAACGTTTTACGAAAACCAGTTTCTTGAGCAAGAAAAAGCGATTACCTACGTCAAATTCAGAACCAACTACTGAAAATGAGTTTATTCGTTCACTTTTTGTTAGGTTTTGCAACGTCTTTTGTAGGTACTATTCCACCAAGTATGCTCAATATGACCACTGCAAAAATAAGTATAGAACATACAAAGGATGAGGCGTTAAAGTTTGCTTTTGGTGTCTCTTTAATTGTTCTTATTCAGGTAGCCGTAGCAATATATCTCGCGAAGTATCTTCATAACAATGCAGTTTTTGAATGGTATATAACTGTCTTTGGAATTATCATTTTTACTGCGCTTTCTATTTATTTTTTCAAGCAGGCCAGAATAGAGCGAAAAGAACAACCGACTATTCCCTTAAAAAACAGCTTTAGAACCGGTATTCTACTATCGCTTTTGAATATGTTTGCGATTCCATTCTATTGTGGTGTTAGCAGCACGCTGAGTATGTCTGGATGGATCAATTTTGAACAATTCAACATTCTGATTTTTATTTTTGGTTCTGCCATTGGAACCTATGCGTTATTATATGTTTATGCACAATCTGCAATAAAAATAAAGGAGAAAGCCGGTCAATTGACAAAGCATCTCAATTATATATTAAGTGCTTTAACCGGAACTATTGCTTTGGTTAGTCTGTTAAAAATACTATGAAAAAATCAGATAATTTTTTTGAAAAAGTGTACGAAGTAGCGCGACAAATTCCTTATGGAAGAGTCACTTCTTATGGTGCCATTGCAAAATATTTAGGTGCTGCCCGTTCAGCAAGGATGGTTGGCTGGGCTATGAATGCATCTGGTGGTGACGACACAGTACCAGCACATAGGGTGGTCAATCGAAATGGCTTGCTTTCAGGAAAGCATCATTTTCAAGGCACCAATCTTATGCAGCAATTATTAGAAAATGAAGGGGTTAAAGTGAAAAACAACAAAGTCGAAGATTTCGAGTCAATTTTTTGGAATCCATCGGGGAATATTGATCAAAACTTATAAACGTTACAATATTTTTTTATAATTTTAGTTAGTATT
>JASJDL010000135.1 GCA_030065775.1 Flavobacteriaceae bacterium | reverse complement strand
GAGCCCATTGTGAATCAATATTATAAAAAGGAAGATGAGATTACGTTTTACAGCATACTCCCTACGGCGACACAATATGCTAGAAACGCGATCTTTTCAGGGTTAATGCCTTCAGAAATGGAAAAACGCCATCCTGAATATTGGAAAAATGATACTGATGAGGGTGGTAAAAACCTCTATGAAAGCGAATTCTTAGCAGCGCAGATCAAGCGCCTGGGCCTGGATATTAAACATGAATTCTATAAAATCACCAACCTCAATAATGGTAAAGAACTTGCACAAAATTTTGTGGGTATTAAGAACAATGACCTGACCGTAGTAGTTTATAATTTTGTAGATATGCTTTCGCATTCGCGAACCGAAATGGAAATGATCAAAGAATTGGCGAGTGACGATAAAGCTTACAGATCGTTGACATTAAGCTGGTTTAAGAATTCCCCATTATTGGAAATGATTCAAAAGTCTCGAGATATGGGTTTGAAATTAATTATTACTACAGACCATGGCACCATCAATACCAAGCGCCCGTCAAAAGTGGTTGGTGATAAAAACATTAGCTCCAACCTGCGCTATAAAACAGGAAGAAGTCTGACCTATAATGAGAAGGAAGTGTATGCCGTTAAAAACCCTAGGGATATTTTCTTACCAACAATTCATATGAGCAGTTCGTTCGTATTTGCCAAAGAAGATTATTTCTTTGCCTACCCGAATAACTATAATCACTACGTAAAATATTATAAGAATACGTATCAACATGGCGGAATTTCATTAGAAGAAATGATCATACCCTGTGTCATAATGGAACCGAAGTAACTTGCTAAGGGACCTTCAGTTACTATTAACAAATTCTTAATAATTGTTAGGTATTTTTTAGAATATTCTGGCAATTATTAATAATAATTTCTACAACTTTGTGCTTTTAATTTTGAAGCATAAAAATCTCGTGAAAAAACATAATTTTAGTGCAGGCCCTTGTATTTTACCACAAGAAGTTTTGAAGAAAGCCGCTGCGGCTGTTTTAAATTTCAATAATGACGACTTATCATTAATAGAAATATCACATAGAAGTAAAGCTTTTGTTCACGTGATGGAAACAGCACGAAGTTTGGTACTCGAGTTACTTGATCTTGAAGGTAAAGGTTACTCCGTGCTATTTTTGCAGGGAGGTGCAAGCTTAGAATTTTTAATGACACCATACAACCTGTTAAAGGTAAATGGAAAAGCTGCTTATTTAGATACTGGTACCTGGAGCGCAAAGTCCATTAAAGAAGCGAAAATGATGGGTACTGTAGACGTTGTTGCATCATCAAAAGATAAGAACTACTCATATATTCCAAAGGATTTTGAAATTCCTGGAGATACAGATTACTTCCATTGTACAAGTAATAATACCATTTTCGGAACGCAGATAAAGGAATTTCCCAAGACAGATAGCTTATTGGTATGTGACATGAGTTCTGACATTTTTTCACGGCAGTTGGATTTCTCACAATTCGATTTGATCTATGCGGGGGCTCAAAAGAATATGGGACCTGCTGGTACGACGCTTGTGGTTGTAAAAGATGAAATTTTAGGAAAAACAGGTAGAACTATTCCTTCAATGCTCGATTACCAGGTTCATATTGGTAAAGATAGCATGTTCAATACGCCATCTGTATTTGCGGTTTATGTGTCTATGTTAACATTACAATGGTTAAAAGATCTTGGCGGAATCGCTGAAATCGAAAAGATAAATGAAGCTAAAGCGGAATTACTTTATAATGAAATTGACAGCAATCCCCTATTTGAAGGGGTGGCTGCAACAGAGGATAGATCTTATATGAATGCTACATTTACATTGACCGATGATACATTAAAGGATAAATTTGATGCTGCCTGGCAGGCGGCAGGAATTAATGGATTAAACGGCCACAGGTCTGTTGGAGGTTACCGCGCCAGTATGTATAATGCGATGCCATTGGAAAGCGTGCAGGTCTTAGTAGATGTAATGCAGAATTTTAATAAGTAAAAAACAAAATGAAAGTATTAGCAAACGACGGAATCGCAACTACTGGAGTTGCAGCCCTGCAGGATGCAGGCTTTGAGGTGATTTTAACAAAAGTCGCGCAAGAACAACTTATAGATTATATTAATGAAAATGAAGTAGCGGTACTTCTGGTGCGCAGCGCCACTAAAGTCCGTAAAGATATTATTGATGGGTGTCCTACTTTAAAGATTATTGGCCGCGGTGGGGTTGGTATGGACAATATCGACGTGGCGTATGCCAAAGACAAGGGCATCCACGTAATTAATACACCTGCGGCATCGTCACATTCAGTAGCAGAATTAGTCTTCGCTCACCTTTTCGGTATGGTTCGTTTTCTACATGATTCCAATAGAAATATGCCCTTAGAAGGAGATTCAAAGTTTAAGGATTTAAAAAAGGCCTACGCGAAGGGTATTGAGTTAAGGGGAAAAACCCTGGGTGTATTTGGTTTTGGGCGTATAGGTCAAGCTACGGCAAAAATAGCTTTGGGGGTAGGTATGAAAGTCGTGGCATACGATCCGTTTATTGATGCCGCGAATGTTGAATTAGAATTTTTTGATGGTCAAACGATAGATTTTCATATTACTACTATTTCCAAAGAAGAAGTCTTACGACAGTGCGATTTTTTAACGTTACACGTTCCTGCGCAAGAGGACTATGTCATTTCCAAAACAGAATTTGATCTAATGAAAGATGGTGCCGGTATTATCAATGCTGCACGTGGCGGTGTCATCGATGAAGTCGCCCTTGTAGATGCCTTAAAAAGCGGTAAAATATCAAAGGCAGCCCTTGATGTTTTTGAAAATGAACCGACTCCAGAAATACAGTTATTAATGAACCCTGATATTTCATTGACTCCGCATATTGGCGCTGCTACCGGTGAAGCGCAAGACAGAATCGGTTCAGAATTGGCAGATCAGATTATCGAAATTTTAAAATAGAATTAATATAATCAAATTGATTGTCAAAGGTTTATTATGGCTACAGTAAAACCTTTTCGAGCTGTACGCGCTACCAGGGATAAAGTCGCGTTGGTTTCTTCGAAGTCATATGAAGCCTATACACCTGCAGAATTGGGTGCCAAACTCGATTTTAATCCGTTTACGTTTTTACATATTATTAATCCGGGTTATAAGTACCATCGTGAAGTCTCCGGTAAAGAACGGTTTAAACTAGTACACAATCGTTTTATAGAATTCAAGGAAAATAAAATTTTCACTAAAGATGAGGCACCTGCATTTTATATTTATAAGAAGGTAAACGGCCCTAATACATTTTGCGGAATTATAGCGGCAGCAAGTGTTGAAGATTACAATAATGATATCATTAAGAAACACGAAGGCACCATTAAAAGTCGTGAACGACTATTTCAGGACTATTTAAAAACGGTGGGGTTCAATGCTGAACCGGTACTACTCACCTATCCTGATAATGATGCCGTTCAAAATGTTATAGAAAAATACGAAATACTGCGGCCAGAATATGAATTTTCTACAACTGACAAACGTACACATTATTTGTGGCTGGTGAC
Organism: Flavobacteriaceae bacterium; assembly: GCA_030065775.1. Taxonomy (GTDB): domain Bacteria; phylum Bacteroidota; class Bacteroidia; order Flavobacteriales; family Flavobacteriaceae; genus Aureibaculum. Next base: position 5,980 of record JASJDL010000135.1, on the reverse strand, counting down.
TGATTCCTCAGATATTAAAACAATAAGTGTGGCTTTCGCGGAAATGGAAGCACTGTATATTGCTGATGGGCATCATCGTTCATCTTCATCGTGCCTATTAGCTGAACAACTTAAAATGGAAAACGATCATCACAGTGGAGTCGAACCTTATAATTACTTCATGAGTTATTTGATTCCTGAATCGCATCTAAAGATTTCTGAATTTAATCGCTTGGTAAAGGATTTAAACGGTCTCTCGAAAGAGGAGTTCCTCATACAATTAGACGAGTGGTTTCGCATTGATAACAAGGGGCAACAATTATACAGGCCTTCTAAAAAACATCATTTCAGTATGTATTTAGATGGTGAGTACTATTCTTTATATTTGCGAAAGTCAATATACAATTTCACAGATGCACTCAGTGAATTGGATGCCGAGATTCTATATAGAACCGTCTTAAAACCAATTCTAGGTATTAAAAATTTACGAAAGAGCAAACGAATTCATTATTCACATGGTAAAAATGATGCTTTCAAGCTAAAAAGTAAGGTAGACTCCGGTAAGTATAAAGTTGCATTTGGCTTGGTTCCAGCAACTATAAATCAACTAAAGGCAATTGCAGATGCAGGTTTACAAATGCCGCCGAAGAGCACCTATATTGAGCCGAAGTTACGAAGCGGTTTGACCATGTATGAGTTTTAGTTCACTTTATTAATTTTAAATGGCGCCATTTTAGCCGAAGGGAAGGAATCTCGAGTTCTCAGGTGCGTTCCAGATGACAAAATTAAAGGAATGAGTATCGCAGATAATTTAAAACATATACTAGCAACACTACCCGAATATGTTACGCTTGTGGCTGTTTCGAAAACCAAACCCGCAGCGACTATTTTAGAAGCCTATGATGCCGGCCATAAGGTATTTGGCGAGAATAAAGTGCAGGAACTTGTAGAGAAATATGAGCAGTTACCTAAAGATATTGAATGGCATATGATTGGCCATTTGCAGCGCAATAAAGTAAAGTATATGGCGCACTTTGTGCACTTGATTCATGGTGTGGATAGCTTTAAAACCTTAAAAGAGATTAATAAACAGGGGGCGAAGCACGGTCGAGTTATAAAATGCCTTCTACAGGCCAGAATTGCACAGGAAGAAACAAAATTCGGACTTACCTTCGAGGAAATTGAAACTATTTTAGGTTCAAAAGAATTTCAAGACTTGGAAAACATAAAAATTGCAGGCTTAATGGCTATGGCCAGTTTTACAGATAATGAAGCGCAAATCAGAAGTGAGTTCTCAAGTCTTCATTCGTTCTACCAAAAACTTAACACGCAATACCCAACACTAGAGGTTTTGAGTATCGGTATGAGTGGTGATTATCAATTGGCTTTAGAGAATGGCAGTACCATGATACGCGTTGGAAGTGCTATATTCGGAGCACGAAATTATAATTGAGTTAAAATGAGAATATTTTTTTTATTATTGGTTAGTACACCTATTATTTTGGTAGCACAAGAAAATACGCTTTATGAACATGCAAGTTTCTCAGCAAATAACGATACACTAAACTACCGTGTGTTAAAACCAAAAGATTTCGATCATAAAAAGAAGTATCCTTTAGTACTGTTTATGCATGGAGCTGGTGAACGTGGCAATGACAACAAAGCTCAATTAGTACACGGGGCTGATTTATTTGCTAAAAAAGAACATCGTGAAAAGTATAATTCATTTGTAATCTTTCCGCAATGCCCAGAAAATGATTATTGGTCGAATATCAATTACACTCAAAAAGAAAATGGTTTAGGTTTTGAGTTTAAAGAAAAGTCAGAGCCCTGGAAGGCTTTATCCCTTGTCATGAAATTAATGGATTCTTTAGTGCAGAGCCCGAATATCGATACCAATAGAATCTATATTTCGGGATTATCCATGGGCGGAATGGCGACTTTTGAACTGTTGTTTAGACGCCCAGATATGTTTGCAGCTGCTATTCCTATTTGCGGTGGTGCGCATCCTTTAACGGCACAAATGTATGCCAAAAAAGTACCTGTCTGGGTGATCCACGGAAGTGATGATGATGTAGTGAACCCAGCCTATTCTATTCGAATGACAGAAGCCATCAAAGATGCCGGGGGTAGTCCACGCCTTTCACTGTATGACAACACTGGGCATGACAGCTGGACAAGAGCATTTGCAGAACCAGATTTTTTAAACTGGTTATTTAGTAAATCGAAGTGATAGTAAGCTTTTATTTTTTTGCAGATAAAGCGCTAATTCGTGCGAACAGTACTTTCATCTGAATTTCGGAAAAATAGTTTTCATAACTTTAGCATTCATAAAAACTGTTCTAATAAAAAAATAATTTTTTGCGCCATCATTTGTTTTGTATCTACTGCTTCGTTACTAGCACAAGACAATTTAGATGCGGAATATTTAAAAAAAACAAAGACGCTAGACAGCACTCTTGAAACACTTTATGGAGTCATTTCAGGTGAAAAGGGAGAAGAACGCAATTGGGAACTATTCAAGCACTTGTTTAAACCTGATGCCAAATTAATACCGTCTGGTAAAAGTACAGATGGAGTTTATAGAGTCCGTTATATGACACCTGAAGACTATGTCAGATCTTCGGGTAAGTGGCTAGTAGAAAATGGATTTTACGAAAAGGAAATTAATAGAACCGTAAATACTTTTGGCAATATAACTCAAGTATTTAGCACCTATGAAGCATTTAAAAGTAAAACTGATACGGCGCCCTTTATGAGAGGGATAAATAGTATTCAGTTATTAAATGATGGTACCCGATGGTGGATTATTAATATCTATTGGACTCAAGAAACAGAAGACAATCCTATTCCGGCAGAATATTTACCAAAATAGTTCCTATGAAAGGCACTGTTAGAAGGAATATAAAGGTAGGACTGAAGGTAGCAGTTGTTCAAAAACAGCATCAAAGAACCGGTGAACTAACCGAAGGTATCGTTCAACGCATTTTGACCAATTCGGCAAATCATCCACATGGAATTAAAGTAAAATTGGAAAATGGAAAAATCGGGAGGGTAAAGAAAATACTAACTTAATGCATCATCTTGAACAGCAATTCCTTTAAAATATCTCGTTGATGTAAATTACTCGCTCCTACTCCTTTACTTTTGAGATCTGCGTCGCGTAATAACGAAATCACCTGAGATACCTTTCGCATTGGATAATTACTGGCAGCTTTTTGATAGTCAGTTACAAAATATGGATTCACCCGTAAAGCCTTGGCAACATTACCTTTTGATTTATCACGTAAGCCATGATAGACCAACAACTGGGTAAAAAAACTATTGAGTAGGGAAATCGTCATTACCAAAGGATTGCTCTTTGGATTTTCCGCAAAATAAGTAATGATCTGATTGGCTTTCACAATCTGCTTCTCTCCTACTGCTTTTCGCAATTCAAAATTGTTATAGTCCTTACTGATTCCTATATTTTCTTCTATATGCCTGGCAGTAATTAATTTTTCATCGCCTAAAACCAGCATCAATTTTTCAAGTTCATTATTAATCTTGGCCAGGTCCGTTCCTAAAAATTCCACTAACATTAGTGCTGCTTTAGGCTCTACCCTATAATTCTTTCCTGAAAGCACCCGTCGAATCCAGTCGCCTACCTGATTTTCATATAATTTTTTACTTTCAAACAATACACCGTTTTTTGCTACTATTTTCGACAACTTTTTGCGTTTATCCAATGTCTTGTATTTATAGCAAATGACCAATACCGTCGACGGCTGAGGATTTTCTGCGTAAGCGACTAAATTCTCGATTGTTCTTGATAATTCCTGTGCCTCTTTTACAATAACAACCTGTCGCTCGGCCATCATCGGAAAACGCTTTGCATTTGACACGATGTCTTCAATACTTACATCGCGCCCGTATAAAACGACTTGGTTAAAGCCTTTTTCTTCCTCTGAAAGCACATGGGTTTCAATATATTCGGCTATCTTATCAATATAATAGGGTTCGTCGCCCATTAAAAAATATATGGGCGCAATCGTACCCTGCCGTATGTCTGAAACTATTTGATTGATTCTGTCCACAACTAAGAAAAAAAGTTCATTTTTGTAACATGCAAGCGCTTCATTTTCCTGAATACCAGTTTAGGTTCAAAAGTAATGAAAATAAGACCTATATTTTTGATATTCTCAGAAAAAAGTACGTGGTTTTATCGCCCGAGGAATGGGTGCGGCAGCATGTGGTTTGTTACCTATTGGAAGAGAAAAAGTACCCTAAATCAATGATTGCAGTTGAAAAGCAATTCACCATCAATCGATTAAAAAAGCGATTTGATATTTTAGTGTATAATTCGCAAGGGAACCCCTTACTAATTGTTGAGTGTAAAGCTCCTTCCGTTAAGATCACTCAAGAAATTTTTGACCAGATTGCCCAGTATAATATGCAGTTGAATGCTGAACTTTTAATGGTTTCAAACGGATTAGATCATTACTTTTGCAATCTCGACCATAAAAATCAACGCTATAATTTCTTAAAAGACCTACCTCCATATTCGAAGCCTTGAAAGTAGCCATTGTCATATTAAATTGGAACGGAAAGCAATTGCTGGAGCAATTTCTACCTTCAATTATGAAGCATAGTAGCGCTGAAGCGGATATTTATGTTGCCGATAACAATTCGAATGACGATTCAGTCTCTTTTGTTCAGGAAAACTATCCACAGGTAAAGATTATTCGGAATGCCGAAAACGGGGGCTATGCAAAGGGCTATAACGATGCTTTACCGCACATAGACGCAGATATCTATTGTTTAGTCAATTCTGATATAGAAGTCACGAAAGGATGGTTATCGCCTGTCATCAATCAATTCGAACGGCATCCTGAAGTTGCGGTTATACAACCCAAAATATTGGATTATAAAGACAAAACCAAGTTTGAATATGCCGGTGCCGCGGGCGGGTTTATTGACTCGTTGGGGTATCCCTATTGTCGTGGAAGACTCTTTAACACCCTTGAAGAAGATACCGGGCAATATAATGGCTCGCAGGAAATCTTTTGGGCATCGGGCGCCTGTTTTTTTGTGCGTTCCGAAGTTTTTCATCAGTTAAAGGGATTTGATGAAGATTATTTCGCACACCAGGAGGAGATTGATTTCTGCTGGAGAATTCACAATGCCGGGCATAAAGTTCATTTCGTAAGCGAATCTCGAGTCTATCACGTTGGTGGCGCTACGTTGAGCTCTGGTAATCCCAGAAAGACATTTCTAAATTTTAGGAACAGTTTATTTACACTCGTCAAAAACCTTCCGGAAAAAAAATTAGTAAGAACCATTTTTACTCGAATGCTACTCGATGGAGTTGCGGCGCTTAAATTTCTTATTGAATTGAAACCAAGACATTTCTGGGCGGTATTTAAAGCGCACCTGAGTTTTTATCGCCTGCTACCACTATACCTATCAAAAAGAAAAGAACAACTGACAAAAAAGGAGCATTACTTTCATTCTAAATGCATTGTCTGGAACTATTATATCGCCGGTAAAAAGAGGTTTAGTCAGCTTCAGAGAGATTCTCATTAATTTTGGCTTATCTTTGAATGAATCGTTGATAGCATGAGTAGTTCCAAGCATTATCAGAAGGCTTTAGATCAGGCTAAAATAAGTTATGCCCAAGGTGGGATACCCATAGGATCGGTTTTGGTAAAAGATGATCAAGTAATTGGTGCAGGACATAACCAGCGCGTACAAAAAGGGAATCCGATATTGCACGGTGAAATGGATTGCCTGCAAAATGCCGGCCGTCAATCTGATTATTCGGATATGACCTTATATACTACCTTAAGTCCTTGCATGATGTGCAGTGGCACTATTATTCAGTTTAAAATCAAAAAAGTGGTGGTTGGGGAACATATCAATTTCAAAGGAAACATTCCGTTTTTAGAAGAACATGGCATAGAAGTAGTTTTGCTGAATGATGAGGAAAGTATCAAATTAATGGAAAAATTTATTGAAGAAA
>JASJDL010000134.1 GCA_030065775.1 Flavobacteriaceae bacterium | reverse complement strand
CTCTAAAACGATAGTGGTTACCGGTCCTGGTGTCTATACATGTACACAAACGAAAGTAGGATGTACAGTAACAACGCGTACTGTAACCGTAAATGGTCTGGACGTCGAATTTAATCCTTTTAACAACCAATGTAAAGACAGTGCAGATGGTGGTGTGACCATTGATGTTACCGACGATGCCGCAACATTCAATTATGAGTTATCTCAAGGAGGAACACCTCTTTCAAGTACCGGACTAATCACGGCAAAATCACATACATTCAATGATCTGGATATCGGCACCTATGATGTACGTGTGACAAATAACGAAGGTTGTTTTGACATCTTCAGTTTTGAAGTACAGGAGCCAACATTACTTACGGCAAGCAATGTGGTCATCGACAATATTATGCCTTGTAACGGTAATTCATTAAGCGGTAGAATTGAGGTCACCGGTAATGGTGGTACCATATTCACCGGAGGCACAAATGAATATGAATACAGCATGGATGGAGGAGCATTTCAAACATCAAATATTTTTGAAACCACCCAAGACGGGAATCATACTATGACAGTGAGGGATGCCAATGGCTGTACAACAACAACCATAGCTACCATCGACTTTGATGAAGAGATTGAGTATGTCATGGAAAAACAGGATGTATTGTGCTATCAAGGCACCGATGGCAGCATTACGGTCAACCTTTCTCAAAATAATGCAGGTAATACGCTAACGTATAGTATAGATGGCGGTGCTAATTTCCAGTCAAATCCGACATTTTCGGGATTAGCCAAAGGCGATTACCAGATCATTATCCGCAAAGAAAAAGGTGTAAACACTTGTGATATCACCGAGTCAATTACGCTACTCGAACAAATAGATTTACAATTTGAAGCTGTAGGAGGATTCTCTTGTGAAGGTGCAACAAACACAATCACTGCTACTGTTGCCGCCGAGTTTGCGGGTGATGTGACCTACCGAATAAATGGTGGTTCGGCAAACAGTACCGGAATTTTTGAAGATGTAAATCAAGGGACACATACGATTACGGTACAACAAAACTCTACAGGGTGTTCGGCTGAGCCTATTACGATAGTAATTGACCAGTACATACCTGTTAGCTTTACTGTTGAGCAAAATGTTAGCAGCCCAGCTTTAAGGGATTATATCGTGAATGCTGTCAATGGTACACCGGATTATGAGTACGCCATGCTCAAAAATCCTTCTGAAACGGTTTCTCCAGAAGTTACCGATGAAGATTTTGGTTCCAGTAATGTATTCACACCACCAAGTGCAGGATTCTATACCTTCTACGTACGCGATGCCAGAGGATGTATTGTAGAAGAAATAGTGGAGTTTAAAGATATTGAAATACCAAACTTCTTTACACCGAATGGTGATACAGTGAATGATGAATGGTATCCGAGAAATATCGAATTGTACCCGAATATTAGCGTTCAAATTTTTGACAGGTATCAACGATTGATCGCCACCTACCAAGGTAATGATCAAGAGGGTTGGAATGGTATCTATAAAGGAAAGGAATTACCGACAGGAGATTATTGGTACATCGTTAAATTAAATGAGCCAACTGACGATCGAGAGTTTAAAGGAAACTTTACACTGCACCGCGTAATCAACTAACTAAAGCCCTACAAACCAATGAGAAAATTAATAATAATAGGAGCGATTTTAGCCTGCGCCCTAACGGCAAAAGCCCAGGAGCTAAAGCTGTCGCCTTATACCCAATATTTAGCTGAGAATCCGTTTGTGATCTCACCTACATTTGCCGGTATTGATGAGGAAATGAGCAGACTACGCCTTGGAGGTGTAGCACAATGGCTGGGTTTAGATAATGCCCCGAATACGCAAACGTTGTCTTTTGATACACGCTTAAATAATGAGCGTTCGGGAGTTGGTATTTTACTGTATAATGATAAAAACGGTAATACCAAGCAAATAGGAGGTCAACTATCGTATGCGCACCATCTAACCCTGAATGACGCCAATGAACAGTACTTATCCTTGGGTATATCTTATAAATTCAACCATTTTAAGATTGATACGGATAATTTTACGACAGGTAATCCTGATGAGCCTGTAGATGACCCAAGTATCGGGGCTTCACCTTCTACCAGCAATCACAACTTTGAATTCGGGGTTTTATATCGCTTAGAAGAATTTTTCTTCAGCTTTAATGCGTCGAACATATTGAATAAAAGAGTCTCAATTTTTGACAATTCTGAGCCTTTAAAGTTGAGAAACTATTATGCATACACTGGCTATAAATTTATAAGCAACAGCCAGGAATACGAATATGAACCATCTTTGTATTTCAAGTATTTTGAAGGTGATGGACGTTCAGTGACCGACCTGAACTTTAAAGCCCGTAAGATTACTGATACAGGATATATTTGGGCAGGGATCAATGGTCGATTTTTTAACGATCAGAGCTTTGAATTTTCTTCAATAGCTCCCTTATTAGGACTTAAGAAAGATCAATTCTACGTTGGTTATACATTTCAATGGAATGTTGGTAATGCCACCGATTTTAATAGCTCTGGAACGCATATGATCACTTTAGGTTTTGATTTCGAAAGTGGTCGTGGAGGAAGTAGCTGGAGATAGATTAACTAATTAAAAACTAAATAGATGAAATACTTAAAGATCATATTTATAGCAACATTTTTAATTACAGGGTTCTCAACTGTAAGCGCTCAGGATACAGAAAAATCAGCTAAGATTGCTACAGCTGAGGTGCCTGCGAAAGTAAAAAAAGCCTTAAAAAATTATTCAGGATATAAGATTGAAGAGGAAGCTTCGTTAATAAAAAGGAAAGGATCACCTACGGTTTATGCGTTTAAAGTAAAACGGAAGAGCTGGAGTTATACTTTACTCATTGATAAAAAAGGAAAAGTAGTTGGCATTAATGAAGGTGAACGAAATAACTGATAGACAACAAACAAAAACTAACTAGTATAAAATGAAAAACTTTAATTTAGAAACCTTAATTGATCTCATAGCCATTATCTTTTTTATGGCTAATAATGATTATGGTAAAGAAACTAACAGAGAGGAAACTGCTTAAAGATTAAGACTTGCTAGCGACTGTTGTCTAGCTTGGTCATTCATCTTTGTTCGAATCTCCATTTTTTTGTAATCGCTCCAATTGCCGCTTTGCATGTCTATTGCCTGAATCCATGCTTAGTACCTTTTGATAATTGGTAATGGCGTTTGCAGTATCTCCGCTGGTGTATAGGGCTTCGGCGTAGCTATCATAGACATTGATACTATTCGGATACAATTCTATATTTATTTTAAAGGCCTCTAAAGCTTTTTCATAGTCTTTGTCTTCAAGATAATCATATCCTTTCCTATTGAGCCTCCATTCTTCGACAATAGGGCTCAATGAATCATTTTTTTGAATGTTTAGATAGCCTTCTAAGGCTTCTTTATATGCACCGCTCACAAAGAGTTGCCATGGCGTTTTGAAATCATTCGCTACCTTGACATGCCTGAATTCTGGCTGCTGATCTTTTTCTTTCGGAACGAATACCAAATAGTCTTTACCATCATCAGGATTCGTTAAAAACTGGATTTTGGCATTCATGTCTTTTACATAAAAGGTGTTTTCATTCACCTTCATGGGTGCCAAATTCGTTGCACCACGCCAATCGATTAATAATTTACCATCCTTTGCATGTACCTTAATGGTTTCATCATCGGTGTACAAATACCTGCCTGAAAATTTAGCTAAAAATTCGGGATCATTTGATTCAGATTTACATCCGATAAGGAGAATTAACAATAGAATCAAGAAGCTTGAAGCACTTTTCATGTCAATTTGGTTTTAGTTCACTAAATATGACGCAGAGAAAAGAGTTTTGTAACAGAACTTTTAATTATTATAAAATCGGTTCTTTTTTAATTCAAAACTTTCACCTAAATAGACTTTCCGAACCATTTCATCATCTGCTAATTCTTGAGGGGTTCCTTCTTTTAAAATACCCCCTTCGAACATTAAGTAAGTTTTGTCGGTTATAGCCAATGTTTCCTGAACATTGTGGTCTGTGATTAAGATACCGATATTCCTATCTTTTAAATGGGCGACGATGCTTTGAATATCTTCAACCGCAATAGGGTCTACACCGGCAAAAGGTTCATCAAGTAGAATGAATTTCGGGTCTGAAGCCAAGGCGCGTGCTATTTCGGTACGCCTGCGCTCTCCACCCGATAACAGATCGCCACGGTTTTTGCGTACATGACCTAAGCTGAATTCATCAATCAATGATTCGAGTTTTTCTTTTTGTTGTTTTTTAGACAGTTTGGTAAATTGTAAAACTGCCATAATATTATCTTCCACTGATAATTTTCGAAAAACAGAAGCTTCCTGCGCCAGGTACCCCACACCTTTTTGAGCTCGTTTGTACATGGAATCTTCGGTAATATCTTCATCATTAAGAAAAATTCTGCCTTCATTCGGCTGAATCATTCCGACGATCATATAAAATGAAGTAGTTTTTCCGGCACCATTCGGACCGAGTAGACCAATGATCTCACCTTGTTCCACTTGAATAGAGATACCTTTGACCACTTTACGGCTGCCATATATTTTTTGAATATTTTCTGCTCGCAATATCATCTTATCTGTATTTATCGTTCAGGCCAATATTATTTAAGATCATTGGAATTATTTTTTCCAATCGTTTCTGACGTGTTTCTTCTCGTTTCGCAGAAGCGACGTGCTCTGCAAATTCCCGCCTTTTGGTTAAGGTTAAGCTTTCAAAAATAGCGGCAAGTTCCTTATTTTCATTAAACACCTTTTCAAGCTCTTCAGGGATTATCAAAGGCTTTTTTTCCGGTTTTATTTCCAGGCCTTTTTTCTGATTTTCAATGGCTTCCAAGGTGTAATCGAGAACAATACTTCTATCGATGTCGTCATTACTTGTAAATCGCATTTGCCGCATACCTTTCGTTTTTCCTTCCTGGGCATTGATCAAACAATTATGCGGATCAGATAAAAATACTCCGTTAAAGAACCAGAGTCCGAAATGTGTTTTAAAGGCACCAATACCCACGACATTCTTTTTGTTGATCGTGTAGGTGGGAATTCCCCATTTCACGGTTTCCTCGAGTTCAGTTTCACACAAAATTTCTCTTAAAAGCTCAAGTGATTTACCGTATTTTTCTTGACTTTCAATGTATTCTTCCACTGATTTGGCCATTTTCATAGGTCAGGACGTTTTTAAATTTGTAGCTGCTTTTTTCTCTTTTCGTATGATAAATTTTGAGATGGTAATACTTACTTCATATAAGATCACCATGGGTATGGCAACGATGATCTGGCTGATAACATCTGGTGGCGTAATTAAAGCTGCTAAGATCAAAACCAAAACTAAGGCATATTTTCGATACTTCCGTAAAAATTCTGGTGTGACCAATCCTAATTTGGTAAGAAAAAATATAATAATGGGTAACTCGAACATCAGTCCCGCAGAAAGTACGCAAGCTCGTAATAAGCCAATATAGGAGCTTAAATCTATATTATTTTTTACTTGATCAGCCACCAGGTAGTTCCCTAAAAAATTGACTGATAAGGGGGTGATCACGTAGTAGCCGAATAAGATTCCTAAAAAGAATAAAAACGAAGAGATGACTATAAAGCTCTTTGCATTTTTTCTTTCTTTGGGATAGAGCCCCGGCTTTATAAATTTCCATATTTCCCATAAAATAAAGGGAAAAGCGATAATAAATCCTGCGGTGATGGAGGTCCAGATATGTGCAGAAAATTGACCGGCCATAGTTCTACTTTGTACAATAAACGGAATGGAATCTATACATAAACCTTGGGTACCAAAACTTTTGGAGACATTACATAAAAACCGGTAGGTAAAGAAAGAGGCCTCTTTAGGTAATAGAATGATCTTATTGAAGATAAAATCTTTCATGGCAAAAGCAATGCCTCCTGCAATAAACACGGCAGCCGCTGAGCGGATGAGTGTCCATCGCAATACTTCCAGATGCCCTAAAAAAGACATTTCTCCCTGTTCGTTTGCCATCTTATATGATTCCTTCTTTTAGTAGATCGTGTAGGTGTACTACGCCGATATAATCTTGGTCGTCAACGACCAATACCTGTGTGATATTATGGTTTTCCATGAGGTCTAATGCCTCAACCGCCATAGCATTAGATGTGATGGTTTTAGGGTTTTCACTCATGATATCTTTCGCAGACAAGCCTTCGATGCTTTGATTATTCTTTAGCATTCTGCGAATATCGCCATCGGTGATAATTCCTAATACCTGTCCATTATCAGTTACTGCGGTCGTGCCCAAGCGTTTTTCCGAAATTTCTATAATCACGTCGCTAATGCTTGCATCGGTTGAAATTTCAGGTTTTGCATTGGTGTCAACGAGATCGCTAACGCGTAGATAAAGGCGCTTTCCTAAAGAACCACCGGGATGGTATTTAGCAAAATCTTTACTGGTAAATTCGCGCATTTCCAAAAGACTCACTGCCAAAGCATCACCAATAACCAATTGTGCGGTTGTGCTGGTAGTGGGAGCGAGGTTGTTCGGGCAAGCTTCCTGTGCTACATATGAATTCAGAACAAAATCAGCCTGTTGTCCGAGATAAGAATCCTTAGTCCCTGTAATTGCTATAATCTTATTGTCAGAGTTTTTAATCAGTGGAATCAGTACTTTGATTTCCGGGGTATTTCCGCTTTTGGAAATGCAAATCACGACATCATCTTTTTGCACAATCCCTAAATCGCCATGTATGGCATCAGCGGCATGCATGAAAATAGCCGGTGTTCCCGTTGAATTTAATGTTGCCACAATTTTATTGGCAATGTTCGCGCTTTTTCCAATGCCGGTAACAACCACCCTTCCATTGGAACCGAGTATAAATTTAACAGCGTTTTCAAAGTCTTTATCTAAAAAATTTATTAAATTCGCTATTGCTTTACTCTCAATGGAAATAGTTTGTTTCGCTATGTCTAGGATATTTTTTTTGAGGCTCAATCTTTTTAGTTTTTCAAAATAAATATTGCTATCTTTAAGTGCAAATGTATCTAAAATAATAGACAAATTTTTACTGAACGTGACAAAATTAGACCTACACGCTGCTCTAAAAAAGTATTTTGGTTTTTCGCAGTTTAAAGGATTACAAGAGCAGGTTATCAACAGCATTTTAAGTAAAGAAAATACTTTTGTGATTATGCCAACCGGTGGTGGTAAATCGTTGTGTTATCAGCTGCCGGCATTAGTACAAGACGGTACAGCCATTGTCGTTTCACCACTCATCGCTCTAATGAAGAACCAGGTAGACGCGCTACGTGGTATTTCAACCGAGCATGGTATCGCCCATGTATTGAACTCTTCCTTAAATAAAACACAGGTAAACCAGGTAATGCAAGATATTAGCAATGGTATTACCAAATTATTGTATGTAGCACCAGAATCGCTCACGAAGGAAGAATACGTTGACTTTCTAAAAGATCAGAATATCTCATTCGTTGCTATAGACGAAGCCCATTGTATCTCAGAATGGGGCCATGACTTCAGACCTGAATACCGAAACCTAAAAAATATCATCAAGAAAATTGATGACGTACCTATTATCGGATTGACAGCTACAGCTACTCCAAAGGTTCAGGAAGACATTTTAAAGAATTTAGGCATGTCTGATGCCAAGACGTTTAAAGCATCTTTTAATCGCGCTAATTTGTTTTATGAAGTGCGTCCTAAAACCAAAGACGTGCAGAAAGATATCATCAAGTTTGTCAGAAAATATGTTGGTAAATCTGGTATTGTTTATTGCTTAAGCCGTAAAATGGTGGAGGAAATTGCACAGATACTGCAGGTCAATGGTATTAAAGCCATTCCGTATCACGCAGGTTTAGATGCAAAGACGCGAGCGAAGCATCAGGATATGTTTTTAATGGAAGATGCAGATGTGGTGGTGGCCACCATAGCTTTTGGTATGGGAATCGATAAACCCGATGTGCGTTTCGTGATACATCATGACATACCTAAAAGTTTAGAAAGCTATTACCAGGAAACAGGTAGGGCAGGCCGTGACGGAGGAGAAGGGTATTGCCTGGCGTTCTACTCGTATAAGGATATTGAAAAATTAGAAAAATTCCTTTCCGGGAAACCAGTAGCAGAACAGGAAATCGGCCATGCACTTTTACAGGAAGTGGTGTCCTACGCTGAAACATCGATGTCGCGCCGTAAGTTCTTACTCCATTATTTTGGTGAAGAATTTGATGAAGTGAATGGTGAAGGGGCAGATATGGATGACAATGTACGCAATCCAAAAACAAAGAAAGAAGCCAAAAATGATGTCAAGACCTTGCTTGAGGTGATACGAGATACCAATCAGGAATATAAATCAAAAGAGATTGTCAATACCATAATTGGTAGAGAAAATGCTTTGCTGAAGTCGCGCAAAACTGATCAGCAGCCGTTTTTTGGAGTTGGTAAGGACAAAGATGGTAACCATTGGATGGCCTTGATCCGCCAGGTCTTAGTAGCAGGCTATATCAGTAAGGAAATTGAACAGTATGGGGTGCTTAAAGTTACTAAAAAGGGATTTGATTTCATTAAAAATCCGGGTTCATTTCTGATGACCGAAGACCATGTTTATGCCAGTGAAGACGATGCCACCGTTATTACCAATGACAAAGGATCGGGAGCCGCAGTTGATGAGCAATTAATGAGTATGCTCAAAGATTTGCGACGAAGTGTCGGTAAAAAGAAAGGTGTCCCTCCATTTGCCGTATTTCAAGACCCTTCGTTAGAAGACATGACCTTAAAGTATCCTACAACCCTAGAAGAATTGGGTAATGTACATGGAGTAGGAGATGGTAAGGCCAAAAAGTATGGTCAAGCGTTTGTAGATGTGATTGCCAGGTATGTTGAAGAGAATGATATCATAAAGCCAGAAGACTTGGTCGTGAAGAGTGCCGGATTGAATTCAGCTTTGAAATTGTTCGTAATTCAGAATACCGATAAGAAGATACCACTGGAAGATATTGCCAAATCAAAAGGGTTGAAGATGGAAGAGTTGATCAAAGAAATGGAGCGTATCGTTTATATGGGCACCAAATTAAATATTGACTATAGTCTTGAAGACCTGCTGGATGAAGACCAGCAGGAAGAGATCTACGAATACTTTATGGAAGCCGAAAACGACCGGATTCAGGAAGCTCTGGATGAATTCGACGGCGATTACGATGAGGAAGAATTACGACTCATGCGGATTAAATTTATCAGCCAGGTAGCGAATTAAATAGTCAACCTCACGAGAACGACGTACTTCGACAACTTTATTTTTTAGCGAGCTAAGAATAAGAGACTTCACACTTTCCTTGGATCACTCTCTGGGACCTTCCTACACTACGACTCTCAAGAGGCAGAGTATCAATCTATATAATTTTAACTTCCGTTAATCTAAAAATAGTGAATGCTGTGCAAAGAATAATGAAACTAAACCAACTCAAGGTTTAAATTTATATTAAGACTATATTAGCACACTTTTCTAATTAATTTTGATAT
>JASJDL010000133.1 GCA_030065775.1 Flavobacteriaceae bacterium | reverse complement strand
CTGGAAGGAACCACGGATGAGGAAGCAGAAGGGTTTGAATTAGCTGATAATTAAATCAAATTTTAACAAACCATACTCTTTGGAGTACAATTTTTTTATGAACCTAAACAGCTTTTATGAATACCGATATTGAAAATTTGTTTAAAGATAAAGTACTGGGGCATCCGGCAGGTTTGTTTGTCTTATTTTTTACTGAAATGTGGGAGCGTTTTTCTTTTTATGGAATGCGCATCTTACTTGTTATTTTCTTAACAGCACCATTATTTGGTGATAACCCGGGTTGGGCTAACTGGCCTAGAGAACATGCTTTGGCCTTATTTGGCACTTACGCTTCTTTGCTCTATTTAACGCCTATATTAGGTGGTTATATTGCCGATAAGTTCACGGGCTATCGATGGGCAGTAGTTATTGGTTGTTTTATTATGACCCTTGGGCATGCTTCTATGGCGTTTGAAACGGAGTTTACCTTATATCTTGGGTTGGCATTTTTAGTTATTGGAACAGGTTTTTTTAAACCAAACATCACCTCTATCATTTCAGAAATGTATAAAGGTAATGATGCTAAAAAAGATGGTGCTTACACCATTTTTTATATGGGTGTAAATGCCGGAGCATTCTTTGGTATCATGCTTTGTGGTTATTTAGCCGAAAATAAAGGCTGGGCCTGGGGCTTTGGCCTGGCTGGTATCTTTATGTTTTTAGGCATGGTGCAATTCTGGTTGGCTAAAAACTTATTTGGGACTATCGGTGCAAAACCCACAAAAAAATATGAGGTAGAATTACCTCAAAATATAAACGAAGAAAGCCCAGCTGAGCAAAAAGGTATTGAAGAAGAGGACAAACTGAACCCTTTTACTTCAATTGATAAAATATTAATTGTTCTGACCTCTGTGATGGGATTTACATGGTTGATCAATGACCCCATGTCTAAAATTGGCGATATCAACTTATTTGATTTCAAGGTAGGTAATTTAGAAGGAGCCACATTCGTCATCATTGCTGCTGTCTTCTTATTTCTTTATTTAATTATTTCGCGAATCATTAGATATTCAACTTTTACGAGGGACCGCATGATTGCGGTGGCAATTTTTGCCTTCTTCACGATCTTCTTCTGGGCTGCGTTTGAGCAAGCAGCAGGTTCATTAAATATTTTTGCAAGAGACTACACAGCCAGAGACTTAACCGGTTCATCGGCCTTACTTTTTAAAACCATCGACGCCATTTTAACCGTAGTACCCTTGGCCATCATTAGCTATGTGCTCTACCTATTATTTAGAAAAACATTCTCTAAAATTGCCTTATCAAATATTGTTCTCTCTCTAAGTTTTATCATTATTTGGGGAATTGTCATCTGGAAACTAAATAATGAATTCAGTAAAGATGCCGCCGAGGTCGGCGCCACCTGGTTCGGTATTTTGAACTCCTTTTTTATAATTGCCCTTGCTCCATTATTCTCAAAATGGTGGGAAAGTAAATACAATCCCAGCGCTGCCATGAAATATGGCTTGGGCTTGCTTTTGTTAGGGATCGGTTTTGCTCTTTTAGCCTATGGCTCGTCAAATATCCCTCAAGGTGCTAAAACGGCCTCAGTCAGTATGATTTGGCTGATTTTGGCCTATCTATTTCATACGTTGGGTGAACTTTGTTTGTCTCCCGTAGGACTGTCGTATTTGAGTAAACTGGTGCCAGGAAGAATGATCGCCTTTATGTTTGGTATTTGGTACTTAGCGATTGCTATTGGACAGAAAGCAGCAGGTTCTTTAGGCGGTATGATTGACGAGGTAACTGCCAATTACAATTTAGCGACATTCTTCTTAATATTTACCTTTGTACCAATTGCTGCTGGTGTATTGGTCATGTTACTAAACCCTGTGCTGAAAAAATTAATGCACGGAGTCAGATAAATATACGAAACGCTCCGTCGGAGCGTTTTCTTTTTGTAATTTAGGCATATTATTTGCGTCTGTTGTAAGAGATAAAAGAAATTTGATGAAAAGATTAATTACTTTACTTGCTATTGCTGCATTTTCCTTAACAGGATTCGCCCAAGGTTACAAAATTAACTGGATGACAGTTGAAGAAGCATTGGCAGCACAACAAAAGGAGCCGCGAAAGATCATGGTCGATATGTATACTACTTGGTGCGGACCCTGTAAAATGCTCGACAAATATACATTTCAAAATAAGGATGTCGCCGAATATGTTAATGAGAATTTCTACGCTGTGAAATTCAATGCCGAAGGCGGTGCAATAGTACAATTCAAAGATCAAACTTTTTTAAACCCAAATTACGATGCCTCGCGAAGAGGACGCAACAGCCAGCATCAATTGGCGAGCTATTTTGGGGTTTCGGCCTATCCAACCATTGTCTTTCTGGACGAAAATGCCAATCTTCTGACTCCTGTAAAAGGTTTTCACAAGCCTAATCAATTAGAAATTTATCTGAAAATCTTTGCCAGCGACGACTATAAATCTGTAACTACTAAAGACCAGTGGCTTGATTACCAAAAAAACTTCAAGCCCGAATTCAATTAAATTTAAGAGATTAAATTAATACTTACCGTGGATAGTTCTGAATCTGGGAATTTATAATAATGCTCTTTGTTTAGGCCAAGCCCTGCCCTTTCTAAAGCTTTATTAAAAACCTCGACCTCCACGATATACTGATCAGAAAAACCATGCGTGACATCATAGGCAGTACAAGGAGTTTTCCCTAAATTTAAACTGACCGTTTTGGGATCAATTGTATGCAATTCAATCAACAATAAGCCATGTTTTTGAATATAGGGTTTCCACTTCAGAAAGTGTTCAACAAGACTTTGCTCTACGTCAGTATTGTTTAATAATACTCCTCGATGAGCAAAGGCACCTGAGGAATTCGGTGTATAACTACTCTTATTTTTGGGAACGTTAAAAGGCCTGTTATGATCTAAAAATGAGCGTATATTCAGTAAATCTTCAAGTTTAACCCCATAGAGGTTTCCTAGTTTTTCATCAATCTCTACCGGATTACCAATATCGCCCCAAACAACTTCAGCCCATACATCCGCCTTTTTAAGGTTTCGCTGAGTACTTAACAAGGCTTCTTTATTATAGTCTGCCCCGATCAAAATAAGTTTATTTTTATCAAGGTCATCACGGCGATTCGTCTGGTTCCAAATCAGGTTGAACATATGCTCCAATAAGGCTCCGTTTCCACAGCCTACATCAATAATTCCTTTTGGTTGCTGATCAAGAGGCTTGTTGAAAATCTCAAGTAATATTTCATCGATTTTCTTAAAATAAGTGGAGTGAGACCCCCCGCTACCCCATACATTAATGGTCCTAAAAACGTGTTGCTCATTACCTTCTTTATCGCGACTAAAATAGTGTTCAAAATTTCCGCTAAGATAATCGGCAACATTAGTCATGACCGGTAAGTAAGAGGTTGTAACCCCATAAGCATAACTTTTATCTATTAAAAATTGTCCTTTTTTTGTGAGTTCGTCATTCCGTAAAAGCGAAAGATTCTCTAAAAATTGTTGTAAGAATTGATTTTTTGAAATGATCGTTTCAGCAGCAATATCCTGAGCGTCAGCATTAAAATTAAAATAGACCAAAACCGGCAACAACAAAACCCCTTCCAAATGAATAAGCACTTCATTCTGGAAGTAGGCATCCTCATTATTTTCTTTACGTATTTCTCGAAGTTTTTCAGAGAGCAACAACACCTCTTTACCAATTGAAAATGAAGTTTTAAATTCTGAGTCTAATAGTCTTAGTTGAGTCTCATAGACCTCAGAAAAGATCATATAGAGATTTATATATTTTTTTAGATGTGTAAATTTCGGTGTTGTCTGTAATACTATACCATCTGATAAATCTTTGTACTCAAAAATTCCCTGAGAAGCCAAACTACGCAACGCCACATTAAGGTAACCGGCATTGAGGTCTGGAAACTGATTAATTATATGTCGTA
This sequence comes from Flavobacteriaceae bacterium, assembly GCA_030065775.1. GTDB lineage: Bacteria > Bacteroidota > Bacteroidia > Flavobacteriales > Flavobacteriaceae > Aureibaculum. The sequence goes on along the minus strand of JASJDL010000133.1, from coordinate 5,673 downwards.
ACGTAGTTTGCTGGTTTTGGTGGCAAAAGTCTAGCACTCCATTCGTGTTTAGTACTGCAATTATACTGGTAATTGCGAGACCATCCTGGTGTTTGAATAGTAAGGCTCTAAAAGTTCTCTTTTCTTCTTTCGTTAGTTGTTCCATACATCAAATCCCTTTCGGAATTGCTTCGATTAATTGTTGTGTATAATTCGTTTTAGGGCTTCGGTAAATACTGTCTGCTTCACCCATTTCTTCTATTTCACCCTTATTCATCACTACCAATTGGTCTGCCATGTATTTTACTACAGCCAAATCATGGGAAATAAAAATGTAAGAAAAATTGTACTCGCCTTTTAATGCATTCAACAAATTCAAAACCTGGGCTTGTACTGACACATCTAAGGCCGAAACTGATTCGTCACAAATGATAAGTTTAGGTTGTAAAGCAATGGTTCTCGCTATACCGATACGCTGGCGTTGTCCACCTGAAAATTCATGCGGATAACGATTATAGTATTCCACATTCAATCCAACTTTTTCAAGGATGTCTATAACCTTTTGTTTACGTTCGGCATCAGAATTATGTAAGCCATGTACTTTCATGGGCTCCAGAATGGCTTTTCCCACCGGAATACGGGGGTTTAAAGAAGAAAACGGATCCTGAAATATCAATTGAATTTCCTTTCGAAGTTTTTTTATTTTAGACGATGCCATCTTGGTAATATCCTCGCCTTGATACCAAATTTCGCCTTCACTGGCTTTTTCAAGATTCATGATGGTTCGACCCAGCGTCGTTTTTCCGCAACCCGATTCCCCTACCAATCCTAATGTTTCTCCTTCATAAACTTTTAGACTCACATTATTAACAGCTTTAATGATCTTTTTTCTTTTTCCAAAAAGGGATTTCTCAGTATTAAAATAGGTCTTAAGGTTTCTGACCTCCAGTAGCGGTTCGTAAGCATATAATTTTGAATGTGATTCTTTTCTTTCCTCATCGGTAATAATCTCCTCATTTATACTATTGTTTATAAAACTCTTAACTGTAGGAAGTTCCTTTAGGCGTTCTGTTAAGCTGGGTTTGGATTTTACCAAGGCGCTAGTGTAGGCGTGCTTTGGACTATTGAAGACCTCAGTTGCGCTCCCCTGTTCCAGGAGTTTTCCTTGGTACATTACAATTACCTTATCGGCTATTTCAGAAACCAATGAAAGATCGTGTGAGATAAAAATTATACTCATCTGCGTTTCCTTCTGAAGGTCTTTTAAAAGCTTGACAATTTCTTTTTGAACCGTAACATCTAAAGCCGTGGTCGGTTCATCGGCGATAAGAATATCAGGTTTGCAGGCAATAGCCATCGCGATCATTACTCGTTGTTTTTGCCCGCCCGACAATTGATGGGGGTACTGCTCAAAAATAGTTGCTACCCTTGGTAGTTTTACTTTTTCAAAAAGTTCCATGACCTTTTCTCTTGCTTCCTTTTTGGAAATGGATTGGTGCTGGAGTAAAATTTCCTGAACCTGGTATCCACAAGTGAGGCTTGGGTTTAAAGAGCTCATGGGTTCCTGAAATATCATCGAAATTTTATTTCCTCTAATAACTTGCAATTCCTTTTCAGAAAGATTGATCAAATTCTTGCCTTCAAAGAGGATCTCTCCCGTAATGGTGCTGTTATTCTTCGGAAGCAATCCCAGTATGGCCAACGAAGAAACTGATTTCCCCGAGCCAGATTCTCCTACTATACCTAAAATTTCGTTTTTCCCTAAATCAAAATTGGCATTCAAAACTACCTGCGTCTTTTTTCCTTCTGCCAAAAATGAAATCTCTAAATTCTTTACCTGAAGCATCTTTAAGTAACTGCAAATTCTTTCTAAAAGTAGTTGTTTTTTCGATATAAAAAACGTGAAACTCATGGTTTTCCACCATTGAAAAATCACCATTTTCCACTATTTGCAATATTTCAAAATAATTATATATTTGGCAATCTTATAAAAAATTCTTTAAAATATTTGGTTTATTAATGCATAAAATTAGATTTTTTAAAGAAAAATTAACATTAATTATCAATCCAAAATTTATGAAAAAAAACTACTTTCTAAGTAAATTTCTGTTCGCAGGAATTTTACTTAGCTTCGCTTTTGGGGTGCATGCTCCAAATCGCCTCGAAATTGAAAAAATCCGACAAGGTTATAACCTTGTTAAACTTGAGAAAATCCAACAACATTTAAAAACTGTCGCTAAACAAGAAAAGAAGCTCGCTCTTCAGATCGCGAAACAAAGAGGTTGGGAAGAGAAGATCTTCTTAGATGATGGCCGCATGCTTGAATTGCAAAAAGTCGACAATGGAAAACCTATTTATTACACTACTTTTAACGTCGATGCCGCCAGGTCAACCAGAACTGATCATCTGCACTCTGGAGGATCATTAGGTTTGAACCTAATGGGCCAAGGTATGACAGCCTATGTATGGGATGGCGGTGGAACTCGTATCACACACCAGGAATTTGATGGTGCAGGAGGTACGAACAGAGTCTCCATTATCGATGGCTCCACTTTAAATGGGAATAGTTTCCACGCTCAACACGTCACCGGAACGATCGTCGCTTCTGGTGTTCAGGCAAATGCCAAAGGTATGGCGCCATATGCACAGGCGAGAACCGCAGATTGGAACAATGACAAGTCAGAAGCCACCTCCCAAGCTTCAAACGGAATGCTACTTTCGAACCATTCGTACGGGTATGCATTTCGAAATCAGTTTGGACAGGTACAATTACCACAACATTACTTTGGGGGCTACATTACAGAGTCTCGTGATTGGGATGAAATTATGTTCAATGCCCCCAATTATTTAATGGTTGTTGCCGCCGGTAACGATGGTAATGACAATACGGCCAATCAGAACCCTACCGGTGGGTCTGGGTGGGACAAGCTCACCGGGCATTCTACTTCTAAGAACAATTTAGTAGTGGCTAATGCTCAAGACGCCAACATAGATGCAGCGGGTAACCTCGTTTCTGTTTCCATAAACAGCTCTAGTAGTGAGGGTCCAACAGATGATTTTCGTATCAAACCAGATATCACCGGTAATGGAACCGGAGTTTATTCAACTTATGACAACAGTGATACGGCTTACAACTCGATTACAGGAACTTCAATGGCATCACCAAATGTAACTGGTTCTTTGCTATTATTACAACAGCATTATAAAAACCTGAATAGTGGTGCTTTTATGAGAGCAGCTACACTCAAAGGTATCGCCTTACATACAGCCGATGACGCAGGGGCAAGTGGTCCGGATGCCGTATTTGGTTGGGGCCTATTAAATACAAAAAGAGCGGCCGAAGCGATATCAAATAATGGAAATCAATCCAAAATTGAAGAATTGACCCTTAATTCTGGCCAATCGTATACGGTTTCAGTAGAATCTGATGGCGTAAGCCCACTACTCGCATCCATTTCCTGGACAGATAGACCGGGAACGGCCAATACTATTGTAAATTCTACGACGCCTGTTTTGGTGAATGATTTAGATATTCGAATTACAAAAGGAAGTAGCTCGTATTTGCCATATAAGTTGACGAGCCCCACGACCAGTGCACAGCAAGACAATAATGTAGACCCTTATGAACGCGTAGACATTACCGGAGCAACGGGTACCTATACCATAACTGTGACACATAAAGGTTCTTTAACCGGAGGAAGTCAAAACTTTAGTTTAATCGTTACCGGATTGACAGGAACACCTGTTGTATGTAATGCAACAACGCCTACGGGAGTGACTCCTTCTGCTATTACCTCTTCAGAAGCTACAATTTCCTGGGATGCCGTACCAGGCACTACTTATGATATAAGATACCGTCAAACCGGAACAACAAACTGGGCTACAAATGCCGTATCAGGAACGTCTACAACGTTAAGCGGATTAAGTGCTACCACTGAATATGAGGTGCAGGTGCGTAGTAAATGTTCTGATGGAAGTAATTCAAATTACAGTACCTCTGTTAATTTCACAACTACCGCGGTACAGCTAAACTACTGTGCTTCACAAGGAAATAGTGTAGCCGATGAGTATATTGGTAGGGTTCAAATAGGTACCATAGATAATTCTTCAGGAAGCGGTAACGGATATTCAGATCATACCGCTATATCAACTGATTTATCGAAAGGCAGTAGTGCAACAATTACGGTTACTCCTACCTGGACAGGAACTATCTACAGCGAAGGATATAGCGTTTGGATAGACTATAACCGAGATGGTGACTTTACAGATGCAGGAGAACAAGTTTGGACGCAATCGGCGACAACGGCTTCTTCAGTAAGCGGATCGTTTACAGTTTCAAATTCTGCGGCAGAAGGAGCCACCAGAATGAGAGTTTCAATGAAGTATAATGGAATACCGACTTCTTGTGAAACATTCTCTTACGGGGAAGTTGAAGACTATACGGTCAACATAACCGGATCTGGCGGTGGTGATACCCAGGCCCCGACAGCACCAACAAATTTAGTAGCCTCAAATATTGCCGAAACCACGGCTACTTTAACCTGGACAGCCTCAACTGATAATGTTGGAGTGACCGGATATGATGTTTACCAAGGAAGTAGCAATATTGGAACCGTTACAGGGACGACTGCCAATATCACCGGTTTAACCGCTAATACTTCGTATACGTTTACGGTAAGAGCAAAGGATGCTGCCGGCAATGAATCTGCTGCTAGTAACGAAGCCACATTTACGACTAGCTCCGGTGCAGATACAGATCCGCCAACAGCACCAACGAATTTAACAGCATCTAATATCACTCAAACAACAGCCACTTTATCTTGGACGGCTTCAACCGACAATGTTGGTGTAACAGAGTATGAAGTATTTAACGGCGGTACAAGTGTCACAACAGTTACCGGTACATCAACCGAGGTGACAGGTTTAACAGCTAATACGAGTTATACGTTCACCGTAAGAGCCAAGGATGCTGCGGGTAATGTCTCAGGAGATAGTAATCCCGCTACATTCACCACACAATCCGCTGGTGGAGGTTCTACGACGACTTTGCATGAAGCCTATTTTGAGACCGGATGGGACGGATGGATCGATGGAGGGTCAGACTGTTACCGCGATAATGACACCCGGTCTTTTGAAGGAAATTACTCCATCAGACTTAGAGATAATTCGGGAACTGCTTCGGCCATGACATCTCAATCTTTTAATTTATCAGGCTATGATTCGGTAGAATTTAAGTTCTATTTCTATCCACATAGCATGGAAAATGGTGAAGACTTCTGGGTACGTTACTACAATGGCTCTTCATGGACAACTGTGGCCTCCTATGCAAGTGGAACCTCATTTACTAATGGAAGTTTTTATTCTGCCACAATTAATTTAAGCAGTGTTGAGTATAACTTAGTAAGTAATGCACAGTTTAGAATTCAATGTGATGCATCTGCTAATGCTGATCAAATCTATGTCGACCAGGTAACCATCAAGGGTATAGTTGGTAATGGTGGTACTTCAACAAATTCGGTTAACGCCATTGCAGGTTATACTACTTTTAATGATTCTGGAAACGACTTTGCCAGTTTTGATGCCTTGTTATATCCTAACCCGGCGAGTGATATTATTAATATCAACCCTGGTCATTCAATAAGGTCAACTTACAGGATCATGAACTCATTGGGGAATGTCGTTGCCAAGGGAACG
>JASJDL010000132.1 GCA_030065775.1 Flavobacteriaceae bacterium | reverse complement strand
TGGCCCAGCATGGATAAAAGGTAACGGAAAAGTTGACGTCTATGGTTATGTAAAGGAAGAACTCATTTTTCATAAAAAAACAGGGTATGGTTATAGTCGTAAAGAACGTGATATATCTGAGAAATGGATGTTGAACCGGATTCGAATGGATGAATTCCCTTTGAATACCAAGGTCACATTAATTATTAGAGCGGAAGGAAGCAAGTTTGGGTATCCCCCATTTTTCAGGTTAAACCTTAGAGGGCCATCTCAACCCTATTACCATGAAATATATCAGTTCAATAACAGTTTCTTCATTTTTATGTTTGGGGTCACCTTTATTATCCTTTTATATCATATTTTGCAGTACCTGTATTTAAGAGAAGTCATTTTTCTTAATTTTTCAGTTTGGGTACTTTTCTGTTGTATGACCATGTTAATGTCAATTGGTGGACTCTTAGATTCGGTATACCGTTTTGGATTTGTTTTTTGGATGTTTTTCTCAAATGGCGTTTATTTCCTTTTTTGGTTTTTTGGACGTTCATTTATTCAATCGAAAACCAAGTTTCCAAAACTCGATAAACTTATAGTTGGCCTCGCAACTATTATGATTCTACAAATAATAGCTGTTATTTCCCTAGTTCTATTTACATCTACGAAACCAAAATTCTTAGCTGTCGGTTTTAATGCGGAAATGCATGTAATCATAAATATTCTAAGCCTTATTTTAAGTATCGTAATCGCTACCAGAAAAGACAATTTTGCGAGATATTTTGGTATTGGAGCCAGTATAGGATTAGTACTTTTAGTCATTGGTAGTTCCTGGGCCGCAGGTTGGTTGAAATATCCTGGTTTTGATGCGCATTCATGGGGTATGTTCGCACAAATTGTAATTTTTTCTTTCGGTATCGCCTTTCGTCGTCAAAAATTGAATGAAAAGAGCGAACTTGAACGTTTACAAGCAGAACGATCAATGGCAGAAGTACAGCGTATGAAAGATCTCGACGAAGTGAAGACGCGCTTTTTTGCGAATATAAGCCATGAATTCAGAACACCATTGACGCTGATAAACGGCCCGCTTCAACAAGCCAAAAGGTTGTCAAGTGATAAGCACCGCGAATCAGTATTGCTGAGCAATAAGTCTTTTGGAGTCATCAAAAAGAATACGGCACGATTACAAATGTTAGTCGATCAATTGTTGGATCTATCTAAAATAGAAAGTGGCAACCTCCATCTTAATTTGACCAAAAACGGCTTAATGCAGTTCCTGCGTTCTCAAGTGTTTTCCTTTGAAAGTATGGCAGAACGTCAGAATATCAGTCTCAACACTCATTTTTCGGAGGACTTAAGCGAAAACTATTATGATAAGGATAAATTAGAAAAAATAGTGAACAACCTACTTTCGAATGCCTTTAAGTATACACATCAAGGAGGTGCCGTTAATGTTACCGCAGCAACGGATACCAGCTATGTATTCATCGAAATTGGCGATACGGGTAAAGGCATAAGCAAAGCAGAGATCGATCGCATTTTCGATCGTTTCTACCGGGTGGAAGGTTCTGAAGCAAAAGGTTCGGGTATCGGCCTAGCCTTGACCAAAGAATTGGTGGATCTGCACAATGGTCAAATAAGCGTACATAGTGATCAAGGTCGTGGTACAACTTTCAAAGTGCGATTGCCTATTACCTTGGCCGGACTTCCCGGATCAAGTATCATACATTCGAAAGATAAAGATGAAACGAAAGTGGTACCGAAGCCATTAGATGATGGTGTAACTCAAAACAGTTCATCTAGAGCTCCTGTCAATAGTGATGATGCTGTGGTTCTCTTAGTTGAAGACAACAAAGACTTGCAAGAATTTATTTCCGAGATTTTACAAACTCACTATCAAGTGCTGACCGCATCTGACGGATTGCAAGGTGAGCGAATGGCTTTCGAACATATACCTGATTTAGTGATAAGTGATGTAATGATGCCCAAAAAGGACGGTTATGAATTATGTAATAGTCTTAAGCACAATATAAAAACAAGCCATATTCCTATCATCATGCTTACCGCTAAAGCCGGTCAGTCAAATAAAATGGAAGGCTTAACCCAGGGTGCCGATGCTTACCTGACAAAACCATTTGATGCAGATGAGTTGCTGCTTAGAACAAAGAACTTAATTGAGGCACGAAAAAAGATATGGGAACATTTCAAGTCTATGGACCTCGCATTTGTCGATGACTTGAACCTAAGGTCTGCAGAAGATACGTTTCTACAAAAGGTTATGAAAACCATTAAAGACAATTTAGATAATGAGTTACTTTCTGTTGAAGATATTGCTGCTACGGTTGGGTTTAGCAGAGCGCAGCTACATCGCAAACTAAAAGCGCTCACCAATAAATCCGCAGGTCAGCTGGTAAGTGAAGTCCGATTAAACGAAGCTAAACGAATGCTTGAGAATAAGATAGGTTCGGTATCAGAAATTGCTTACTCAGTAGGCTATTCTAACATGTCTTATTTTACAAAAAGCTTTAAAGAAAAGTTTGGGGTATTACCAAGCAAGGTATAGCTAATCTTTCCTCAGTTTGAGAAGTATATTCGGGTCGGGACAATTCCCTCTATAAAAATCTACGTCTCCTTTACTGCAAACACCCGGATAATCGCCTACATTCCCCTGTAAATCTTTAATAAGTTGAAAATGTAAGTGAGGTGCATAACCACCATTGACTTCAGATGACCCTAATGATCCGATGATTGCTCCTCGTACTGTCTTATGCCCTACTGTTAATCCTTTAAGTGATTCCAAGCTTAAATGGCCATACAAGGAATAGAATTCTAATCCTTCAAATGAATGCTTTAAAATAATCGTTGGGCCATAATTGCCGGCAGTCATGTTATTTTGAAAGCTATGCACTTCACCAGGTAAGACCGCTAGAACTTTTGTACCGGCATCACACCAAAAATCAATACCTAAGTGAATCGTACGTTGTTCAGTTCCTATAAAATTATGTGCTCCCTTATAGAGATTTCGCTCTTCTAAATAACCCCCGTGCGCCACCTTGGCCTTATTTTTTTTTAAGTGCTCCGAAATATGAGCTGCACACTGATCTACAGAAGAAATGTCAATGAATTGCAATGCGTTGTTCGTAATAGACAGATCAATCTTTGAATAATTGGCGAAAGGTATATTACTATCAAGAACATATAACGGTGTATTCAAGTTCGTGCTCATCGAGTCTAAAAAGTCCATAAGCTAAAGCTAACATAAATTTAACATTATTTTAATTGTATGTACAAACAATATATATAATTTTGGTATCATTATGAACAATCAAAAAAACAAATACTGCGGTTGCCTCTACTATTCTGCCAATGCTTTTGCTCGAATAATGACCAAGATAGCGGAAGAAGAATTTGCCATTACCGGCCTGGCGCCCTCATATGCCTTATTACTGATGAGCGTAAATGAGCAGCCTGGTATTCAGCCAAAGTCTTTGAGTGAACATATGCAATTAACACCCTCCACGGTTACGAGACTTATTGAAAAAATGGAACATCGAGGACTGGTAAAACGGTCTTCGGTGGGCCGGGCCACAGAAGTCCATCCCACGAAAAAAAGTCTGGAACTTAAAAGTGTGTTAAAAAAGGCCTGGCAAAATTTGTTCAAAAGATACACCGCCATACTGGGAGAAAAACAAGCAAAAGAACTTACCACAAAGGTTTATGAAGCCTTTCTGAGGTTAGATCAAGAGTACATAACAAACGATTAAATAATTCTAAACAAACACAAGATGAAAAAAGTAGCATTAATTACAGGGGCCAACAAAGGTTTAGGTTTCCAGACAGCCAAAGAACTTGCCAAAAATGGCATTAAAGTGCTCATCGGAGCAAGAAACATGGAACGTGGTCAAACGGCGACCAACCAATTACAAAGTGAAGGCCTAGATGCTGAATACGTTCAACTGGATGTTTCAAACCCTGAAAGTATTAAGTCAGCAGTGCAACAGATTGCATCAAACCATGATCAACTGGATATTCTGATTAATAATGCCGGAATCATTCACAAAGATGAAGATTGGCAGATAAATACTGTTGAAAGTATTCCTTCTAAAATTTTAAAGGAAACGTTCGAAACCAATTTTTTCGGCTTAATAGACCTTACACAGCAGTTACTACCTCTAATCAAAAAAAGTGGGGCTGGTAACATAGTCAATGTATCCAGTATTTTAGGTTCTTTGGGTGAAGGTAATAATCCAGAGTCTATGTACTATACTGTAAAACCTTTTGCGTACAATGCCTCTAAAGCTGCATTAAATTCATTCACCATTCATTTAGCGGCAGCCTTGAAAGAGCACAATATCAAAGTAAATTCAGCGCATCCCGGATGGGTTCGTACTGACCTGGGAACAGAACATGCACCATTAAGTGTTGAAGAAGTCGCCAAAACGATTATAGACCTCGCATTAGATACCTCTAAAGAAACAGCCAAATTTGTACATTTAGGAGAGGAAATTGCGTGGTAAATTTTTTAAAATTTGAAAATATGAAAAAAGTTGGAATTTTAGGTTCAGGAGTCGTTGGCCAGACCTTAGGTAATGGTTTTTTGAAGCATGGATATGAGGTAATGATAGGCACGCGTGACCCCAATAAATTAGCTGAATGGAAGTCGAATGCAGGGCAGCAAGCCAGTATAGGAAGCTTTAAGGAAACAGTACAGTTTTCTAATTTGATTGTGCTTTCTGTAAAAGGAACAGTGGCTGAAAAAGTGATTTCTTCTTTGGGAAGCGAAGCTTTAAAAGGCAAAGTCATTATTGATGCAACAAATCCCATAGAAGATGCAGCTCCCGAGAATGGTGTTCTACGGTTTTTTACAGATATCAATAAATCCTTAATGGAAACACTACAGGAAAAAGCACCAGATGCTCATTTTGTAAAGGCTTTCAATAGTATTTCCAGTGTTTCTATGGTGAATCCGAAGTATGAAAATAAACCAACGATGTTCATCTGTGGTAATAATGAGGATGCAAAAAAGCAGGTTTCAGAAATTTTGGATATCTTCGGTTTTGAAGTAGAAGATTTTGGAACAGCTCAAGCTGCAAGGGCTATTGAGCCACTTTGCATGCTCTTTTGTATTCCCGGATTTTTAAAGAACCAGTGGACACATGCGTACCGTTTAATGCATCGATAATTATGGGTAGTTTTACAGAAAGAGAACAGATCGTTGAAGTGGTAAATAAGCTCTTTATATATACAGATCATCAAGACTGGTATAAGCTTCAAAATGAGGTTTTTTCGAAAAACGTTCACCTAGATATGACCTCTATGGGTGGTGAAGCAAGGGAGTTAGCATCCAGTGAAATCTGTACGAATTGGGAGAATGGATTTAAAGATCTAGACGCTGTTAATCATCTTGGAGGAAATTACGTAGTCACGATTAACGACGATAAGGCCACTGTTTTTGCATATGCCACGGCAACACATTATAAGGAAAAAGCCAAAAAAGGGACCACGCGGAACTTTGTCGGCACCTATGAATTACAGCTCGTTAAAAACCATAATGGTTGGCGTATTGATACCATGAAATATAACCTGCGGTATGCGCATGGCAATATGCATCTTAAATAGCAGTATGCTAAAGGCTTGTTAAAGTTTTAATTCGCATGCCCGTATTGTTTAAATTAGTCAATCAAAACAAACGGCATGCGATATTACGTTGTACTTATCACCTTTTTGATTTTTTTTTCAGGATATTCCCAAAAGTTAACGGGTAATAGTTCTTTCGACTTATCTAAACGTGTTTCAACTATAGAATTTGTTGAAATTGTTGATAATCATTTAGAGGAAGCCCTTTACTATTATAAAAATAATTGGAAGGTCTTAAGACAAAAGGCGATCGAAAACGATTATATCTTGTCGTATCAATTACTACAGGCTCCTGCAACCGAAGATAGTGCTATTCAATTAATTTTAATTACAACGTATGCGAATAGCGAGCAATACGACAAAAGAGAAGAGAATTTCGCTGTTCTCATCAAAGAACGAGGTGATCTAAGGTTATTAAACAATAAAAAGCCTGGAGAATTTAGAAAGCGAGTACTCGGCAAAGAACTTGTTAAACATCTCTATTAATTATGTATAAATTCATTGGTTTTATTATCATCTTGGGTTATACGATTATAGGCAGTAGTCAGGCCCCGGCCGCAATTAGTACTACTGTAGCAAAGCGTTCTGACGACAACACGGTAACATTTTATGCGAAAGATTCCGTGCTCATAACAGCAGACACGTATTTTATCAATGAGGCCAATGCTGCGGTTTTACTTTGTCATCAGGCCGGTTTTAGTCGCGGGGAATATGTAAAAACAGCAAAAAAACTAAACGAACTGGGTTTTTCGTGTATGGCCATTGACCAGCGATCGGGTAAAGAAGTAAATGGGATTATTAACCGAACTGCCATTGATGCCAATAACAAATTTATGAATGTTGGATTTGCAGGTGCTAAACGTGATGTTGAAGCGGCTATCGATTATTTGTTTGCTATAAATGGAGAACGACCAATCATTCTGGTGGGTAGCTCCTACTCTGCTTCGTTAGCCTTATGGATTGCAGGAGAACGGAATAAGAAAGTAAAAGCTGTCGCTGCTTTTAGTCCCGGTGAATATTTAAAAGGAAAAGACGTTGCCAAACTTATAAAACCTCTTAGAATTCCGGTATTTGTGACCTCATCGAAACGGGAGATAGTTCCTGTAGAAAAGTTACTTCGCCGGACGAAAAGAACCTATATTACACATTATAAACCCAAAGAAAAGGGCATACATGGCTCACGTGCTATTTGGGAAACTACTGATGGTTATGAAGGTTATTGGAAAGCATTTAAAGAATTTTTACTCGAACAGATCTAAAATTCGTTCTAAGGCCATACCACGGGAGGCTTTGATCAACAGCGTCGCGTCTTCAGGAGTTCTACCTGAAAAGTATTCTTTAAAATCCTCAAAAGACTTGAAACGGCCTACTTTTTCATTAGACACTTTATGAAAATTTTCTCCGAGTAAATAAACCTTATCGAGATGAAAACCCGTTGCCAAATCGGCGATTTTTTGATGCTCTTCAGATGCGTCAGCACCCAGTTCGAACATATCACCTAGAATGGCAATCTTAGGACTATCGGTCAAACCGGAAAAATGCTCTAAAGCGGCCTGCATACTGGTCGGATTCGCATTATAAGCATCTAAAATGATCGTATTTTTTCCTTTCTGAATAACCTGAGAGCGGTTGTTTGAAGGTATATAATTCTCAATTGCGTTTTTTATTAAGGCATCTTCAATCTTAAAATAAGTACCGATCGTAATGGCCGCAGCAATATTGTTAAAGTTATAGCTGCCTATGAGCTGACTGGTTATTTGGATATCCTTGTATTGAAGTTTTACAAAAGGATCTGCTTCAATAAATTGAATCTGAATATCTGAATCTCTTTCTCCAAATGTTATTCGTTGCATACCTTTAGATTCTTCCAGCTGCCTGGCATCATTAGCATTCACAAAAACCAGTTTATCGTTTGCTTTTAAGTGTCTATATAATTCGGTTTTGCCTTGTACCACACCTTCCAAGCTACCAAAACCTTCTAAGTGTGCCTTTCCGAAATTGGTGATGTAACCATAATCGGGTTCAGCAATAGAACAAAGCAATTCTATTTCCTTTAAATGATTTGCACCCATTTCCACGATACCAAATTCGGTCTCGGTATGCATAGCCAATAAGGTAAGTGGAACTCCTATATGGTTATTTAAGTTTCCTAAGGTAGCTGTTGTGTGAAATTTTTTTGAAAGCACGGCATTGATGAGCTCTTTGGTAGTGGTTTTACCATTGCTTCCAGTTAAAGAAATTATCGGAATACCTAATTGCCTGCGGTGATGCCTTGCCAATTGTTGAAGCGTTTCTAAAGCATTATCGACCAAGATTATTTGGTCATTTGTTTGATATGCCGCTTCATCAATAACCGCGTATGACGCGCCTTTTTCCAAGGCTTCTTCCGCGAAAGCGTTACCATTAAAATTAGCACCTTTTAGTGCAAAAAAGATACTGTCTTTGGTAATTTTCCGGGTATCTGTACTTACAAGATATGACTGGATATATAGATTGTAAAGATCGAGTAGATTCATTGGTTAAAAATAAAAAAAAGCCCAATACTTTGTGTATTGAGCTCTTTTAAATATTGGTTGGTTGTTGATTATTTTTTTACAACCGCTGACTTACGTCTGCGTTTATGAGTCATTGCTCCCAGTTTATCGGTTGCACAACGGAACCCAATAAAGTTTGTTGCCATATACTCTGGTAGATATCTGCGCTGTGCAGGGTCTAACCAGTATTCTCTATCTCTCCAGGAACCTCCTTTGTATACTCTTGACTGATCGCTGATTAATGTGGTACGTTTCTTCGTATCGTACTGCTGAATGATCAATCCACTTTCACCAATCTGACGAGGGTTCTTAGGCGAGTTATACATTCTTGGTTTGATCTCCATTTCATCTTCATCTTGATAATATTGCTTCGTTGATGAAATATCTCCATCTCTATAAGAAATATTATTAGCCTTTTCGTAATTAGGTCTCATAAAAGCATCGCGCTTCGTAATTGGTACATACTTCACACTACCTGGTAAGTCTCTAGGTACAATCTTACCATTATCTAAAGTATCAAACTCAATGCTGTTATAGTCAACCACTACTACTTTACCTTCTTCATCGATCAAAGGCTTTTTAAATACATTACCTCTAAAGTAATTGAAGTCGTTTGCATCATTATCTACGATAGGTCTGTAAACATCAGCTACCCATTCAGCGACATTTCCTGACATGTCATATAGACCAAAGGCATTTGGATCATAAGATTTTACTTTAATAGTGATATCAGCACCGTCATTACTCCATCCTGCCAATCCACTGTAGTCTCCTTTACCTTGCTTGAAGTTCGCTAATTGATCACCTGCTCTGCGCTTAGAACGGTCTCTTGTATAGCGTCCATTCCATGAATATTTCTTACGACCTCTAATGGTATTGTATTCTCTGTTTTCAATATATGCTTTAGCGGCATACTCCCATTCTGCTTCAGTTGGTAGTCTAAACCTAGGAGTTAATATACCATCTGATGTTTTTACGTGACGACCGGTAAATTGACCTTTTGTAGATCTTTTACTTGATTTTCTATCTCTTTTAGAAATTTTATTCCCGTCTTCATCTCTTTTAGGAGCTTTCTTACCTTTACTTTTCGTTCTTTTTTGGCTATAATCAGGTAAACCTCTATTGTAAATAGATGAGTCTCCGTCAAATAATAAATTAGGATTTGCAAGGTATGTACTAGTATCAAATCTATTTTTTCCTTCTACGGTTACAGAGTCCATGTCAAATGTAGAATTCAATACGCCTTTCTCCATCAATATCTTCTCGTTTACACGATCGGTTCTCCATTTACAATATTCTGTAGCTTGCAACCAAGATACTCCTACAACAGGATAATCTGCATATGAAGGGTGACGTAAATAGGTTTCAGTTAATAATTCATTAAAACCTAAGGCATCTCTCCACACTAAAGTATCTGGTAATGCAGCCTGATAGATCCTTCTGTAGTTATCATCACTTGGTGGAAATACTTTTTCTAAATATTGTAAGTAAAATAAGTATTCAAGGT
>JASJDL010000131.1 GCA_030065775.1 Flavobacteriaceae bacterium | reverse complement strand
AATGACCGCGCGTTCAATTAAATTTTCCAATTCCCTGATATTTCCGGGAAAGTTATAGTCCATCAACCTACTAATAGTTTTTTTTGACAATCGCCTGAAGGCCTTGCCGGCTTTGGTTGAATACTTGTCCAAAAAGAATTGTGCCAGCAATGGAATATCTTCTTTACGGGCACGCAGCGGAATGTTCTCTATTGGAAAGACATTCAATCTGTAATAAAGGTCTTCTCTAAATGTGCCCTTTTTTACCATCTCCTGCAAATCTCTATTGGTAGCTGCTATGATTCTAACATCAACTTTAGTAATCGCCGTATTCCCTAATTGGTCAAACTCACCTTCTTGTAGTACCCGCAACAATTTTGCTTGTAAATCAATAGGCACTTCACCGATTTCATCTAAAAATATGGTACCGCCGTCAGCCAAACTAAATTTTCCTAGTTTATCGGCTATGGCTCCTGTGAATGCTCCTTTTTTATGCCCAAAAAGTTCACTTTCGATAAGCTCTTTAGGCAGTGCAGCACAGTTCACTTTTATCAGGATATTATCTTTTCGAGCACTATTTAGGTGTACTGCATTTGCCAAGAGCTCCTTCCCTGTACCTGACTCACCAGTAATTAGAACAGTGGCATCAGTTACAGCCACCTGCGTAACTTGCTCTAAAACCTTCCTGTAGGCAACACTTTGACATACGATATCATCAAAGTTTATCTTACTGCTAATTTCTTCCTGTAAATATTCGTTTTCCTCTTCTAATTTACTTTTGAGCAGAGAAATCTCTTCAAAAGCGACTTTGAGTTTTTCATCTTGTATTTTTCTTTCGGTAACATCTCTTATTATGGCACAGTTAAGATCTTTACCATTATAGCGCAAGTGATTTGCAGTTACGTCAACAGGGAATTCACTCCCGTCTTTTCTCATTTCACTCCATTCTAGATGTACAGATCCATTTTTAACAATTTCGTCAAAATGATTATGCCACCAATCGGTGGTAATTTTGGGGTCCAAATCGTATACATTAAAAGTGTCTAATTCTTCTTTACTAAATCCCAGTTTATTGATAAGCGACCTACTGTAGTGAATAAGGTTTCCTTCACGGTCTAAAACGTAGATAAGGTCATGAGCATTATCAATTACTTCCTTAAAAAAATTTAAAGAATTTTCTTTTTCTACTTGTTCTGTTACATCCTGGTATGTCCCTATGATCTTATAGACTTTATTCTTTTTGATTTCGGCTCGAGTTACGCCTCTAACGTATCGCCCATTTTTCAGTAGAAAGATTTCATCGTACTCCCTACCCTTTCTTATGACCTCACTCAAGAGTCTTTTAATGGTATCAGGCTCTTGAAATAGGTGAATGACGTTACCCGGCAATAAATCATGTTTGTCATTGGTATTAAAAATGCAAAGTGCCTGTTCAGTAACGATTAAAGAACCATCCTGAAGATTCAATTTCCACCCACCTACACTTGCCATTCTTTCAGCATGATTCAGTAAGTTTTTGTAAAAGCTAGATTCGGTAATTTCATTAACAACTGCGCAGATCAGATTTTTTCCATTATTTGAGAAAAACTGGGCAAAAACTTCAACATCATAAAATTTACCATCCTTAGTTTGATGCACAGATTTAAAATTAACAACTTTCTTTTTCTTGACTTCAAGCCAATGAGATTCCCAACTTTCTTTAGTGCTACTCGGATTTATGTCAAAAACAGTAAGCTTTGTAAGTTCTGATTTCTTATAGCCCAACCGCTCACAGAAAACCTTATTGCCATATACAATAGTACCAAACTCATCCATCCACATCATTTTATAAGGAAGATTTTCAAGTAACCAGTGATTGATTTCAGTTGGTAATAATTCTTTGTCCATGTCTCTAAAATTATATTATAAAAATACGTATAAAATTCTCAAATAATAGAAAATTCTAAAAATTTAGAAAAAATTATTAGCAATATTTCATTGTAAAACATTGATTAGCAGCATTTTATTTTAATGGCACAAATCTAGCTTATTGAGATGTAAGGAAAATTAAAATGAATCGAAAAGAATTTATACAGAACATTTCTTGGGGAGGTATCCTAGCTGTTTTTGGCATTGGAAACTACCTTAAAGCCGCTACAGTTTCTTCTTCGAATCAAATTCAAAATGTAAAACAAGTAGGATTTAATCATATTAATAGTATGGAGACAAAAACCACAACAACAGTATTACACAAAGCAGATACCAGAGGAAGTGCAAATCATGGATGGCTTCAATCGAAGCATACATTTAGTTTTGCGAATTACTACAATCCTGAAAGAATGAATTTCGGCGTATTACGTGTTTTAAATGATGACACAGTTTCTGAGGCTAAAGGGTTCGGCACACATCCTCATCGCGATATGGAAATTATTTCTATTCCCTTAGAGGGTGATTTAGAACATAAAGACAGCATGGGCACTACAGCGGTTATTAAGCAGGGTGATATACAGGTGATGAGTGCTGGCACCGGTATCATGCACAGTGAATACAATGCGAACAAAGATAAGCCAGTAAAGTTTTTACAAATCTGGGTAATTCCGAAAAAGAAAGGTGTGATACCAAGATATGACCAAATAACCCTAAATCTTGAGGATAGAAAGAACCAATTACAACAGGTCCTATCTCCTAATCCAGATGATTCAGGGGTCTGGATTCATCAAGATGCGTGGTTCAATATGACCTCTTTGGAAAAAGGGAAATCACTCGAATATCAACTCAATGACCCGGAAAACAATGGGGTCTACGCCTTTATTATTGAAGGGCAAGCCAATATAAACGGTCAGGCTCTTGAAAAGCGAGACGGCTTCGGCATTTGGGATGTCAAAGAGCTTGAAATTACTGCAGACAGTAATGCCGAAATACTTCTAATGGAAGTACCGATGAATGAAAATTAATAATTCAAATCTAGATAGTTAAACCGTCAACACAATTGACATAAATTTTAAAACAATGAAAAAAGTAAGTTTATTATTCCTAACACTTCTTATATCAACTGTTTCATTTGCTCAGTGGGATATGTACAACCCAAATCCAAACAATGATCCTGCAAATGCCGCAGCACAGTTATTAAACCCTACAAACCATGCGGTTTTGATGATTGACCATCAAAGTCAGATGGCATTTGCCGTGGAGTCACAACCAATAGAGGAGTTGAGAAACAATGTAGGTTTATTGGCCGCATCCACAAAATTATACAGCGTTCCAACGGTAATTACCACAGTTGCCGAGAAATCATTTAGTGGTCCTGTATTTCCTGAAATTAGAGAGTACTATCCAAATAGTGATGAGTATATAGACCGTTCAACTATGAATTCTTGGGAAGACAAGAGAATTGTTGAGGCTATAAAAAAGACGGGTAAGAAAAAATTAGTGGTAGCAGGATTATGGACAGAGGTATGTACGCTTTCGGCTTCACTATCGGCATTAGAAGATGGCTATGAAGTTTATGTAGTCGTTGATGCTAATGGAGGTACTTCGCAAGAAGCTCACGATATGGCCATTACTCGAATGATTCAAGCAGGAGTTAAACCTATAACCTCACTTCAATATTTATTGGAAATCCACAGAGATTGGGCAAGAAGCGATAAATATAACGATGTGGTAAAAATTTCGAAAAAGTATGGAGGTGCATATGGTTTGGGTATTGATTACATCAAGACGATGAGCAAATGGATGACTGGTAAAGAGGCTAGCGAAGCAGAAGGGCACAAAAAGAATTAAGTATAAAATATATAGCACTCTGTCTCTTCAGGTAGGGTGCTTTAAAAATCGGTAACAATGAAAAAAGTATTGTTTTTGATAGGTCTTCTACTCGCCACATTTTCATGTAAAGACAAAACAACTGAAAAACAAGTAGAAACGGCAGATATGATTATAACCAATGCCAAGGTTGCGGTGATGGATGAAAATAGAACGATTACGGATGCCATTGCCGTAAAAAATGGCAAAGTAATGGCCACGGGAAGTGCTGAGGAAATTTCAAAGCTCATAGGCGATAGCACGAAAGTTATCGATGCGAAAGGCCGAACGCTTATCCCAGGATTAAACGACTCGCATTTACACCTAACTCGTGGTGGACGTTTTTTCAATGCTGAAGTCCGATGGGATGGTGTAAAAACACTAAAGCGAGCACTTGAAATGTTGAAAGAGCAAGCTGCCCGAACACCCAAGGGGCAGTGGGTACGAGTCATTGGTGGTTGGAGTCCTTTTCAATTTGAAGAAAAGCGCTTGTTCACAATGGAAGAGTTGAATGAAGCTACGGGAGATGTTCCCACCTACGTACTTTTCTTGTACAGTCAAGGCTATTTGAATCAGGCGGGGCTTGATGCCTTGGGTATCGATGAGAATACCGAAGCTCCAAAAGGATCTCGATTTGAGAAAGGACCAGATGGTAAATTGACAGGAGTGCTCATCGCAGAGCCAAATCCTACTATCTTATACGCTCGTATTGGTAGTCTGCCACCATTGACCCAAGAAGAAATGGAAAACGGTACTAAACAATTTTATCGAGAATTAAATAGCTTCGGAATTACAAGTGGTATCGACGCCGGGGGAGGCGGGCACAAGTTTCCAAAAGACTACACGGGTACGAAAGCATTGGCAGATGCTGGTGAAATGCCCCTTCGCTTGTCATATTACTTATTTCCACAAAATAAAGGGGCTGAATACGAAGAATTCCAAGAATGGATGGCTACCAATAAAGTTGGTCACAATGGAGAAATTCATTTAGATCATGGTTATGAATTGGAAGGAGGAGGCGAATTTTTGGCCTGGAGCGCCGGTGACTTTGAAAATTTTTTAGCTCCACAACCCTTATTGAATCGAGACAGACCCACTTGGCGGGAAGATCTAAAGCGCATCGTACGCTTGCATGTTGACAATGGTTGGCCTTTTAGAATTCACGCCACCTATGGTGAGACTATCTCGAATATGCTGGATGTTTTTGAAGAAGTCAATCAAGAAACTGATGGTAAACTGGCATCAAAACGATGGTTATTTGATCACGCTGAAACTGTGCAGGTAAAAGACCTGGAGCGTATTAAGGCACTTAATGGTGGCATTGCCATTCAGGCACGAATGGCCTATGCGGGTGAATATTTTGTGGAGCGCTATGGTGCTGAAAAAGCTAAAGAAGCACCGCCCGTAAAAAAAATGATAGAAATGGGACTACCCGTAGGAGCTGGTACCGATGGCACCCGTGTAGCAAGCTATAACCCTTGGCCTGCCTTGTACTGGTTGGTTACCGGAAAGACTGTTGGTGATTTTCAACTGGCATCAGAAGAAAATCAATTAACCCGTGAAGAAGCCTTGCATTTGTATACAAAAGGTAGTGCTTGGGTATCGAATGAAGAAACAGTTAAGGGTACATTGGAAGAGGGGATGTTTGCCGATTTTACGATCCTTTCAGACGATTATTTCAGCATTCCTGAAAAGCAAATTAATGATTTAAGATCTGTACTCACGGTAGTTGGTGGTGCTGTAGTATATGGTGCTGAGGAATTCAGTAAAATGAGTCCTTCAATACCTGAGCCCATACCAAGCTGGTCACCAGTAAAATACTTTGGCGGTTATCAATCTAAATAAACTTTCAATAATAAAATTTTAATCAAAATGGAAACAGCAGTAAAAACAAAATGGAATATCGACAACACACACTCAGAAGTAGGCTTCAAAGTAAAGCATATGATGATTTCAACCGTAAAAGGACACTTTGAGGAGTATGAGGCATCCATAGAAACTTCAGATGATTCATTTAGTGATGCGGCATTCAACTTTTCAGCAAAAATCGATTCTATTAATACTAAAAACGGCGATCGTGATAATCACTTAAAGTCGGACGATTTCTTTAACGCCAGCGAATATCCTGAAATGACTTTCGTTTCGAAGTCTTTTGATGGAGAAACGCTTGTTGGTGATTTAACCATAAGAGACATAACCAAAGAAGTAAGCTTGGAAGTAGATCTTAATGGGGTAGCAGTTGACTCTTACGGACAAACCAAGGCAGGTTTTGAAATTAGAGGAAAGATCAACCGAAAGGATTTCAACCTGGCCTGGAGTGCCGTTACCGAAGCGGGTAGCATTGTAGTTGCCGATACAGTGAACTTAGTGATTGACGCACAGTTTGTAAAAGAGGTATAGTTTCAACGTAAAGGCTGTCAATGACGGACAGCCTTTTTAAATCATTTCAATCTAATGAAAAATTCAAAGAATACATCGCGAAGGGCTTTTCTGCAAAAGGCAGGTTGGTCCACCTTAGCCTTAGGTAGTTTACCATTGCTATCAACAAGCTGTGAAACCAAACCAAAACCGAAAAATACAGCGACAGAGAGTTCAATATCTTCATCGGTTGTCACGCGAAAAAACATTGCTGATATCCCGGCCAATGACCCTGAAATTAAGCTACTAAAAGATGCTATAAGAATCTTAAAAGACCGTTCTGAAATTGCACCTTTAGACCCTTCTGGTTGGACGGCACATGGAATGCTTCATGCTACGTTCTGTGCAACAAGCATGTATTCAAATCAGGTGCACTATAACTGGTATGTATGGCCCTGGCATCGCTTATATCTTTGGTCTATGGAGCAAAAACTGCAAAAAGCAGTAAACGAACCACAATTGGCGCTCCATTACTGGGATTGGACAAAGTCTAATTTTATTCCAGAACATTACTGGGGTGATGAAAGCAATCCTTTAAACAATATCACGCGATTGGTAGCATCAACCGATGAAATTCCTAAAGACTTCATCAATGTGGGGGCAGCTTTTAGAGCAGACAAGTACAAAACTTTCGGCGGTTATCCTGCTATAGAAAAACGTGGAGATTCTCAATTGGATGGTATTGCTGAGCAAACCTTCCATAACAATATTCACAATTGGATCGGCGGTCAAATGGCGACTTTTACCGAATCAGGTTTTGATCCTATTTTTTACGGACATCATGGTAATTGTGATCGTATTTGGAAAGCGTGGCAGGCCTACAGCGAAAAAAACGTTCTCCCAACGGATGAAGAATGGCTCGAAAAAACATTGTATGCCACCGATGGCAATGGAAGGCCCGTAGATTTTAAAATCAAAGATTTACTCAGCACAGAAGACCTTGGCTATCGCTTTGCAGACCTTGATTTAAATCCGAATTTCTGTAATCCTTTTACGGAAGACGACAAACCAAAACGAGAAGCTTCACAGAGAGACTGTATTGTACCATTGAACCTGAGAACTTCAGATGGCGATGCGATCTATGCGGAGTTTGAAAATAAGGAACGTACGCATGTCATACTGCATTTTGAAAGAGCTCAATTACCCTATCAACCGTACTGTGCACGGGTCTTTTTTGAATATGATAAAGAGGGAGTAAAACAAAGTAAATACACAGGAACATTTACGATTTTACCCATCTTGGATTTAGATTCGGTATTACTTCAAAATGGAGTCCATCTTCAGATAGAGATTGAAAAAGAGCTGGCAGATGCCATTGATGCTAAGAAAGATATTCAGGTTATTTTTCAGCCAGTACCCTTACCAAATCGAAATATTCCCGATGAACTATTGAAATTAGAAAATATCTCGTTAGTTACGCATTATGAAAACGATTAGTTATTTGTTCGCTGTAATAGGTCTACTGCTCTGCAGTTCATGTAGCAAAAAAGACAGGCTTCCCATTCTAGGCGAGAAGACTTTTGATACCCTTTCGGGTGAATATCGCTACTATCAAACACCTGATTTTAATTTGATCAATCAATTGGATGAAAAAGTCACCTCAAAAGATTTCCAGGGAAAAATTCAGGTAGTAGATTTTTTCTTTACCAGTTGTCCAACGATATGTCCGAAGATGACCACACACCTAAAACTGGTTGAAGAAGCCTTTGAAAAGGAGGACGGCGTAGCGCTAATTTCGTATAGTATTGATTCACAAAATGATACTCCAGAACGACTGAGGCAATACGCTAAAAGCTACAATATTAATAATGATAAATGGGCATTCTTAACGGGCAACAGCGAAACTATCTTTGAATTATCCAAAGATTATAAAGTAAGGGCTTTTGATGATAGTAGCCCACAAGGCACAAATCTTATTCACGATGGCACTTTTGTCTTGGTAGATGGTGAACTGCGAATTCGAGGTTATTATAACGGATTGGATAAGGAGGATACACTGCAACTTATAAACGATATAAAGATCCTTTTAAAGGAATACCCAAATGAAATCAGGTCTTAATCAAATTCTCTCAAATCCTTTTAGAAGTAATCTGAACCAAAGTATTTCATTCCTGTGTTTTCGAGTTTTGGTGTCGTTATCTATGATCAATACGCATGGATTAAAAAAGCTTCTTGATTTTGATGCCACTGTTCAGCATATACCTGATCCACTTGGAATTGGTGGTGAGGTCAGTGCTGCTGTTGCCATAATCGCAAATATCGTGGCACCTCTATTTGTTATTCTCGGCCTGGGTACCAGAATAGCAGTACTACCCATACTCAGTGTGACGCTGATAGGCCTTTTCGTTGTTCACGTCAATGACCCCTGGGTTGTAAAGGATGTTCCGCTGATGTATTCACTGGCCTATTTACTCATTTTCTTTATGGGTGCAGGCAAATATGCTCTCGATTATAAATTTTTCAAAATACTCTAACTATGAAGTCGCAACTCGTTTTCATACTTCTGGCCATCATTGCCGGAGCAGTTTTACCAATTCAGGCAGGATTGAATGTTCAGCTTGGTAAGTCTGTGCATCAACCTATATTCGCTGCATTTGCATCATTTCTGATAGGAACACTTGGGCTGCTAATTTATCTTTTCATCATCAAATTTGATTTCTCTAGCATTGCACAGACGAAAACCGTATCTCCCGTTGTTTGGAGTGCGGGAATATTAGGCGCATTTTACGTTACTGCGGTCATTATTCTGGCTCCGCGATTAGGTACAGCGCTTACCTTTGTTTTGATAGTCGCAGGTCAAATGACCATTTCATTGGTGTTAGACCACTATGGTTTGTTGGGTATACCTGTAAAACAGATGAACTGGCGGCGGCTCTTAGGTGTGGTATTTTTAGTGGCCGGAGTTCTGTTAATCAGACAGTTTTAAGAGGTGAATTTATGGAAAAACATAGCAGTTATTTTTTGTCTCGTATTCGCGAAAAACCTATCGGCTCAAGATGAGGAAGAGAATTCAGGATCTATTTTAGATTTTAGTTTACTGAGACAAAATGACCGAATTGAAACGGCACCAACCAACAGCAGCAATTTTTATGAAAACCTCAAAGAATTAAACCTTAGTGACAAGACGATCTTGAGTTTTGGAGGAAGCTATCGTTTTCAGACTGAAGCTTTTATTAATGAGCAATTTTCTTCTGAAGAAGATCAAACGGATTTATGGTTTTTGAATCGGTTTCAATTCCATTCGCACTTAAAAGTTTCTGATAAATTCGAACTTTTTGCCGAACTCAATTCAAGCTTGATTACAAGCAAAGAAGACTTAGCGCCAGTAGATAAAGACGAGCTTAGTTTCAATCAGCTTTTCGCCCGTTATCATTTTAATCAAAATTGGAACCTTCTGGTAGGACGCCAAAATATACGTTTAGGTAGTGGTCGGTTGGTAGATA
>JASJDL010000130.1 GCA_030065775.1 Flavobacteriaceae bacterium | reverse complement strand
AGAAATTTTTAAATCTAAAAACAGGGCTAGATGTAAAAAAGCATCCCTAGGTAGGATGCTTTTTTCTATTTTATAATTGGGTATTTATTTTACAACAAATTTCCCTTTCATGATAGCATAATGGGCTGGAAATGAACATAAGAAATCGTACTCACCGGCTTCGGGCGCGTCAAATTCTATGGTGGTTTCTTCGCCACCGCCAATCATTTCTGTGTGTGCGATGATGACATCTTTCATGTCTTCAGGGATATAATCCGTGTCTTTGGCGGCATTGGCCTTCTGTCCGAATTCATTCAAATTCGTTCCTTTTTTTAAAATTACCAAGTTGTGCCCCATCAATTCTTTTGACATTTTTCCAACGTGCTTTAGCGTGATTTTTACTTTCTCTCCTCCTTTAACAACGATTCTCTTAAGGTTGAAACGCATATTATCATCACCTTCTATCACTACATCATTATTTGTGGGTTCTTCCTGTTTAACTTCAGGTTTTTTTACTTCTTCAGTCGCAGTTTCAACTTCTTTAGTTTCCTCTTTTTTCTTTTCACCACAGCTCGTAACTACCAATAAAATAACTGCAATAAATAAGACTATTTTTTTCATGTTTAATGTTTTAGTATAAATATTAAACAAAGATAAGCATTAATTCTTTGTTCTTACTGTAAAAGAACAAAATTTAAATGAAAAAATCGAATAAATTAACCAGTAGTATGAGGCCTATTTGGCAACGTCCATCATGTATGCAGAAATCGCTTGAAGTTCGGCATCACTCAGATTCTTAATAAACTCTTCAATGTTATTTTTCATAACTTCCACCTGACTTGAGTCTTGCTCGACAATTGGGTGTTTGATCTCACCTTTCAAGAATTTAATGATGTCTTTGTTTTGTTCCTGGTAGGTGTTCACGATCTCTTTGATAGACGGACCAACATCGTTATTATCTAATGTATGGCAACTTGCACATGTTCTTTCGTTAAAAAGTTTTTCACCTTGAGCAATTTGATCAGCCATGACATTCTGTTTTTCATTCTCTTCCTTTTTTTTGTTACAGGCAATTACAGTAACCAGCAGAAGTGTACATAGTAACAATATTTTTTTCATAATTGGAAAGTTTTGATTAGTAGCAACACAAATATACACATATTCTAATTGTTCAACTCGAAAACAGAATAGTGGGTAACCTATTCATAAGCTAAAGACGCTAATAGCCTCATTGAGGGCGATAAAAAAATGATTAAATTTGCTTTCCTTAAAAAGTTAATATGATAGAGCGACTACACATAGTTAAGCAACGTTTTGATGAGGTGTCAGATTTAATCATTCAACCGGATATTATTGCAGATCAGAAGCGCTATGTAAAACTCAATAAAGAATATAAAGATTTAAAAACAATCGTTGATAAGGGTGAAATTTATGAACGATTGCTTAATAATATCAATGAGGCCAAAGAAATCATAGCAGATGGTTCTGACCTTGAAATGGTTGAAATGGCGCAAATGGAACTTGAGGAAGCCAATGAAAAGTTACCAGGGCTTGAAGAAGAGATTAAATATATGTTAATACCTAAAGACCCTGAAGATGCTAAGAATGTAATGATGGAAATTCGCGCAGGAACCGGCGGTGATGAGGCCAGTATTTTTGCAGGAGACCTTTACAGGATGTATTCAAAGTTTTGCTCCGATAAAGGCTGGAAAACAGAAGTTGTCGATTTAAACGAAGGAACATCAGGCGGATTTAAGGAAATTATCTTTAGTGTCTCGGGTGAAGATGTTTACGGTGACCTTAAATTTGAAGCGGGTGTACATCGAGTGCAACGCGTACCACAAACCGAAACACAGGGCCGTGTGCATACATCGGCAGCGACCGTAATGGTCTTGCCGGAAGCAGAAGAATTCGATGTGGAGTTAGATATGAAAGATGTAAAGATCATAAGAACTACCTCTACAGGCCCGGGCGGACAGAGTGTAAACACCACGTATTCAGCAATTCAATTAAAACATATTCCAACGGGCATTGAAGCCAAGTGTCAGGACGAAAAATCCCAACATAAGAATCTAGAGAAAGCAATCAAAGTTCTGCGTTCACGATTGTATGAAGCCGAACTGGCAAAAAAACAAGCCGAGGATGCCGCACGTAGAAAAAGTATGGTGTCCAGCGGCGATCGTTCTGCCAAAATCAGAACGTATAATTATCCGCAAGGCCGCGTTACAGAACATAGAATAGGGCTTACTTTATACGACTTAGGTAAAATTATGGATGGCGATATTCATAAGATCATCGAAGAATTGAAATTGGCAGAAAATGCTGAAAAATTGAAAGAGTCGGGTGAAGTTTTATAGTACATCACTCTCTAAAAATATACTTCGAGTTTCATAAAAGAGGGTTTCCTCAAACTATCTCTTATATGTGCAACCCATAATTATTCAAGGGCATTTTTCATCATAATAAGGTAATAAATTTTAAAACCCACTCAACACGAGTGGGTTTTAAATCAAACAAAATATTTTATTAGTACAACCTATATTGAGGCGCTTTAATTCCCTGCATCCGTAAAGATACCAGGGCCTGACCTCTATGATGGATCATATGGTCTTTGATAAATTGAAATCCTCGTTTCTTTGAAAATTTAGGTTGATTCGGATCGAAAAATACCGTAAATGTTTCATTCATCTGTTCTTCAGACATACTTTCGTAAGTAGCTTTCATATCATCTAAAGCCTTTGTTAAGGCTTCGATACAAGCTTCTTTAGAGGCGCCCATTTCTTTTTCCATTTTCCCAAACTCTGCAAATGCTTCTTGAGGTGGCATTGCTTCACCTTTAATAAAGATTCCTGTCAAGAACTTCGTAGACATTCCCATATGTGCCAATTGCTCGCCAAAGCTTCGCACTGAGTCATGTGGTTTATAGGTATACTTGTCAGCCGGCATGGCCTCTGCTAACTCTAAAGTATACGATTTATTTCCATCCAAAAATTCTAAAAATTCCGCTTTTTCAATGGTAAAAGAAGAAGAGGCTTCTTTATTACTTATAAAAGCAATGGTACTAATTGCTATCGCAGCAATTAAAAGATAGTTCGTTAGTTTTTTCATGATACTATTTAGTTTAAGTTATGCTAAATTTAAGCAATTAAATCGAGACATCAACATCAATGGACCAATTGGATGCTATCATATTTCTTTGTATCATTACACACCTTAAATATACCTTATGAGTGATCAAGATAATATTTCTGAAATCAAAATAGACGATCAAAAGATTATTGAGAATACAGAACTCAGTATATGGGAAGCTCTGATTCCGGTTTTTGCGCTGGTAGCGATGCTTTTTTATAACGTATTTTTCGTTTTTGGTGATGACGCTTTAAGCGGAAGTAATCAGTTTATCTTACTATTGGGGGCAGCAGTTGCTGCTATCGTAGGTTTCAGGAATAAGGTGTCCTACAAAAGGATGTTGGAAGAGGTAGCCGAAAATGTAAAGTCAACTACAGGTGCACTGCTCATTCTGCTCATGGTAGGTGCCTTAGCAGGAACCTGGCTTATTAGTGGCATTATTCCTTCTATGATCTATTACGGATTACAAATTTTAAATCCTACTATTTTTCTGGCTGCTTGTGTTATTATCTGTGCCATTATTTCAATAGCGACAGGTAGTAGTTGGACGACCGCCGCTACGGTCGGTATTGCTTTGATCGGTATAGGTGAAACTCTGGGAATATCATTAGGGATGACCGCCGGAGCCGTACTTTCAGGATCTTATTTTGGTGATAAAATGTCGCCCTTAAGTGATACGACGAATCTGGCACCGGCGATGGCCGGAGGCGAATTATTTGAACATATCAAGTATATGGCCTATACTACCATACCTACGATTACGATTACATTTATAGTGTTTATTATTATAGGATTAACCATTCAAACCACGGGTAGTCCTGATATCTCTGATAAATTAATAGCCATAGACGGGGCTTTTAATATTAGCCCATGGTTGTTTATAGTTCCTGTTGTTGTCATTGCTATGATAGTAAAAAAGACACCACCGTTAATTGCACTGTTAATCGGAACTTTATTGGGAGCGGTGGCAGCCATTATTGCCCAACCGGATATAGTAGCAAAGGTGGCAGGAGCAGATTCATTAAACTTCACCTCGGCATACAAGGGTGTAATGAATGCCATGACAGTAGATTCAGCCGTGGAAACAAGTAGTGCTGAATTAAATGATCTATTCTCTGCAGGAGGTATGAGAGGAATGTTAGGTACTATATGGCTGATCATTTGCGCTATGGTCTTTGGAGGCGTAATGGATGCTATTGGTGCCCTAACCAGGATCACAGATGCCCTGTTAAAAATGGCGACTTCGATTTTCGGATTATTTGCAAGTACCGTAGCGAGTTGTTTAGCATTGAATGTTACAGCTTCAGATCAGTACTTAGCAATTGTTGTTCCAGGTAAGATGTTTAAGAAAGCTTATGAAGATAAAGGATTAGCTCCTGAAAACTTGAGCAGAACATTGGAGGATTCTGGTACGGTAACTTCTGTGTTGGTGCCTTGGAATACCTGTGGAGCTTATCATAGTGGTGTCTTAGGCGTTCCGGTGATTGATTATGCGTTTTATGCGATATTCAATTGGCTGAGCCCGTTTATGACGTTGACGTTCGCCGCTTTTCATATAAAAATAAAACAACTAACAACAAAAACGGCAATTGCTTAAATAAAGAAATTCCAAACCAATCCAAACCGTACTACAAAATCGCGATAAGGATAAAGAGGTGCGGCGTAATGATCATTGGTACTTCCCAGGTTTGAATTAAAATGCTCAAGTTTAAAATAGATACGTGTGCGCTGAATCTGGGCATTGATAAAAAAGTCTAAGACCGGATAACCACCTATTTCCTGTTCATTTTGCAAATGAAATTCTGATAATACAGGACTGTATGCATTGGCAAAGTACTTGGTAAAATAATTCAAGGTCACACCAGTTTGTAAATATAAGGGGTCACCCTTAAATAAATGGTCAGCAA
Organism: Flavobacteriaceae bacterium; assembly: GCA_030065775.1. Lineage (GTDB taxonomy): Bacteria > Bacteroidota > Bacteroidia > Flavobacteriales > Flavobacteriaceae > Aureibaculum. The sequence continues at coordinate 4,736 of JASJDL010000130.1, read as the reverse complement.
AATAGATAGAATTTCGGGTTACAAACTCCGGGACCCTAAACACCGAACTACCATTTGCGACCTTTTGATACATAAGCGTGTTGTCAAAACCAAATTTTCCAATTCTTAGGTCTTTGGAAACCCTGATCTTCAAATAGTTAATAGTTTCATCGGTTTGTAGCGGCGATGGCTGTGTTTGCGTAGCTGTTGTATCACTAAAATAAGTATAGTTGTCAAGTTGCGTAATTTGTGCACTTGCGTTGAGCAGTTTCTCGGATTTAAGTTCAAAAATCAGGCTTCGGGTGATTTCATTTCTAAAGTCTTTTTTCCAGTTGTAGGCCACATAACTACTTTGATTCAATAGGAAATTAAAATTCGGGGCCCTGTTGTTATTTAAAAATGTTCCTTTGAAAGTGAATAGACTATCTTGCGCATAGCTGGCGGAAGCTTTTATGTAATTTCCGGTCAGGTCACCTGAAAGTATCGTAGATACATCTGCGTCAATATTGAACTTCTTTAAGCGTGTTTTCCATTCACCACCAATAGCTACGGTATTTCCGTTGAGGCTGCTCGGAATTGTTATATTGTCAATGACTACTACACTATTATAGCCATGTTGAAAATCATAATAATCAGTTTTGAATTTCAGCTCACCCAAAACAATAGGTGACTTTAAGGCAATATAGGCTTGGGCTCTGAATGTAGAATTTTCGGAAGTGTCATTAATTGTTGTATTGAACGCTTCACCAAATCCGCTAAAAGCATTGGCCTGACGATAGTCGTAATGCTTTCGTTCATAATTGAGAATATTACCCACACGTAAATGCGTTTTTATAGCATTTAATGTATCCTTTCGTTGCCAGATTTTATAATCGTGTTCCAGGTAATAGCGGTTGCCCCGTAAAAGATTTTGCCCGTCATTAAAATTCGTCGTTAAGCGGGCACGGTCTGTGAAGTTGGAGTCATTGGTTTCAAAATTAATAACTGATTCATCTGTGAGTCCGCCATTTTCATCATTGGTTAAATCTTGCGCGACCACATGTGCACGGAGGTTGTACGCATCGTTCTTTGTATGATAGTTTGAGGTGATTCGCAGGTTACCATGACTGCTCAATGCAGTACGGTATTTTCCCAGAGAACGTAGCCCTTTATAGGCAATGGAAAAGTTTAACTGTTTTGAGGTATTGGCTGTGAAGATGGCATCCAAGACCTGACCCTGCTCTAATCCCGTTCGGTACATGAGTTCAGTTGTGGGTGTCGCGACTCTATAGTAATTAATATCTTGGGTTTCGTAATAATTGAAATGTTTGGCCCGCGCACCCATTTCTGGATATAATGATGCCGTGCCATAGTTGTATCCTAAACTATTGAAAGTTTGTCCTTGATTGTGAAATGGCAAGAGCTCAAAATCATCTTTACGAATATAATTGAACTTATGGTATTTTAATTGCGATGCGGTAGTATCTACATAGGTAGTATCATTTTTATACGAAATGACCTTGTAATCTTTGTAGGTCGTTTTTCCACTAAGTATAACGCTAGTCTCATTTCGGTTGGAAACAGAGTCTCTAAATTGTGACGGAGTACCCCCCCTGCTACCCCTTCCCTGAACGGGAATGAGTTGCGCAAATGAAAAATAGGTGGTTAGTAAGCAGAGAAGTACGAAAACCGATTTTTGCATACATTGTGAATAGGTTAGCAAAGGTACATTATTTGATCAAAAAATTTTCCTAAAATTTCAAAGGGCCTTTTAACATTTACAACTATTTTTGGGAAGATGTTATTACAGAATTATTCGGAATATAAACTAGAAGCAGGTACAGATGAGTCTGGTAGAGGATGCTTAGCCGGCCCTGTTGTGGCTGCTGCCGTGATTCTGCCTGATGGATTTCGACATTCTCTTTTAAACGATTCGAAACAGTTGACCGAAAGACGCCGCTTAGAGCTAAAAACAATTATTGAGCAAGAGGCATTGGCTTATGCCGTAAATTTTGTTTGGCAAGACGAAATTGACCAGGTCAATATCTTAAATGCTTCAATCTTGGCGATGCACCGAGCATTAGATGGTTTGGAGGTACGACCAGAATTCATCATTGTCGATGGCAACAAATTCAAGAATTACAAAGATATTTCACATCAGACGGTTATAAAGGGAGATGGTAAATACTTAAGTATTGCCGCGGCTTCTGTTTTAGCCAAGACGTATCGAGATGACTATATGGCGAAAATTCATAATGAATATTTATACTATAATTGGAAGCAAAACAAGGGCTATCCAACAAGGCAACATCGAGAAGCCATAAAAGAATTTGGCATTACGGAATACCATCGAAAATCATTCAGGCTCTTACCTCAGCAGCTGCATTTCGATTTCTAATATAAAGGTAGTTGTAAGGTAAGTTTGGTACCCAATGCATTGTTACTGCCATCTACCAGGTCTTTATAGCTCAATGAGAAGGTATTTTGAAAGTTTTTTACAAAATTCGCCAATCGCTCGCGGGTTAATTCTATGCCGACCGATTTACGATTGATAACTTTTTTTGCTTTGATTTTGGCAGACTCTTTACGGCCAATGCCATTATCTTCTATACTAATTTCTATAAACTCTTTGTTGTATTGTTTTACCGAAATTTGAACTTTCTTCTCACCTTTCTTGGATGAAAGCCCATGCCAAACTGCATTTTCAAGAAAGGGTTGTAATACCAAAGGGGGTATTTTTATGGTATCTAATTTTATTGAAGGATCGACATTTATTTCATGTTTAATTTCATTTGAAAAACGAATATTCTCAATGCTCATGTATAAATCCACCGTCTCCAGTTCTTCAGCTAAACTGGTCTCCTTTACAGAGGATGCATCGAGTATTTTTCTTATGAGCTTAGAGAATTTATTAAGGTAATGCACGGCATTTTTCTGCTCATTATTGATAATATAAAGTTTAATAGAATTTAATGCATTAAAAATAAAATGAGGATTCATCTGAACGCGCAGCATATCTTGTTCAAGTGATAACAAGCGTTTCTCATTTTTTAGTAAGCGCTGTCTGTATAAGAAATATAGAACTGCCCCAAGAAGAGATAAAGCTATTAAGCTTATTAACCAAATGTTGGTATTCTTTCTAAGCCGTAAATTGGCGATTTCATTTTGCTTGGCCAACACTTCGATTTGGTTATTCTTTTTTTCACTGTCGTATTTTATGATAAGATCGTTAACATGCTGAGTGGTTCGCTCATCAGATATCTTTTCGTCAAATTCTTCAGCAAGCTTATAATACATCAACCCTTTCTCGAAATCTTTTGTCTTCACTGAGAGCTCAGAAAGATAAGTGTAACCTTCAGATATGGCAGGCGAAATGCCGTAGTCTTGAGCAATTTTTAATCCTTTTAAAAGATTTTTTTCCGCTTCAGCGAACCGATTAATTTTTGAATGTGCCCAACCCAAGTAAATATATTGAGTTGACAAATAATCTTTATTGTTGAGGTCTATCGCTTTCGGAAGATTTTCCTTTAGCATTTTAATGGCTTCTCGCGGCTTGCCCTGCTTTATGAGCACCCTAGCCATACTTCCATTGCAAATAACCTGACCTATCCTGTTGTTGATGGCATTATTGATTACTTGCGAACTCTGATAATGTATTAAGGCTTCATCCAACAAACCATGTTGCTCTTTGGCATAGCCAATGTTTTGATTATTGATAGCCAAGCCCAAACGGTTATTGATGCTTCGTTCAATTGCTTGTGATTGTAGAAACTGTTGGATGGCCAGGTCATATTGCTTTAGCAATAAGTAGATATTCCCCATGCTGTTATGTGAAACCGCAATGCTTCTCCGCAGGCCTAAACCAGGATTTTCAACTGTTTCCGCGAGTGCCAGTGCCTCTTGATTATAATCTAATGCTGTTCTGTTGGCGTCTACCTTTCTATAATCGACACCCAGCATATTTAAGCTAAATACCCTGAATTCAATGCTTTCAGCTTCTTCAGCAGCTTTTAAGGCCTCTTTATGAATCTTGATAGCTTTTTGAAATTCGGAAAAATTTCTGTAACTCGTACCTAAGATATTCAACGCATAAGTCTTTCCATCTAAATAGTTCGCTTCATCAAAGCGCTTAATGATATAACGTAGCTGGGTGGTATCTTTTCTAAATGGTCTTACAATATCATTAATCTCTTTGTATGTAGTAGGCCTGAGCTCTAAAATGCTGTCAATTCTTTTCTCTAAAGAAGGTCTTTTTTTCTGAGCATAAACACACTCAAAAATAAAAGAAAAGACAAGAAAAAAGTAAAGTAATTTTTTCATGAACGCATCAAAATTTACCTAGAAAATCGGATTTTCTCTGTCGTGAAACGGGTATTTTTTTATTGTTTTCTAAAACCACATAACCATCGGTTTTTAAAAACTCTTTGATTTTGTTCAAATTAATAATATAGGAATTGTGTATTCTGAAAAAATGATCGTCAGGAAGTAGCTCACCTACTTCCTTTAATTTTTTTGTCAGTACAATTTGTTTATTATTTTGAAGGTATAAAGTGGCATAATTCCCATCAGATTCTGCGTATAGAATGTCTTCAGGTTCTAAAAAGACAAGTTTGCCATCGGTGTTTATGGTAATCTTTTTCTGACTTAATTTATCATTAAAATTCAGTAATATTTTCTCAAATTTATCGGCATTCGTAACGCGAGAATTGTATCTCTTTATTTTGGTAATTGCATCTCTCAAATCGTCCGAATCAATGGGCTTTAACAAATAGTCAATC
>JASJDL010000129.1 GCA_030065775.1 Flavobacteriaceae bacterium | reverse complement strand
TAGCTGCCTTCGCACCCATACTCGAGGTGTTATCATCTGTTCTTGGATCAATCCATCTTCGTTCTTTAATTCCGGTACGTTCCTGAATCCATTCATCACTGGTCTCCATCCATTGGGTAAGATCATCATTGGTGACCACATTTTCAGGCACATAGTAACCTAGGCCTGTAATCTTTGAATTATACATAAATATTAGGGTTACTTCTTTAGCGGTTCAAATATAATTAAATTTATTATGCAGTGAATAATAAGTGATTTGGCTCCTTTAGAAGGATAAATATTAGTAACTTAGAACCTCTTCATTAAAAATCGTATCGCAATGAAAAAATTAGGCTTATTTATTTTGCTTTTCACCTTAGTTTTTTTTGGCTTTGCTCAAGAAAATCTGACCTATCAGAAGCCATCGAAAGAGATCCTTGAATTGGTTGATGTACCTTTAGCACCCGCTGTTTTGATGGATGACACTAATGAAAACATGATTTTACTTTATAGGAATGCCTATAAAACGATCGCTGAACTTTCAGAAGAAGAATTACGCTTAGGTGGTTTGCGTATCAATCCGAAAACTAATATCGGTAGCAGAACCACTTATTACAACAGCGTAAAGGTTCGCAAATTATCAGGAAAAGATGTATTAGATGTCCGCGGCCTACCAGAAAATCCCAGACTGGCTAATTTCACCTGGTCACCCGATCAAAAGAAAATAGCCATGACAAATACTACGCGTGCGGGGGTCGAAGTATGGGTACTAACTATCGAAGAAGCTAAAGCAACGAAGTTGACAGATGCTCGCGTAAATGCCAATATGCGCGATGTGATTAATTGGTTCGAAGATAGCAATCATGTTTTGGTGAAGATGCTTTCAGAAGATAAACAGGAGCTCATAAATGTCGCTCAGGCGGTACCAGCAGGCCCCACAATCTCGACCAACGATGGTAAAAAAGCACAGAACAGAACCTATCAAGATCTGTTAAAGAATAAAAATGACGAACATAATTTTGAGCAACTTGCTTTAGCTGAATTGTACAAAGTTGATCTTAATGGAAAGGCGATACCCTGGAAAGGAAGTGCCATGTACGGTACTATTAGTTTTTCTCCTGATGGGGAATATGTAATGGTAACAACTATCAAAAAACCATTTTCTTACCTGGTGCCCTACAGAAGATTTCCTTCTGAAACTATTATTTATACGAAGGAAGGCGATGAAGTACAAAAAGTTTTAGAAGTTCCGTTAATTGAAGATTTACCTAAAGGATTTATGGCGGCCAGAAAAGGTAGAAGAAATTTTTCCTGGCGTGCAGATAAACCATCTTCCTTAATCTATGTAGAGGCTTTAGACGGCGGTGACCCGAAAAATGAAGTCGAATATCGAGATGAAGTATTTTCATTAGAAGCACCTTTTGACGGTACTCCAAAAAGTTTGGTAAAAACCAGGAACAGATATCGATATATCCAATGGGGTAATGACGCTTTCGCTATGGTACATGATTTCTGGTGGAATACGAGAAATATAAAAAGTTATGTGTTCAATCCTTCGAACACAGAGCAAGAACCTGTGATTGTAGTTGACAGAAATTATCAAGATGTATACAGTGATCCAGGGAATCCGGTCACGAAGAGGAATAAATATGGTTCGTATGTCCTGGCGATGGAAGGAGATCATATCTTCACATTAGGTGATGGTTATTCTAAAGAAGGGAAATTTCCTTTTGTCGATAAGTTAAACCTCAAAACACTAAAGAAGAGTAGGTTGTACCAGTCTAAATTGACGTCAAAACTTGAAGATTTAAGAGATTATGACATTAAGAAAAAACGGCTGCTAGTTCGCGTCGAATCGAAAAATGAGTACCCTAATTATTACTTCAGGAGTATTAAGAACAAAAAACTAAAGCAAATCACGAATTTCCAAAATCCATTTGCCAGTATTCAAAATGTTCACAAAGAGGTCATAAACTATAAGCGTGATGACGGATTAGACCTTAGCGGAACGCTCTATCTCCCCGTCGGATACGATCAAAATAAAAAAGAGAAACTACCGATGATTCTATGGGCATATCCAAGGGAATACAAGGATAAGTCAAGTGCTTCTCAGAGCACCCAAAACCCAAATGAGTTTACCTATCCCTATTGGGGGTCACCTTTGTATTGGGTGACTAAGGGATATGTTGTACTTGATGATGCGGCTTTTCCAATTATTGGAGAAGGAGATGACGAACCCAATGATACCTTTAGAAAGCAGTTGGTCGCAAATGCAAAGGCGGCCATTGAGGCTGTTGATGCCAAGGGCTTCATTGATAAAAATCGAGTAGCCGTCGGTGGTCATAGTTATGGGGCCTTTATGGTGGCAAACCTGTTATCACATTCAAATTTGTTTGCCGCAGGTATCGCTCGAAGTGGCGCTTACAATAGAACACTGACTCCTTTTGGCTTTCAGAGTGAAGAACGTAATTATTGGGAAGCACCAAATGTATATTACACCATGTCACCATTTATGCATGCCGATAAGATGAAGACCCCATTATTACTGATTCACGGCAGTGCCGATAACAATTCAGGGACCTACCCTATGCAAAGCGAGCGTTATTTTAATGCTTTAAAGGGCCTGGGAGCTACTACGCGATTGGTTATGTTGCCAAAAGAAAGTCATAGCTACAGGGCCAAAGAAAGTATCCTGCATTTACTGTGGGAACAAGATCAGTGGTTAGAAAAGTATGTCAAAAATAAAAAGAAGGTTGTTGAAACGGCTTCTAATTAATTTATAAACTGCCGAAAGGCAGTTTTTTGTGTCATCTTGTCACACTTTATCTTTTGGTATTTTTTTTGACTTGAAGCCATAGAAAACTAAAAATATTTATCATGGCAAAAGGAACAATTAATGTTTCAGTCGAAAACATATTTCCATTAATCAAGAAATTCTTGTATTCAGATCACGAAATCTTTTTACGTGAACTGATTTCAAATGCAACGGATGCAACACTAAAACTAAAGCATTTGACTTCTGTTGGTGATTCAAAAGTAGAATATGGAGAGCCAAAAATCGAAGTAAAGATCGATAAAGATGCAAAAAAATTGCACATTATTGACCAAGGTCTAGGAATGACCGAAAAAGAAGTGAAAAAATACATTAATGAAGTGGCTTTTTCGGGCGCTGAGGAATTTTTAGATAAGTATAAAGATGCCGGAAAAGATACGGGTATTATTGGCCATTTTGGCCTTGGATTCTACTCAGCATTCATGGTCGCCGATAAGGTTGAGATCATTACGAAATCGCATATCGCCAAGGAGCCCGCGGTACATTGGACATGTGACGGTTCACCAGAATTTACTATTGATAAAGCTGATAAGAACGAAAGAGGTACCGAGATCATCCTTAATATTGCTGAAGATTCAACCGAATTCTTAGAAGAACAAAGAATACGTGAACTCTTAACTAAATACAATAAGTTCATGCCGGTGCCCATTAAGTTTGGTACCAAAGAGATCAATGATCCGGAGCATACTCCAAAAACTAGTAAGGATAAGGATGGTAAAGAAACTACCGAGCCTCAAAAGAAGATAACGGTAGATGCGATTATCAATAATCCGAATCCGGCCTGGACGAAACAGCCAAAAAACCTCAAAGACGAAGATTACAAAAACTTTTACATAGAACTGTATCCCATGCAGTTTGAAGAACCACTATTCAATATCCATTTGAATGTTGATTATCCGTTCAATCTTACCGGAATATTATATTTCCCGAAATTAACAACGAACTTAGATGTTCAAAAGGACAGAATTCAACTTTACCAGAACCAGGTATTTGTCACAGATAATGTTGAAGGCATTGTACCCGATTTTCTTCAAATGTTACGCGGTGTGATCGATTCGCCAGACATTCCATTGAATGTTTCACGTAGTTATCTACAGGCAGACGGTGCAGTAAAAAAGATTTCGTCTTATATCACTAAAAAAGTAGCCGATAAATTACAGTCGTTATTTAAAAAAGACCGTGAAGAATTTGAGAAGAAATGGAATGATATCAAAATTGTCATCGAATACGGTATGCTTTCTGAAGAGAAGTTCTATGAGAAAGCCCAGAAATTTGCGTTATATCCCACCGTCGATGATACCTATTTCACTTTTGATGAACTAATTGAAAAGATCAAGCCAGTTCAAACAGATAAGGATAAGAATATTGTGGTTTTATATGCTGGTAATAAGGAAGAACAGCATAGTTACATTCAAGCTGCGAAAGAAAAGGGCTATGAAGTACTGCTATTAGATTCGCCTATTGTTTCACACTTAATTCAGAAGATCGAAAGTGGAAATATGGAATTGTCTGACAGTAAACAACCAATCAAGTTTGCACGTGTCGATTCTGACCACATTGATAATTTAATTAAAAAAGACGAAGAGCAGATCTCTAAATTATCTGATGAAGAAAAAGAGAAATTAAAAGAGATCGTCGAAAACATTGTACCAAAAGATAAATATACAGTTCAGTTGGAAGCCTTAGATTCTAACGCGAATCCATTTATAATTACCCAACCTGAGTTTATGCGTAGAATGAAAGAAATGCAGCAGACAGGTGGAGGGGGTTTTATGGGCATGGGTGGCTTTCCAGAAATGTATAACCTGGTGGTCAACACCAATAATGACCTGATGCAAAAGATTCTCAAAGCGAAAGCTAAAAAAGAAGAATATGTGAATCAAGCCTTAGATTTGGCTCGCTTATCTCAAAACTTGCTACAAGGCGAAGACTTGACAAGCTTTATCAAACGAAGTTTTGAATTGATGAAGTAGTTTTCAATACTGCTAATTGACAAAGACGAGATAAAAAAACCGCCCCATTTTTTGGGGCGGTTTTTTTTATTAGTATTCAAAAGATGTGATTTCTAAAAGTTTACTATTGCCTCAAACCAAGTGCTTCCTCCTTTGTACTTAAAACAAATTCAAACTCCCCATCCAATACTATTTTTACTAACTCTCTATTATCATTTACCCAATAGTGTGTTGCTTTCATTTTCACTCCTTGATGAATGAACTTGTGTAAGGTCTCTTTGGTACCATTAATATCTTCAGAAACTTTGCCCAAATAACTGATGGTTTGATTCTTTTTCACATATAATTTTGTTTCATCTAAAGCGTGAAATCGAAAAGTACCTTCTTTTTTATCGAAAGGTAATTCAGGTACGATGGCCCAAACATTAAATGAGGGTATCGTATGTTTTGGCATTCGAATCATTGATTTATGATGGGGCTTTAAGAATTGATTTACCTCTTCGTCATTAGTAATATCGCTTTTGTAATCTCCTGTAAAACTCCAGAAAGATCCGTTCTTGTCAGATTTAACACGTTCCCCCGAGTAAACAATCGGGTTGATATTTGAATCAATAGTTCCGTCAAATTCAATTTTAGATGCATTTGCCAGCTTATGGCTATCTGAAGTTGTGGCTAACGAAAAGTTCAATTTTTCTTTACCGAAAAATGCATTTATTGTTGTTTTAAGAATTGACTGATTTGATGGAGTCTCAGCTTTTTCAACGCTAATGTAACCTGCATTATTTACAGATTTATACCAATAGGTTTTCGTATTTTTTTTATCTGAGAAAGAGAATAAAACTAAGGCGCAAATAGGCACTAGTAGTGTGACTTTTTTCATTGTCTGTAGTGATTAATTTTTGGTTAATATTGCTTTAAATTCGGTATAAAACAACCTAGATTGATAAAGTCCTACCTCATGCTGTTTTTATTTCCTAAATTAATTTGAAATAGCGTCTTACATGCGAGGTATATTGTAAATCAAGACCAACGTCAGACAAGTATTTTTCATTTCATGTAAGGGCCGAATTTATTTAGAATCAAATAGTATTTTTATAGGATGAATGATGCATCAAAAACAGTTCTTATAACAGGAGCGAATAAGGGTATTGGCTTAGAAGTCGCTAAGAAATTGGGGAAACAAGGTTATCATATAGTACTGACATCCAGAAACGAGTCCAAAGGTCTAAAAGCACTAAGTGAGTTAGAAGCTCAAAACAGTAGAGCTTTCTTTGTTCAAATGGATGTGAGTGATCCGGAAAGCATTAAAAGGGCTTTTAGTAAAGTCAAGAATAAAATTTCATCATTAGCTGTTCTTATTAATAATGCAGGGGTTCTATTAGACAGCAATATTAGTATTCTGGATGTGCCTCCTGAAAAGGTAACGGAAACAATTCATATCAACGCTTTGGGGGCACTATGGGTAACTCAGACCTTCATGCCATTATTGAATTCAGGATCGAGGATAATAATGGTTTCCAGTGGTGGTGGAACCTTCTGTGGTGAAATCGCCACTTGGTCTCCGATTTATTGTGTATCCAAAACCTTAATGAATGCATTCACAAAGCAACTTCATGCAAGTTTGAAGGATCAAGGTATGGTTATTAACGCTATGTGTCCGGGTTGGACGCAAACCGATATGGGAGGGAGTGGTGCTACCCGCAAGGTATCTGAAGGTGCCGAGACTATTGTTTGGTTGGTTACAGACGCTCCAAAATCCATTAATGGAATGTTTCTCAGAGATAAGAAACAAATCAGTTGGTAATAAAAAACCACTCATCGGAGCGGTTTTTATTCTCTTTTATTCTATTAAAAAGTCAAAATACTTATTCGGATAGGGCTCTTTTGCCAGCGTAAAATGCCACCACTCTTTAGGGTGCGATTTAAAGCCATGCTTTTCCATTCTACGTTTTAAAAGCAAACGAACAGCATGCTGGTTTCTGGTAATATTCGGATAATCTATGGCAGATTTTTCATCGAATAAGTCATAAGGACTACCCATATCTAATAAATGGCCGGTTGTTAACGAAACAATGGTCAAATCCACTGAACTTCCTCGGCTATGACCAGATTTTTCAGCGATATATTGCTGAGTAATCAAGTCTTTCTTGTCAATATTCGGATAATATTTATCTTTCATCGCAGTATCGGTTGAGTCATTCACCCAAGCAATGAATTGGTCTACAGCGCGTTGTGGTCTATAGGCGTCATAAATTAATAACCCAAAACCTAATTTCTGCAACTCTTCTTGTACATTGTTCAGGGCTTCAGCGGCCTCTTTAGTAACGATGCACTTAGGTTGTACGTAGCCGTTAATCGGTTTTCCTATAAAATTATTCGAAGAATAATAACGTAAATCTGTACGTAATTTCGGGATTACTTCTTTGGCATAGACAAACCCTTCAGGCAATTGAGTTAATGCCTGTTGGGCATTCGCTGGAGCCAAAAAACTGGACACAGCAAAAAATAAAATAGCTAGCAGGCTAATTTTTTTCATAGTCGGCGATGTTTAATCTTCTAGCTAAAGTAACGAAAATCTTTGAAATATATTTTATTATTAATAACCGGAATCATTTCGCAAAAAAAATAAATGAATAACAAAATAAGGGCTTATAAACCAGTGTGCTATGTTGATTTGTATTCTTTAAAATTGTGTAAGAAATGATTTCATTCTATCTTTAAAGTGATTTTTGAGCTATGAGTGAAAAGTTAATGTCCAAGAAAAAGCCTGCGTATCCAATTACGCCTGAGCTTTCAGCATATCTCACAGAGCACAGCAGAAATATAAAAATTCCCATCTATTATGAAGATCTGTTGCGGTTTCAAGGTGCCGTGGAGATTTATGATAAAGATGGCAATGATACACTTTGGATAAGTACTTATTTTGCTGAGCACGAGCGGGAAGAAATTGAATTAAGCTTAAAGCGAGTATATACTATATTACATTCAGATGGTAGTGATGCGATTCTACCCTTCTTAAGTATAGATTCCATTGACTTTTGCACCTTTGGTAATTCGAAGCCATTTCGAATTAAGGTTCGAAATGTATTGAACGATAATTATATATATCTCTATATCAAAAAAGCGGATGCCTCTCGTATCTATGGACTGGAACTTGAGCACATGCTCTCACCCAACCATATCAACTTTTTAGTACATAGAGATACACTTATTGAAGAACATATTTCTGGAATTCCGGGTGACGTTTTTATTGCCGAGCAGCTTGACAGTATTTCTGATCAGGACAAAGCAGCTATCGCTAAGGAATTTGTAAAGTTCAACGAGCGCAGCTTCGTGCGCCTATTGGGTGATATGCGATCCTATAATTACGTAATGGTTCTGACGCATGACTTTGACAGGATTCAATACCGCATACGTGCCATAGATTTTGATCAGCAAAACTTCGAGGGCAATCCAAAAGTGTATAAACCACAGTTTCTGAAGGAAAATAATAAACTGGTGGAAATGACTTTAAGCATCTTACAGGAGGAATCCATAGAGCAATATAAACTTGAGGAGCGGTCATTGCTTGCTAAAAGAGCCAGTAGCGAAGATGACCGGTTAAAGCACTTGTTATCCTGTATGAAAAGCGATACGATCTCTACCCCAGAAAAGGTGAAAGAGCTAAAAAGTGAATTGTATCAATTAACGTCAGACATCAATTTTAAGAGGTCTACAAATATGGGCGACATTTTAGAAAGTGCTTTAGATTTCATCGTTAGAAATTACAAAAATGTAAATCCTTACATCATTAAATAATGAAAATTACCGGAAGAAGATAATTGTGAACATCAACAAGTATTGGGGCACTTATCCAAAAATATCATTCAATAGTTTTGCCAAACGAAGACCACCTTTTTGTAGCTGTTTACGAACCGTGGGAAAATGGTCATAAGAATACCGATAACGTAATTTTTCTCCAACTTTAGCTGATTCATAGACGGGTTTCGTAAGTTTTCTCGTGTCACGCATCCAGTCTAAAACGGAACCTTTTTGAATGGACTTGATTTGTTCTTTTGACAAATCTTCAACATTATTGGCAAGTTCTAGATAACTCATGTTCCATTCTTCGATCATATTTTCATCCCATACGCGATGCAAATTTGTTCCTTCATTAAACCAGCGCACCTGTATATCATTGCCGCCCTTATCTTCAGCCCTTCCAATGTGCAAAGGCTGATGCAAATCACCAATTAAGTGTACCAGCATTTTTAGAAAAAAGGCTTTATCTTGGTCTGAGCTGTTAGTATCCTTAAGTATTTCAAGGCATTTACTAATACCCGTAATGATATCGCCTCTAGGGTTCTTCTCCGAAGCTTCATACGTTTTGTCAAACGGCATATTTACAAAATGCCAGGTATAATACTTATCGTATTTTCTATCAGATTTTATCTGGTCAGCATATGTTGAGACAAAGGCCAAGCTCTGTCCTTTTAATAATTTCTTAATCTTCTTTCGAGCCTTTTTTGTTAAATGCTTTTCGGCAATCTGACCTGTAGCCCTATGGCCGGTTGGACCCCAAAAATCTATGGCATATGAGTTTATTGGTAAACTAAAAATAGCTGCGAATAGCAGCGCTATCATTACTCTCATTAGTTTTAAATTTTTGCTAAAGTATGAAATAAGTGTGTTAAAAAATTTGTAAATATCATTTTTTTTATTATATCTTTGTGATATCAAAATAATATCATATTAAAATCAACAAACATGGAACAAGAAAAAACGATCATACCTGCAAATGGCTATCTCATGTTATTCGCTGTATTAGCACTGCTGGCAGCTAGTTTGTATGGACTAATTGAGCTGCAGAATCCAATTTTTATTATTGGACTAGTCTTAACAGTTTTAGCAGTAATCGGATTTATTATGGTACAACCGAATAATTCGAGAGTACTGTTGCTATTTGGTAAATATGTTGGATCTGTAAAGAAGAATGGCTTCTATTGGGTAAATCCCTTTTACACAAAAAAGAAAATTT
>JASJDL010000128.1 GCA_030065775.1 Flavobacteriaceae bacterium | reverse complement strand
CAGAGATGAGATTTATAAGCAGCAACACGTTTATATTCAATTTACTAGCAATTTTGACTGAATAAGCTAACAGGTTTATTTTAAGAACATTAATGTTTTCTTAATCTTAATGTTGCGAATATCTTAGTTCAACAAGTTCTTTACTTAAAACTCAACATCATAAAATAAGTAAGGTAAGAAGAATTAAATGGTTGCTCCGGAATCTAAGCAAAATACCCAATCCACTCCTAAGTCGAATTAGAGAAAACAGTAGTCTAAATAAAAAAAATATTGTTTTGAATAATAATAAATGGTGGTGGACCAATTCTTTGTTTAATAACATTATTTTTGAAACGTGAAACATAAAATCCTCATAAAGCACCATGTCATTTTTTGGATAGTTTATACCTTTGCTTTTTCCTTATCAGAAGGGGGATTTGGTACTACCTTACCGAAAATATTAACCTTCGAGTTTTTAGCATTCCCGTTTAAGCTTTTTATCGTTTACTTTAATTGGCTCTATTTAGTCCCTCAGTTTTTCAACTACAAGAGCAACTCAAAATACTTATCTGCTGTGCTATTGACTATACTAGGATTGACATTTTTATTTCGATTATATTCCATTGAGGTATTATTCCCATTGGTTTTTCCAGAATTTATGGATTTGGAAAAAGGTTATTTTGACGTTTTTAGACTTGTCCAGATCTTTTTGGTATTAGCTACACTGACAGCTATTACAACATTCTGGCAACTGTATTTAGATTGGATGCAAAAACAAAAAAGAGCCACTAAGTTGGAAATGGAGAAGAAAGAAACGGAATTAAAGTATTTGAAGTCACAAATCAACCCTCACTTTCTATTCAATACTTTAAATACTATTTACAGCATGTCGTTGGAAGAGTCAAAAAAAGTACCAAGGCTAATTTTAAGACTTTCCGATTTTTTGAGTTTTTCACTGTACGAAACTAACCAGAGATTCATTCCTATTCAAAAAGAAGTCGAGCTCATTGATAATTTTATTGAATTACAGAAAGATCGTTTTCAAGGTAAAGTAGACGTCAATTTTAACTTTAACAATATTAATAAATCCTTGAGTCTTCCACCTATGGTTTTTATTTCATTAGTAGAAAATGCCTTCAAGCATAGTATGAAAGATGAATTGGGTATCGCCAAGATAGACATTAACCTTTCTACAGAAGACAGCCAAATATTATTAGAAGTAAAAAATTCGAGATCTGTTGATTATGGACAAATCGACAAAAATAAAAGTGGGATAGGCCTCAATAATATTCGAAGAAGATTGGACCTTATCTACGATGGCAATTACATATTAGATATTAATGATAAAGAAAATGAGTTTGTGGTGATTTTGAAACTAAATACTGATTAAAATGATATATAATTGTTTAATTATAGATGACGAACTGCCGGCAAGAAAGGTTTTGATTAATTACGTCAACAAAGTTCCATTCTTGAATCTAATTGGAGATTGTGAAAATGCTTTCCAAGCTATGGAAAAATTGTCAACTGCTACTATTGACATTATTTTTCTCGACATTGAAATGCCCAAATTGTCGGGGCTTGATTTCCTAAAAAGCTTATCAAAGCGCCCTCATGTTATACTGACGACGGCGTATCGTGAATTTGCGCTTGATGGCTTTGAACTCAATGTTACTGATTATTTACTCAAACCAATTTCTTTTGAACGTTTCTTAGTCGCAGTAAACAAGGTAAAATCAGATTCCCATATGAAGGAGCATAGCGACCAAAACCAATTTACCTATTTTAAATCAGGAAAGAAAAATATTCAGATTTATTTTAGTGATATTTTATTTATTGAAGGATTAGGAAATTATGTCAAGATTTTCACCAAAGACAAAATCGTTACTACCTATGACCAACTCAATGATATCATTAAAAAACTTCCAGAAAATAACTTTGTAAGAATTCATCGTTCCTATATTGTAGCATTAGATAAAATAAATGCCTACAGTTCTGATTCCCTGGAAATAAATGAACATCAACTTACCATCGGTAATACGTATAAAGATGCCTTCATAGAAAGCGTTTCCCCATTCAAGCGGTAGGTCAAATTGTAAATACCTAGCCGTTGTTGCTTTGTTTTAGCCCCAAATAAGACAGAGTTCCTACTATAAACCAAACCGCTAAAACTACTATATCAGCTTCTAGTCGAGTAGTACCGAAATCCATTCCCTGTACAATAGAACCCATAAAGGCATTTACACTTCCATGAGCCAAAACTGCAGGCCAAAAACTTTTTGCTTTAATGGTTAACCATGCCAAAAAGAATGAGGCAAATACTGCCAGTAATGGAAACATTACAAAAGCCCCTAAAATAGGGGTCTCTGGGTAATTGTAGCCACTTATGGTGTATGGAAAATGCCAAAATCCCCAGGTAAATCCCAAAATTGTGACTCCCTTGAACAATCCCCATTTGTCAATTAGCTTCTCCTGTAAAAAACCTCGCCACCCTAATTCTTCTCCAAATGCAAAAAAGCCACTTAACAATGAAAAAACCATTACTGTGGAAATCATGTTCACGGCAAATAGGCCATATGATTGAAGGCCATTGCCCATTACAAACCTACCTTTTAAAATGTTGACTTGTCCTTCTTCTAAAACCAAATGTGCCGATTCTCCATATCCCAATGAGCCAATCAAGACCATTAAAAATAAAGAAAGTAATGCCGGTAATAAAGCACCGTAAAGTAGATAAATCGGTTTTCCTAGTTTCCAGTTGATACTTTTCAAACCTTTTTTAGTTATTAGTACATAGCCAATAGTAAGTGCTGCTGGCATATACATAACAATTGGGGTAATAGCATCAAATAATGAACTTTTTAAACCTCCGTTTGTCAATACAATTATTTGCAGTGCATATGTCACGACATACAACACCAAAATATATTTAAACATATTTTTCAAAGGAAATAATTGATTCGAATATTTGGATAGGATATTAAAATAACTTGACCTTCAAACATCATGATTTTTTTGGAGGTTGTAACCTCCTTAACCAATTGTCTACCCAATGTTCATTCATGTAACCTATATCTACCGGGTTTCTATCTTTTAGTTGTTTGAACGCCTGTTTTGCTTTTTCCAAAAGTGCAATGGCACCGATAATTTGTTTGAAATCTCCATTACTGTTAGAAGCCATACTTGTGGCTGATAACACCATAAGAACCGGATTTTCAGGTGAAAGCTTTATTCCAATATTCAACTCTTCGTTTTGCATACCAGCAAATTTTTTGGCCTCATTCTTATTACCCATAGTAGAATATGTATAACGTTTAAGCGTATAAATCAACGTTTGAAGCGCATGAAAATATGGTTTGAAACATTGATCAGAATTGTCTGAATAATTTAAATAGGCTTTTTCTAAAAATTCTTGTGCTTTATTTAACTCAGCCAGCTTCCTGGTACTATCCTTTCTTTGATTTGATAATTGAGTGCTAATATATGAAGCCCAGAATGGGGCTACCCAGTTCTTCTTATCGTTCTGAACGATAGCTTCTAATAGTTCAACTCCTTTCTCAGGTTCCTCAATAGAGTCCCATTTCCAAAAAAGTTTAACGGCCTCCTCTGTTTTTACTAGTTGCTGGGAAGATAATTGTTTAGAGGCTTTGCATACCTCTTGGGCTTGCAAGCAAATAAAATTTAAAGAGAGGAATGCTACGATGATGTATTTCATGATTTTCCATATTTAATTAGTGCTTCAAAGAAAACCAAGTTAAAACAAGAGTGTGATGTATTTATTTCAAAGCATATATAAATTATGCCAAAACATAAATTTTCTCATTAAAATAATTGTATTGACCCTTTAAACAGAATTAAACTCAATTAATATAAATTTGAAAATATGTGTTTTCAAGGTTTGTAGGTTTATACCAAAATAACTTTAAAATACTTCTATAATGAAACACATCAGTTTACTATTGTCGCTCTTTTTTTTAGCAACATCTGTAGCTCAGACTCAAGAAAACCGCTTAGAACAACTTTCTTTTTATATCGGTACCTGGGGTTTACCTTCCGATGGACTTATGATGCAAAAAAATCCAAAGATGAAAGATTATAAGGTTATAGACCTTGAATGGGGTGCTCATAAAAAAGTTATAGTTTCGAGAACAGGAATTTATAACGAGAATGGCGAAGAAATTCATTCTGAGGGAATCATTACTTTTAATCCGAACAATAACAAGCTGGTTTGGCTAGAATATCAAATAGAGAATGAAATACTATTTGAAGGAGAATATGTTTACATTGAAAACAACCAAGTCCAACGCATATATACTGTTCACTATCCTGCAGGCTATAAAACAATTCTTTATCCCGAACTCGAAGGATGGACCCGAAAATTTCGAGAAACATTCACCCCGACTTCAGAAAATACAATTGACTGGTTAACCGAAGTCTTAATAGATGGTAAGTGGAGAAAACATAGGCCTGATAGGGAAGACGCTAAAGCTATACGAGATCACGAATCAAAATAGATATGAAGAAAGTATTTCAAAACTACAATGTAATTTGGCTTATAAGATATTGGCTAGGTATCATGATGATCTATCATAGTTATACAGCACTATTTGCCGGAGGGATAAGTGGTTTTTCCGAATATCTTAACTCCCTTAATATTCCATTCTCAAATGTGATGGCATATATTGCCAAAAGTTCAGAATTTTTAGGAGGTTTAATGATTATTCTGAACATTGGAACGAGATTATTCTCTGGACTAATTATAGCTGTAATGTCTGTTGCAGTCTTTATAGCACATAAAGGATTGATACTAACAGAAGGCGAACTGGCCTTTACTTACCTTTTACTGGCAGTAGTTTTATTTTTTCATCCAGAGATCCCGTTTAAAATATTTAAAAAAATATAAGTCAGAACAACTATATCTCGATTGGAACATCTCAACTTTAAATAACTTTTAGACTGCTTTGTACTACCAAACCTATTGTTTAAATAATATCAATAGGGAGAGATGGAGTGATTTATATTTTTATGGTCGTAGCCCAAAATAAAAAATAACTAATAAATGACATTTCGCAATCTCAAAATTTTACCGCCTTCAATACTTCTTATACTATTTATAGTGGGTTGCAAGGAAGTGAAAGAAATTGTAGATCCTAATGAATTGGAAATTCGAAAAATTCATAATGAATATGTTAATGGATGGCTAAAATCGGATGAAGGAATAATTATGGAACTTTTGGTCGAAGATTCAAGAATTCAACCAAATACACTAAAACCAATAGAGGGAAAATCAAAAATCAGAAAGTTTTGGTTTCCGAAGGACAGTTCAAAAACAGTTATAAATAAGTATAACACCGAAATCATTAGTCTAAACATAATTGATACATTGGCTATATCTACACACAAATCACTTTTAGATTGGACATACGAAAAAGACTCAATCAGATTTGGAATGTTGCAGGAAGGCATAAACACAACAATCTACAGAAGGCAATTAGACAATTCCTGGAAAATTTGGAGATCGATGTGGACCGATATCTATGTTGAGAAAAAGTAATGATGTGCTACAACTACTAATTATATAAAAAGCGATAGTCATAAAGCAGAATTGTTTATTAATAACTATAATCTATGAAGAAATTATCCCTTACTCTTATTATTAGCTGTCTTTTTATGTTAATAGCTTTTACAAAGCAAGATCACAAAGACAGTAAAGCACAATCATTTTTTGATGAGGTTACTAAAGGCAGTGGTATTTGGGTTGCTAACCATGTTAATTTTAACAAGAATGACGCTAATGGATTTCCAAAGTTTATACTGGAATTTAAAAGATTAGATCGTTCAAGCCTATGGGCTAAAATTAAAGGAATTAATCAAAAGAATGACACCGTTCTTTTTTGGGAAATATGGGAATTTGTCGATGTACCTTCCGGTAGAACAAAAATTACACAACGATCACCCGCAGGCCATTATGGTTATGGAGAGGCATCATTTGAAAGTGACATAAAAAGGATTAGTGAATTAAGTTTGAATTTTACAAATGGTGCTTCTTCTAAGCATAAAAGCTCGCATGAACTTGTTGATAGTAACCTCTTGATTTCAATTAGTAAAAACTATGATGATAAAACTAAAACTTGGGTAGAAACCCCAGCACAGGAGTGGAAACGCGTTCAATAATTTAATATTGATAAATCAAAACATTATGAAAACTTATTTCAAAATATTCATTCTTTTATTTACAATCAGTGCTTTTTCGCAGGAAAAAGAAAAACAGAAAAATCCTCATGAAGAACTAGAATATTTAATCGGCACCTGGGAAATAGACTTTGGCCAAGGTATTGGCTATATGACATTTGAATGGGGTCCTCATAAGACCTACATAACTTGTACAAATGAGCACACAATTAAGGGCGTTCGCAGCCAGGAAAATTTTAGTCTCATTATTTGGGATGGCGTGAATGGAAATTTTGCGGTAAATACTTCTTATACCTCACCGGGGAATCTACTCTATGGTCATGGAACAATGACAATTAAAGATGGTTTGATGGCTAGAGACCTGGCTGTTAATTATTCTGAAGGCCAAAACATGCCATTTTTGAAGAGGAAAGCAGGAAAAGGTGGTTTTAGAATGCCTTATCGACAGCGCTGGAAAATTATCGACGAAAACACATTTGAAGGAGTTTTTGAAGTCTTTGTTGATGGCAAATTTATAGATCCATTTAAAAGGAAGGAAAAGGAAACATGGAAGCGCATAAAATAAGTAAAATAGGTTTACATTATTTGGCTGTCATTTTCATTACGTTTTTATCTACATCTTGCCTTTATAGTCAAGATACGCTGTTAATTGAACCTGGAAGTAAATACATTAAAGGGCATAAGCTGAAGCCTCACAGACTGGAATTTGATGATTTACTGTATAGAGACACCGATTCATTACTAAGTGAGATAAGATTCTATATACAACTAACCTACGGAATGAAAGACGGCAAGCCTACTTATTATATGTACTATAAGGGGGTCACTGAAACCAATAGCAATATTGATATACTTCGATTTGATCGAGAAACTCTGGCCATGCAAAATAGAATTTTGGGTATAAAAGATGAAGTAGCTGTTCTCAATTTTACTCAAGATAGCATCTATGGAAACTATCCTATGCACAAGGATGTATTTAATACAAAGGTTGATCGATCTGAAATCAAAGGAGGCTTAAGTTTCGACCTCAATATGAACCCTTACATGTATGCCTCAATGGATTTAAAAGTTGGTATGAAATTTAAATGGCCGGCTTTTTCCATTATTACTGGCAAACCCAGAGTCTATCTGTCAGAAGTTTTAAGGAAGTTTACCCTAACCAACAAATATGGCCGTTCTTATGAAGTTTTTGATGTGGTACATAGGCGCGACTGGAATGGAAGAAATCTTGCCGTTCACCATTATGTCAGTCCGAATTACCCATATTATATTGGAAGGGATTGGTACATAGAACCTGAAGACAAAAAGAGATACTTGTGGCATAGATGGGTTATAAATGACAGTGAGCTTTTAAATACCACATTAGAGGAAGAGATTCTGAACTGGGAAAATAAAAATTGAGCACTATTCTATATACCCATGCCAATTTGTGATGATGAACAGATACTTAAAAGCTAATTGCTTCATAAACTGTCTAAAATTTTATTTCGGTACTTTTTTAAACTCCATGACCCAATTAATTTCCCAAGTTCCATTGGCGTCATCGTAATAAGCTTGATCCCAATAAGCAGTATTATCATCTATTTTTTTCCAGGTGAATTTTTGTCTTGTCTCTTTTCCTTTAAAGATTTCTTCACCATAAAATATTCCAACACCATTCTCAAAAGTGCCTTTTGTTTGATAAGTAACACCCAAACCTAAATTGTAATTATCTACCCAATACAATAACCATTCTTTCGTTTCAGGATTATATACCCTTACCGTATTACCGATATAGATCTTCCCACTTTTTGGGACCATGGTGAATTCATCCATATTACCATAGCCTCCTAAAATTTTCCAACACTTGCTGCGTGCTTTGCTTTCAATCCATTCATCACTACCTTCGAGTCTTTCTTTTAATTGTTTACTTGTAATTTCCCATTCTCCGATAAGAAAATCAAAATCACCAGGACCTTCCTGTACTTTATTCGTCTCTGTAACGTCAGATTCAGATTCTTTGTCTTGGGTTGTTTCAATATTTGAAGGATTGTGTTTATTTTCTTTATTCGAAGTTTTACATGAGATCAAAACCGCCAAAAAGAAGATAAAAATTGGAACTGATCTGAAAAAATAGATGAATTTATCTATAGTCATATTGCAGGCATTAATAGGTTGGTAGTATCAATATAATTTATGAAAATAAGTTAGGAAATATTTAAAGTTAATTGGTTAAGAATATCTGAAACTGTTCATATATTGTTTTAACCTTCACAATTCTTGTTTTAATTGTTTTTCTAATAAATCTTATAAATATCATCTCACATGGGAAGTGCAATGTTGGAATAATGATTGCCGAGAATAATTATCGTTAAGTCTTCGTCTATAATGTGCTTTATTTTTGTCATAAACTGATATTTTATAATATGTTTTAATCCCGCATTAAAGAAATATTTTTGCAATGTCATAGACTTGCTGTAAATCATAGTTATTGGGACGTAGCAATCCCGTATCACTGTTTGCACATATAGCGATTACAAAATTTTCTTCGACAATTTTTAATAAAAATGCCCTGCCACCAACTGAACTTCCTCCGTGATGAATCAATGTTCGCTTTTTGCTCTTTAGGAAGGTATTTCGAAATCCAATAGCATAATCTGTACCCGTTTCTTCTCCATCACTAAACTTTTGTGGTTCAAACAAAACCTTTTGATATTCTGATGTTAAAACACTATCCAATTTCGTATGCATTAAAACCAAATCTCTTGGTGTAGATATGAAGCCTCCACCTGCCCATTTGTTGCTCACATCTACTTCAATTGCTTTTCTAATCTTTCCGTTATTTGTATTTGAAGTGTAACCAACGGTTTTCTTAATCTTTTTGCCTGGAACAGTAGCTTTCATTCCTAAGGGAAGAAATACTTCATTTTTCATAAAATCTAAATAATTTTGTTTTGTTAATTCCTCAATAATTTTACTCAATAACACATAATTATAACTACTATACTGATATTCTGTACCAGGTTTAAAACTTAGTTTGTCATTTTTAAAAACATCTAAGCTCTTATCAATACTGTTATATGAAATATTCGAAACCATTTCCAGGCCTTTATAGTGACGTATCCCACTTTGATGATTTGCGAGTTCTTTTACCCGGATAGGGTATTCCTTTTTAGGAAAAGATGGTAGAACAGATTCGACGGTTTGATTTAAATCTAGTTTTCGATTCTGAACCAACTTCATCAAAGCTATTCCTGTCATACTTTTTGAAACACTTCCTACCCTGAATAACGTTGCTGTCGTTACTGGTCTTTTTTCTTCAAGATTTTCGCATCCAAAACCTTCATTCCATATTATGGAATCATTTTTCGCAACGCAGATTGCCAAACCTGGAATACTGTATTCTTCTTTTAGCTTCAGCAGGTTTTGACGAGCTTTCTCAAGTTTTCCTCTATACTGTCCATTTGCAGCTAAAACTATTTTTGAATCATCCTCTGAAATACATAAAGTAGATGTAGCATAATCATATGAAGGTCCTCTTTCCAGTAATCTATCTATTACATCATAGTTCATTAAGCCTGCCGCTGCAACCACTACAACCAATAGTGTAATCAATAATAAAAGAGCTTTCTTTAGGT
>JASJDL010000127.1 GCA_030065775.1 Flavobacteriaceae bacterium | reverse complement strand
GAGGTTATAACTTTAAAGATTTTATAAAAATCGGCCTTCCAACAACAATAGTGTATTTGCTCACTTCGCTATTGTGTATTGTTATGCTTTATATGGACGTATTGGTTTAGTTTTTTTTAGTAGAAAGATGTGAGTAGAAAGATCTCCTAAGACTTAAGACATAAGATACAAGAGGCAAGACTGGTGTTTGAGTTATTTTAGTTCGTTTTGTTGACCAGTCCTCACGCGATAGTAGATTGAGTTTAAGGTTTGAAAAAAGTATCTCCTACATAATTGTGATTACCGCTGCAAGAATGACGGGGTTATCAAGCCGAATTAATCTCTACAGACAATAAAAACTTACTTTTCGGCTTTCACGAAAGGGATATTTGCCATGATCAGAAACACCAACCCAATAATAAAAAATGCTGCCAATGCTAAAACACTGTTTCTAAGGTCACCGGTGATTTGTTCAATAAACCCAAAAGAGAATGTTCCAAATACCACCGATAACATATAAGTGACATTATAGAAACTGAAATAAGAAGCATGATCTATGGTGTCTTCAGGTATCAGTTTGCCAAAGGTAGCTCTTGACAAAGATTGAATACCTCCCATTACCATTCCTACAACAAACGCCAAAGCGTAAAAATGATACTCATTGGTGACAAAGTAAGCTCCGAAGCAAATAAATATCCAGATCAGGATCATTGTTTTAAGTGAGTACTTATTTCCTCTTATGCTCGAGATTTTAGCAAATAAAAAGGCACCTGCAATAGCCACGAGATTAATTATTAATACGGTTATAATCAATTTGGAAGCCTCGAGTTGCAATTCCTTAGAACCAAAAGTAGCAGCCAGATACATGACGGTTTGCACCCCCATATTGTAGAAGAAAAACGAAAGTAAGAAGGTCTTAATATTAGCCTGTTCTTTTATAGCGTTCCAAACTTTAAGTAATTCCTTATAGCCCTCTTTCCAAATCTTACCCTCGGGTTTTCTGCCAAAAACATTATCCTGCAAATATTTAAAGGTTATTTGGGAAAACCCTATCCACCATAGTCCGACGGTAAGAAAAGATATTCGCGTAAGTTCACCACCCTGATCGTCGTACCCCAAAGCTTCATGATTCATGATTAAAGCCAAATTTATAATCAAGAGAAGTACACTACCTATATACCCAAGAGAATACCCCTTTGCACTTACTTTATCCATTCGATCATTTGTAGCAATTTCGGGCAGAAATGCATCATAGAATACAAGTCCTCCTGAATAGCCAATACTTGCCATTATAGAGGCGATAATTGCTAATTCAACATCCTGTGCACCTTGAAATAGATATAGGGCCATACATGATATGGCGCCGAGATACATAAAAATTTTCAGGAATAACTTTTTCTTACCACTATAATCAGCCACACCGGAAAGCAAAGGCAATATTGCCGCAACTACCAGAAAGGAAAAGGATAAGCCATAAGAATACAGTACAGAATTAACAATCTCAAAGCCAAAGAAATCTACCACATCACTATCCTCAGTTGAGGTTACACTCTGATAATAGATCGGAAATATAGCTGAGGTTATAACAAGAGAATAGACTGAGTTTGCCCAATCATACATTCCCCAGGCCCGGATTATCTTAGGATTATTTAATTCCATTAAGTAATGAATTTTTAGTCAAAATATGATATCCGAGCATTTAAGTTAATAGAACATTAGTTTCAAAATATAAACTTGACGTTAAATATAAACAGCGTCCTATCGTTCGGAATTTTCAATTCGGCAATATAGTATTTCAATATTGAAAATCTACCTATAAGACAAATTAGATATAAAAATTTGATTTAGGGTCAAGTGCAATAAAGATGACCTACCAGCACTGCTCAATGTCCATTTGACTGGTGAGTATTCTTTTGAGATGCAATGGAGTGCTAATAAATCTTACTGATAAGTTGATCGTAAAATATAGATCAGTCGGTATTTCTGAAACTGAGTATGAATTAAACAGAAAATCTTAAGAGTGCCATTCACGCCGTTGTTTGTGTCTCACAAACAACTAGCAGCAAATTTACAATACATTGTGAAGAAACGGACTGAACGGAAATCCGTACATTATCTTAAAAAATTGCACCCCAGATAAAGGAACTTTGAGTATATACTTTGTGAGACAATCAAAATCTAAGCATAGTACAATCAGTCCCCAGATTTTCCGTTTGATCCAATATGTGCTAGGTATTAGAGGTGTTTAACGGATCAGTCCTAAAATCTGAGGAGCAATATTTACGAAATCTATTTTCGCTGAAGCATGTGTTCTCACATGCGCTTTGTCTAAAGTGGTAAATCGAGGGGCCGAAGCCTTTGAAGCAAAATTTTGTGGAGACCTGCCTTTGCCTTTGCAGACAGGCACAAAATTAGGCGTCAATAAAATGCATTGGAAGAATAACACCAACTAGTCCACTGTTCTCGGAAACATTATTTGATCCTGTTTAACGAA
Source organism: Flavobacteriaceae bacterium (assembly GCA_030065775.1). Classification (GTDB taxonomy): domain Bacteria; phylum Bacteroidota; class Bacteroidia; order Flavobacteriales; family Flavobacteriaceae; genus Aureibaculum. The sequence continues at coordinate 7,338 of JASJDL010000127.1, read as the reverse complement.
GGAAATGTTGTACCTATGTAACTAAAAAAGGCAGTCACATTACTGTAACTGCCTAGTAGTCATTGTAGCGAAGACGGGAGTTGAACCCGTGACCTCAGGGTTATGAATCCTGCGCTCTAACCAACTGAGCTACCTCGCCGTTTTTGCGGTTGCAAATATAACAACAAATTTACTCGCTACAAGTGCTGAATTTAATTTTTTAAAAAAGTTTTTTTTAAAACAAATAATATCTATATTGTCACACTATCAAAAGAAAGTTAAATGTCTGACAAAGTTAAATTTGAAATAGAATTCCCAATACACTCATCACCGAGTTTTTTATACCATTACTTGTCTACTCCTGATGGGTTAGGCGAGTGGTTCGCAGATAATGTAAACTCACGTAGTGATATCTTTACCTTTATCTGGGATGATTCTGAAGAACAGGCTAAGCGTATTTCTTATAAAACCAATGAGCGTATTCGCTTTAAATGGTTGGAGGAGGAAGAAGATACCTATTTCGAATTCAGAATTCAGGTTGATGAAATTACTAAAGATGTCTCTTTAATTGTGACCGCTTTCTCAGATGAAGATGAAGTAGAAGAATCCAAAATGTTCTGGGAAAACCAGATCGATGAATTAAAACATACAATAGGGGCCTAGTAAACCCCTAAAATTGAAGAGAAGCCTTGAGACCGTCAAGGCTTTTTTTATGTAGTTTTGCAATCTAAATTTTTGATATGATTAATTATAACGGACAAATTATACCAAAAGCCAATGCGAGTATTTCTTTAAATAACAGAGGCTTTAAATATGGTGATTCCGTTTTTGAAACCATAAAAGTCAAGAATAAAAAAGTCTATTTCGCCGAAGATCATTACTTTCGGCTAATGGCTTCCGCGCGCATGCTCCGCATGAACGTTCCCATGAATTTCACTTTAGAATACTTTGAATCAGAAATCCTAAAGCTCGCGGCTGCAATTGGTCTGGCCAATGCCCGCGTACGTTTTTCAATATTTAGAAAAGAGGGTGGGTTGTATAGCCCGTTAACAAATGACTCAGACTTTCTGATAGAAGCGTCTGAACTCGATGAAACTATAAAAGAAGACTATGAGGTTGAATTGTTCAAAGATCATTATGTGTATTCAGGATTACTGTCCACTTTAAAATCGAATAACAAGATTCTTAATGTCATCGCGAGTATTTTTAAGACTGAAAACGGCTACGATAATTGCCTATTGCTAAATGAAAAGAAACAATTGGTGGAGGCCATCAATGGCAATCTCTTTTTAGTAAAAGGATCCACGATTCTGACTCCGGCCATGACCGAAGGTTGTATCAAAGGAATTATTAGAAAAAAACTGTTAGAAATCCTTAAAAAAGATCCAGATTTCGATATCCGGGAAACTGAAATATCGCCTTTTGAATTGCAAAAAGCTGATGAGGTATTTATTACCAACGCCATTGTTGGTATACAACCGGTTACCAAATATAGGCGTAAGATTTACACCACCGAAGTATCTGAAAAACTAAGAAAAAAATTAAATGCTTTGGCCCTATTGGCTTAATTCAGGCTTGGATTTTCAGGGGCATTCGCCCATAATTGGTACTCGCCACCAAATTTCATGAGTTCGTCTTTCCAAAATGATTTATAATGGATGCCGAAGATGTTCTTGTGATTATTTTCTATAACCTTCCAAGAAGTAGTTTCTAATTCGTCATTTAATTGATCTTTACTCCAACCAGAATATCCTAAAAAGAAGCGAATATCATCTGCTGACAAGATACCATCATCGAGTAGCTGCTGAACGGTATCAAAGTCACCACCCCAAAAAATGCCATCACCAATTTCAATGCTATCGGGTATCATTTCGGGTATGCGATGCACAAAATAGAGATTTTCTTTAGATACCGGTCCACCGTTATAGATGCGCAAGTTAGAATCTATTTCAGGTATCAGGTCGCTAATGGTGTAGATAGACGGTTTGTTCATGATAAAACCAACGGCACCTTCGTCGTTATGCTCAGACAATAAGACTATTGATCTATTGAATGAGGAATCATTCCATATAGATGGATCGGCGACTAGCAACTTTCCCTTTGTTGGCTTCAACGACAGCATAACAAATTAATATTCAACTAATATAGTAAAATTTATCACATAAAAAAACCCTCATGAAAATGAGGGTTTCTATAGAAAAACTGTTGTTTAGTTTACAGAATTTTTTAATTCAGCTCCTGGTCTGAACTTCACCACATTTTTAGCAGCGATTCTGATTGATTTACCAGTTTGAGGGTTTCTTCCGTCTCTCGCAGCCCTCTTCGAAACTGACCAAGAACCAAAACCTACTAAAGATACTCTATTACCTTTCTTAAGTGCTTTCTCTACATTACCCATCATACTGTCTAATGCCTTTTTTGCAGCAGCTTTAGAGATCCCTGCGTCAGCAGCCATTGATTCTATTAATTCTGATTTGTTCATAATTAAAAAATTAAATTGGTTAAAAAATCTATTTTGCTTTCTTAAAGCCCAACAAATATAGATTTTACAGGGGTTTACGCAAGATTTGCTACCAAAAACACCTGTTTTGTTGATAAATTACGGCCATTTGTTAATAACCCCCGAAGAAAAGCTTTAAAATCCTGTAAAGCCCAATAAACAAAGGCTTAGAGCACCTTTGCATTTTCATCAAAAGAAAACCCGTTCAAGAAGTCTGAAACGGCCATTTTTCGTTTTCCGGAAAGCTGTATTTCAAGTAAGAGAATGAATCCTTTTTTTACCGCAACTTTTAATTCTTTTTTTGTGGGTACTAAGGTTCCTAACGGATAATTATGTACTTCCTTTTGCTTTGCAGCGCTATAGATTTTAAGTTCAATCTGTTGATCTCCATTCTGTAGAATAGTCCATGCCGAAGGATAAGGGCTCAATCCTCTAATATGATTATAGATATTTTTGCGAGAATCACCCCAATCAATTCTACAAGTTTCCTTAAATAGTTTAGGGGCAGCTTTCAATTCTTTATCTGGCTGCTTTTGTGTTATTACTGGACCTTCCTGAATTTTTTCGACGGTTTTAATTACGAGTTTACTGCCCACCTCCATTAACCGGTCATGTAAATCGCCAGCAGTATCATGCTTTTTGATCTTGACTTCTTTTTGCAGTATGATCTCACCGGTATCGATCTTTTCATCAATGAAAAAAGTGGTGACACCCGTTTTTTTCTCACCATTGATGATAGCCCAATTAATTGGCGCTGCTCCGCGATATTCAGGCAATAGTGACGCATGCAAATTAAACGTGCCATATTCAGGTTGCTGCCATACTGCCTTAGGAAGCATTCTGAATGCAACAACAATTTGTAAATTGGCATGAAGCGATTTCAACTCACTTAAAAATTCTTCATTTTTAAGATTGGTGGGTTGTAAGACCTTTAATTGATGCTCCAATGCGAATTTTTTAACGGCAGATTGGTTGAGTTTTCGTCCTCTTCCAGCCGGTCTGTCCGGTGCCGTGATAACCGCAACGATATTAAAGTGGTTGTCTAGAAGCGCTTTCAAAGTACCAACAGCAAAATCAGGCGTACCCATAAAAACAATTCGCAAATCGCGCATACTTACTTGAGTTGAAATTTATTTTGCGAAGTTATGCTTATTTTATTCTTATCCAATAATAATTGTAGCGTGCTAAGCACAGCATTTTGATCTTGCTTCAGCATCTTTATCAACTCTCGGGAACTTAAAGGATTGCTTGCCAATAATTTCAAAATGCGCTCTGAAATACTGTTGAAATCAACAGAAGTTGCCGGAGCACTTCTTGAAATGCAAACATCACAGCATCCACAGTCTTTTACTTCTTTTTCACCAAAATAACTCAATAGCTGACGTGTTCTGCACAGATCGGTGTTCGCTATATAATTTAAAACGCCTTCTTGCTTTTCCTGTTTGATCTTTTGACGCTGTTTTACGCTATCTGCGATTCGATTAATGGTATATGAATCCTCTCTTGGCACTAAGAAAGATATAGATTGATCACTTAGTACAGGCTTGTAGTCTAAGATCTTATCGTTGTGCAGCCGCGCAAGTAACTGAACTACATTTTCTCTTACCAGGTTTGCCTTTCTCGAGAGAATAAACTCATCAATTTTTACGTCATGCTCAAATAACCCACCATAGGTTCTCAACACTATTTTTATAAGCTTATCGAGCTGCGCATGTTGTTCACTATACTTAAAGATTTGTTGTTTGTTACTTATAAATTTTAAAGTGGATTTTCTATTCAAATTTTCAGTCAGTTCAATAATACCTTCTTTTTCAAGGATACTGATTGCGTTAAAGGTCTTCAGGTAGGATACATTATAAGTGGTACAAAACCTGGCTAGATCAAATGCTAAGGGCTCTACAGGCTTTTCGCCTAAGGCAATTTGAAAAAATTGGTTTAATTTGTCATAGATTTCCTTCAAAAAATCAAGAGATACCAAAGCTTTTTTAAAATGGCTTTTGAATTCAGCAATCGATGCATCATTGTAGAGCAAACAAGCGATAGACTTGTTACCATTTCTGCCAGCTCTTCCAGATTCTTGCATATAGTTTTCTATGCTCAAAGGAAGGTTTGCATGAATGATTTTGGTTACGTTGTTTTTGTCAATACCCATTCCGAAAGCATTGGTAGCCACCATGACAGGTGTTGTTTCTGAAAGCCAGTCTTTATAGGATTTTTGTTTTTCAATTGGTGATAAACCACCGTGATAAAAACTCGATTTTATATGATTTTTATTTAAATACTCACTGATGGATTTCGTTGCTTTCCTACTGGACATATATACGATTGCAGGCTGACCATTCGTTGATAGTATGTTTTTAATACCTTGACGGACAGCATTGGTTTTTTTTACGCTATAGTGAATTTCAGGACGAACTAAACTGCTTTTAAACCTAACGACCGCATTTAGTTGAAGGCTTTTAAGGATATCATCGGTAACTTTGGTTGTGGCCGAAGCTGTCAGTGCTATGACCTTTGCTTGAGGATGCATATTGGTTATGACATTCACTTTTCTATAGGAAGGACGAAAATCATGACCCCATTCTGAGATGCAATGTGCTTCATCAATGGCAATAATACTAATAGTAAGTTGCTTCAGTTTTTGTTGGATGAATTCTGATTGCAACCGCTCTGGAGATAAATACAAAAACTTATAGCCTCCAAAAGCCAGGTTATCAAAAAGGTCGACAACTTCATTTTGTTTTAATGTTGCCGATAGCACTGCAGCTTTTATACCTTTCTTTTTAAGATTGTCAACCTGGTCTTGCATTAAGGCGATTAACGGTGAGATCACCACACAGACCCCCTCTAATAACATTGCAGGAACTTGAAAACAAATAGATTTACCTGCGCCGGTAGGCAATAGTGCAAAAACATTCTCTTGTTTGAGCAGCGCATCAATAATATCAGCTTGCGGTTCTCTGAAGGTATCGTAGTTCCAATAGTGTTTGAGTACCTCTAATGGTGCGTCCATTACAATACATTAACGGTTTTCAAAATAAAATCAATACGTTCTTCAACAGATGTTATAGGAATCTCCATCACCTCATAGCCTAAGTCTTCGTAGGCATGTTTGAGATGATTATATATTGCCAATGACTGTTCAAAGCTTTCATAGCGCTCTGTATCAGTAATATAAATCTTTTCCCATGGTGGCATGAGTAAGACGTAATCGTATTTATAGTTCCTGCTATTTTTAAGATAGGTGTCCGGATAGGCAACACCCATATAATTCATATAAGCATGTACATCTGGTATGCCTCTGTCAAAGAAGATCAGTTTTTCGTTACCCTTGCTTGCTTCTTTATATTGCTGTATCCTTCCTTTCAAAAGTAGTTTGCTAAATAAGAGCGGATCTTCCAGAAATAGTTGCTCAATACCTTCTTCTTGCGCTTTTCTAGTGACCTGCCTTGAGATCTCTTCCATGCAGAAATATCCGCGCTTTATCAACGCATTGATGACGGTGGTTTTTCCGGTGCTTGGCCCTCCTGTAATTACAACCTTTAGCTGCATTCGTCCTGTTAAAGATTCTGTTAAAACAAAGAAAAGAAAATATTTAGTTTAGACGAATAATATCGGTATTTTTGTCAGCAATTTGCCGACAAACCAAGAATGGTATTGTCTTTGAATGAATTAGTAAAACGAAGAGATGAATAAAGAGGATGAATTTTATAAGAAATTGAAATCGAGCTTAGAAGAGACGACGCGATTTCCTACAGAATATATGTATAAGTTTATTATCCCATCAAGTAAAGAAAAAATAGCTGAAATAGAGACTATTTTTGATCACACGGGGGCGGTGATTCAGAAGAAACCTTCAAAGACGGGTAAATACAGCAGCATAACGGTCATGGTTCAAATGAAAAATGCCGATGCTGTTATTGAAAAATACAAGGAAGTATCGAACGTCGAAGGTGTTATTTCTTTGTGATTTATTTAACAAGAAAACTAAAAATATTCAGATATTTTTGTGCGTTTTGTATACAAATCTCCTGACAAAATCAAATTACAGCTTAGTAAATCGATGATAGTGAAGAAGTTCTTGGTCGTACTCATACCTTTCGTGGTATTTTCGGTAAATGCTCAACAGAAAAAAGACGTTTTATTTACTGTTGATAATGAACCGATTTATTCAGATGAATTCTTACGGGTATTTAATAAAAACAGGGATATCGTCGAGGAAGAAAACAGGCGGTCTGTTGAAGATTATCTGGAACTTTATGTCAATTATAAATTAAAATTGAAACAGGCATATGCCTTCGGTTTAGATACGGTTACTTCCTATAAAAGAGAATTAGAAAAATACAGAGAGCAACTAATTCAGCCATACCTTAAAGACAGTAAAGTTACTAACGCTTTGGTTAAAGAGGCTTACAATAGAATGTTAGAAGAGGTGAATGCCAGTCACATTTTAGTGCGTTTAAACCCAAAAGCATCTCCAAAGGACACGCTCATGGCCTATAAGAAGATTATGGAGGCACGTACTAAGGTATTGGACGGAAGACCATTTGAGGAGGTTGCTAAAGACTATTCTGAAGATCCATCGGCTCAAAAAAATGGAGGTGATTTGGGTTATTTTACGGCTTTTAGCATGGTATATCCTTTTGAAAATGCTGCCTATACAAATGAAGTCGGTGCTGTATCGATGCCTTTTAAGACGAGCTTTGGTTATCATATCATCAAGGTGAAAGATAAACGTCCTTCACAAGGTGAAGTAGAGGTTGCACATATTATGGTTAAGAACAAAGCGAAAGACAGTGCGCAAACTAAAAAACAAATCAATGATATCTATGCGAAATTGCAACAAGGCGATACATTTG
>JASJDL010000126.1 GCA_030065775.1 Flavobacteriaceae bacterium | reverse complement strand
TTAATGGGGGTAATAAAATACCAGATGACCGGTATCAATTATTATGGGCGCCTGGTAGTAAAGCAAGAGAAAAAGAACTCACCATCCAATTTTATACTTCAGATATCAGCGGTGAATTTGAAGTTTCTATTCAAGGTTTCTCAAATAAAGGTAAACCGGTAGCTATCAAGAAGACCTTTTATGTTAATTGAAGCTAGAAACCAATTGTCCATAAAGCTGCCCAATCTGGTGGTATCGCCTTATTGCCTGCACCTAAATTATCTCCTTCTTGAAAAAAATTTACAGGGCCTGCATAATTTGTCGGCATAAAACCATTACCCGTATTATCGAATTCAATGGCATCAATGATAAATTCACCATTGTTGACCAACGTCGTTGCTTCGTTACCTTGGATTTGTATACCTAAATCTATCCCTGAAGTGTAAATATTACTCAGATTAATTTCTCCACCACCATCTGCGAAATCTATAGCTACTAGGGATGAAGGGGCTAAAAGGCTGACATCAGAAATTTCCCCTCCGGTTATTGGAACTCTTAAGGGATCTTCTTCGCTATTCAATATCTCCAGTGAATTCTTACCACTGTTGCTTATGTACCAGGAATTTGAAACTCCATTCCAACCATCGCTTACTACAATACCACTTTCTTCATTTTCTAAGGCAATAAGATTCTCAGAGTTCACGGTACCTCCTATAAACTTAAAGCCATTGCCTTGACTTCTATAGGTCTCTACATTACGAATTGTAGTGAAACTGCCTACACCATACAAAGAAAGACCGTTGAAATTCAATGTTTCATCATATTCGGCTCCCGCATATTCAATCCTTAAATAACGTAGTATACCTGACGAATCACCCGCTTCAGTTCCTCCGTAAAAAATATCCAGTAAATCAGACCGATCTATACCTCCAGAATTCGTAGGAGCTTTTCCGAATAGCAGTAAACCTCCCCAATCACCCGGCTGTGGATTTTCTTCATTCGATGTCAAAACAACTGGGTTGTTCTCTGTACCAAAAACAGAAATAGTACCGCCTTGTGCGATTGCTATATATGCATTAGTACCTCTTTGAGCTTTGATAGTAACTCCAGACCGAATAATTAGTTGTGCTCCATCACGCACGAGCATAGGTCCGGTCAGTAAAAATTCTTCACCTTCAGTTAAATCCAGAACACCCACTATTTCACCTCCTATGGTACTACCTGTTGGGCATATTACCGGGCAAGGACCCCCACAGTCAACCCCTTCTTCACCTCCATTTTGAATACCATCATCACATGAGGTAAACTCGCCCCTGTCAACAGTATTATCATCTTTACAAGAAACAGCTGTAAAACAAAGAATACCCAAAATAATTAATACAATTTTTTTAGAAATCGGCATCGAAGCAATTTGATATCGAAAGATAAATAATTATTACGAGACCCTATGTTAAAATAGTTTAAAGAAAAAAGCTCCAGATGTTCCGGAGCTTTCTCTATCATGAAAAAAAGTATTATAAATATTTCTTTTGTAGCAATTTTCCCTTTTCGGTAAATTATGTTTTTAAGATTAACGTCGCTGTACTGTTCGTACATTATTAGAACAACGGTTCCCTGGTTTTTCCTACCTCAATACTTATCTTTTTTTTAGTAACAATTACAAATCACTATCTCTCAAATGTTTACATTAAAAACATGCCAAAGTAATTATTCCTTCGGCATGATATCTAACTGAATGATATTAGTTCTTTAAAAGTCCTTGACCTTCTATCCATGGCGCACCTGCAGCTTTCAGGTCACGTTCTATTTCCGCAAGCTCATTCGTATGAAGCGCCTGTAACTGAGATTTGATCTTTGATAGAAGTGATTTAGCGGCAGTAAGGGCCACCTTATGGTTTCCGGTTGGGCCATACGTATTTGAGAGTGCAATCCTTCCAATAAAGGAGGCGTCATTCGGTGTTCTTCCTGATCGCTCACCTATTTCACGTTTCACTTTATTCCCATTAAGCGACTTGTCAAGAGCTAACAGCTTCGTTCTGGCAGTACTTATTTTAGTCACAAGGTCTGGTGCTGGGTTTGTCGCTTTATCTGCAGCGCGCTGCATAGCGTTCACTTGGTTTAAGTTCTTGGCCAACATTAGACTTGTTGCCCGAAGATCTTGTTGAAAAGCTACTACTTCATTTCTGAAATTATTCATCTCGTCAAATGATTTTCTCGGTAGGGCACCATCATACATCGGAACCACTTTAAATGACTTTGGGCCTTGTAAGATTGTACTTACACCGTCTACTCTTTTTACCAGTGTAATAGTATACTCTCCTGGTGTGACCATTGCTCCACTTCCTCCAAAGAAGTTCTGTTGCCGTTGGGGAGGATTTAATAGCTCGCCTCGTCTTGCGGCATAGTCGAGCTTCCAGTTAACACGGTTAAAACCCTTTTTATTGGTTCCTTTTACCGTCTTGACTAGCGTACCGCTGGCATCTTTAATAAGCAGCAAAAGTTCTGGAATTTGTTGGTTCTTTTCTGCTTCAAGTGCTTCCCAACCCGGAAAATTTGTATTTCCTTTCTTCTCCCGCTCCATGCGAAGATCTTTTAAAGACTTTATCTTATCGGGTAGGTAATAGGTGAACACAGTACCAAAAGGTGGGTTCTTGGCGATGTACTCAGCATCGCCCTGGCTCCCTACCCTTGTCGATTCGCGATACCAATAGGTCGGTTTAATTGAAAACAAGGTAGCTTCTGCAGCATTCATAGAAGCATCGAATTCACGAATCGGCGATATATCATCGAGCACAAAAAACCCTCGACCAAATGATGCCCCTACCAAATCATTTTCACGACGTTGTATCGTGATATCCCGAAATGATATTGTTGGGACTCCTCCTTTCAATTTGATCCAGTTCGTACCGCCATTTTTGGTAAAGTATATTCCATCTTCTGCTGCCAGAAACAGTAGATTTTTATCAATATGATCCTGCACCAATCTCCACGTCAGCAAGCGTTTTGGAAGGTCGCCATTCATTAATGACCAGGTTCTCCCTTTATCTGTACTTCTAATCACGTAAGGCTTATAATCGCCGTATTTATGATTGTCTAGTGCTGCATATACGGTATTAGCGTCGAATAAGTCAGCCCGAACATCATTGACAAAAGGAATCATGGGTAGACCCCGAATCTTACCTAAAGACACTTTTCTCCAGGAGTCTCCTCCATTCTCACTTATCTGGATAATTCCATCATCAGTACCTGCATAAAGCAATCCCTCTTGTTTTGGAGATTCTGCAAGAGAAGTAATCGTATTGTAGTTTGACATCGCACCAACATCCCAGGCATTATCCCAACTTTGTTGTTTACCATACATCGGCAAGGTGATTCGATCTTGGTTCAGGGTCAAATCATTTGATATTGGTGTCCAGTCGTCACCCCTATTGTCAGATCGCCACACACGTTGTGATGCTACATAGAGCCTTGTCGGGTTATGTGGACTTACAAGAATGGGTGCATCCCAATTAAAACGATCAGGGGGGTCACCTTCCTTACCTTGCGGCTGAATATATACGGTTTCCCTTGTTGTATTGTCTATACGCCATAAACGACCTTGTTGAAATTCCCCATAGGAAATATCGGGGTTCCCTGGTTCTGTCGCCGGCTGATGACCATCTGCTCCAAGGGTCTTCCACCAATCTGCATTGGCAATACCATCAGAACTTGTTGTTCGTGAAGGTCCACCATGAGAACCATTGTCTTGGGTACCACCATAAATATTATAAAACGGAGCTGTATCATCGACAGCAACTTTATAGTATTGCGTAATTGGTAAATTTCTGATATACTTCCAGCTCTTGGTCAGATCAAAACTCTCATAAAGCCCGCCGTCTGTGCCAAATAATACGTAATTAGGATCGGAAGCTTTAAAGGCCATGGCATGGCTGTCGACATGCTTATTTCGTTCATTCATCTGCCGATAGTTTTTTCCATGGTCATCCGAAATAATCACACGATTATTCATAAGAAACAGTTGGCCTTCGTGATGTGGTGAAGCATATAGCTCTTGGTAATAGTGAGGGCCGGTACCTCCAGAAACTGCATCAGATTGCTTTACCCATGAAGTACCTCCATTCGTTGACATGAAAATACCGCCTTTTTTGCGGTCTAATTCTATAGCAGCATAAATGACTTCAGAATTAAAAGGAGAAATCGCCAGTCCGATTTTTCCTAGGTTAGATTCAGGGATTCCATTCGTAAGTTTCGTCCATGTCTCACCACCATCAATACTTTTGTGAATGCCCGACCCAGGTCCGCCACCAAGATAAGCTGCCACGGTTCGCTGTCGTTGCCATGTGGCTGCATACAGTACTTCCGGGTTATTAGGATCAATGACCAAATCAGTGGCTCCGACCCATTCGCTATCACCTAGGGTTCTTTTCCAAGTTTTTCCGCCATCAGAAGATTTGTAAACACCGCGTTCTCCTCCTTTCGTCCAAAGAGGGCCCTGTGAAGTCACCCATATCACATCTGAATTCTTGGGATGTACAATAATGTTCGATAGATGTTCTGAATTTTTTAGACCCATATTTTTCCAGGTTTTTCCATCATCATAACTGACAAAAATACCATCGCCATAGGCTACATGGCGTCCGCCTACATTTTCACCCGTACCTACCCATATCGTATGATGATTATTGGGGTCAATTGCAATACAGCCAATTGAATAGGTAGACTGATTATCAAAAATTGGTGTCCAGGTGGTTCCGGAATTTGTGGTTTTCCAAACACCTCCAGAGCCTACGGCTACATACCATATATTTTCATTTTTAGGATGCATCGCAATATCTGCAATGCGGCCAGAAGTAAAAGCAGGACCCAGATTTCTAAACTCTAATCCTTTAAAAGTGTTCTCATTAAGTTGTTGGGCTTGTGTTGAAAGAAAAATGCCAAACAAACAAATGTATAGCATCCATTTAGTAAGTGTTTTCATTATTTGCTGAAGATTAGTTAATTACTCAGCAATTTACAGAATTTTAAGGACTGTCCAAGGTTCATGGCCGTGTAATATTGAACTTTCTTGAGATACAATTCTCATACTAAAATTTTACAATGCCAGTAATTCAAAGCGAAATTCTTGAACCTCCGAATCGTCGTTTCGGAGGTTCAATTCACAAGTCTAAGTTTGTATTTTAATTTGCATCCGGTTGCGGAGTCATTCGCAAATACGGCTTTAACTCTGTATATCCTTTCGGGAATAATTCAGGGATTTCTTCATTAGTTACAGCCGGAACAATGACACAGTCTTCCCCACTTACCCAGTTGGCGGGTGTTGCCACTTTTTGGTACATGGTAAGCTGTAATGAATCAATCACGCGTAATAGTTCATCAAAATTTCTTCCTGTTGAGGCAGGATAGGTGATCATGAGCTTCACTGTTTTGTCTGGAGCAATAACGAATACTGAACGCACTGTATGCTGACTATCAGCATTCGGATGAATCATATCATATAATACCGATACTTTCCGGTCCTCATCAGCGATAATAGGAAAGTTAACCGTTGTGTTTTGCGTTTCATTGATGTCCTTTACCCATCCCTGATGCGATTCCAGACCATCAACGCTCAGGGCGACGACTTTCACATTACGCTTTTCAAATTCTGATTTATACTTGGCTACCGTACCCAACTCTGTTGTACAAACAGGCGTATAATCGGCTGGATGAGAAAATAAAACACCCCAGCTATCACCTAACCAGTCATGAAAATTAATTTCTCCTTCTGTAGATTTTGCCGTAAAGTCTGGAGCTACATCTCCTAGTCTAATTGATTTCATAGTATTTTAATTTAGTTTTTGTTTCTTTCAAATTATTGTTGGCAATTCTTTTTAGGGTAGATCGATTCGGCACTGCATACTTTCGGAAGCCGCCAAGGTCAAATACTTCTCAAACCGATCATTCACCTGCCCCTGTATTTGTCTTATAAAGGTATTAAATCTTGGGCTATCAGCATTGAGCAAATGAGAGAAACGGTGCTCTTTTAACAAATATTTTTCAATTTTAACAGATGGAGTTTCTGAGTCTAACTGAAGAGGGGGTAATCCCTCTTCTATTCTTCTTGGGTCATGTCTATATAATAGCCATTGGCCAGAATCAACCGCGGCCTTTTGATAGTTACTTGGATTTTTCATATCAATTCCATGGGAAGGACTATTGCAATAGGCAATAATTATTGAAGTGCCTTCGAAGCTTTCTGCTTCATTAAAAGCTTTTAAAGTTTGCTCCTGGTCGGCACCCATAGCTACAGAAGCCACATACACATGCTTATATTGCATCGCCAGCATGCCTAAATCCTTTTTTTGTTTTTGTTTTCCGTTGAAGGCGAATTTCGCTTGAGCGCCTAAAGGAGTTGCCTTAGACATTTGTCCGCCGGTATTATCATATACTTCATTATCTAATACTAGAATATTTACGTTCTTACCGCTTGCTAATACATGATCCAATCCTCCATATCCAATATCATATGCCCAGCCATCACCTCCTACAATCCAAACACTTTCATTCCTCTTTTGCTGATAGTCTAAAGCTAAACGAAATCCCAATCCGAACTCGGCGTTATCTTCGAACAATGAGTTTGCCCAGGCCGGACCTTTCCCTTGCTTATTCTTTGACCAGGGCGTAGTAGGCAATGCCCCTCCGAAAATTGAACTTGAACCTGTAGCGTTGGCAATTAATAATCTATCTCCGTACAACTGCGATAGTAATTTTAAATACGGTGCTTCACCACAAGCTTCAACACCTGTTGAATACTTAAATAATGGTTCTTGAAGCTGTTGTTGGCCTATCTTTTCTGTATTTATTTTATTTCTATCCAGCTCAGGAATTCTTTCGAAATAATTCCAGCTGTCTCGTTCAGCTAGCAGCGTTTTTTTGCTTTCCGTTAGTTGTAAAGCCCCTTTCACGGGACAGGCATCTACGCAATTATTACATCCATTACACTGATCAGGATTCACTTGCACCGTAAAGTTCAGAAGATCAAAATCGGCATCGTCAGATGTAATTGAGTTAAAAATAGCAGGTGCCTCGTCTAAATACGAATCACTGTAAACTTTCATGCGTATAGCACTCTGTGGACAGGCCATAGAACAGGCTCCACATTGTGTACAGCTCTCAGGATTCCAAATGGGTAATTCGTTCGTTAATAGTGTATAATTATGAGTTGATGTATTCGTTGGATAGGTCCCATCAATTGGAAACTCACTTACTGCAAGTTCATTTCCTTTATTATGAAGCAATTTGCCTAATAGGGTATGTGAAAAGTCGTCATTTTCAATTAAAGCATTTGTAGTAACAGACGTATCTAATTTATGGATGTTATTATTTACATGAGTTATTTCATTGACGTCAAGAGGATCACTTTTTAAACATAGAAAAGCCGCATAGATGCCATTGATCTCATAACCATCAATGCTGTATTTTTCTTTTAACAGATCTTCATTAACTATATAAACCTGTATGTTTTTTTCTTTTATTGCCTTTTGCTTATCAGCTGAAAGCGACTTCCAGAGTTCGGTCGAATTCATTTGAGAATTGATCAAAAGTGTTCCGTTCAATTTAAGTAGTTCAATGGCATTATCATTTGTTATAAAACGAATATGCTGACATGAGACAAAATTGGCCTGTGCTATTTCATAAGGGGCATTAATAGGTCTCGAATGAATCCTTAAGTGTGCGACGTTTCTTGCATTCGATTTTTTATAATCACACGCTGTGTAACCTTGTATATATCGATTACGGCCTTCTATTTTCAAGATACTGTTGAAGCTTCTGTTGTTATTAGCTGTTTTTTCCTGATAAAATACCGCTTGATAGGTATCATTGTGAAGATGAATTTCTTTATTGACTTGTAGGCTTAGTTGCGTTACATCATCTATAATACCGATGGTAAAATTATTCTTTAATGAATTGCTTTTAAGATCATTGAAAATGGCATGCGCCATATCTGGAGTGAACTCCTTAGATGATAATCCGTAACGACCACCCATTATTTTTGGAAGGCTACTGATCTCTTCATTCTGATACGCTTCAGTTACTGCTTGAACAATGTCTAAATATAATGGTTCCCCTGATGAACCGGGCTCTTTGGTTCTATCTAAGACAGCAATTGATTTCGTTGATTTCGGTAAGGCTTGTAATAGGTATTTTTTACTGAATGGTCTGAACAATCGAACTTTTATTAAGCCATATTTATTCCCTTGTTGATTTAAGTAATGGATGGTTTCTTCTATGGTTTCTGTTGATGAGGCCATTGCTATGATGAGTTGTTCGGCCTCGGGGTGCCCCACGTAATCAAATACCTTGTATTGTCGTCCCGTTAAGACGGCGAATTTGTCCATTTCATTCTGAACGATCGCAGGACAAATTTTGTAAAAGACGTTCTGGGCTTCACGGCTTTGAAAGAATACATCCGGGCCCTGGGCGGTGCCTCTTAGGTCGGGATTATCAGGACTTAATGCTCTGTCTTTATGCTCTTGAATCACTTTTGAATCCATCATTTCTCTTATGATCTCATCAGAAATTAACTCAATGGAATTCGTTTCGTGAGATGTTCTAAATCCATCCATGAAGTGAACAAATGGAATTCTAGATTTTTGTGTAGCAGCTTGTGCGATTAAGGCAAAATCTTGTGCTTCTTGAACAGAAGCACTTCCTAAAAAAGCATACCCTGTCTGTCTGGCCGCCATAATATCACTATGATCTCCAAAAACAGACAATGCATGTGTCGCCACTGATCGGGTTGCAATGTGAATAACGTTGGGCAGCAATTGCCCGGCAATCTTATACATGTTGGGTATCATTAACAACAATCCTTGTGAAGCTGTAAATGTACTTGACAAAGCACCGGTTTGTAAGGCGCCATGCATGGTTCCGGCAACACCTGCTTCACTTTGCATTTGAAAAGTAGTTGGTATTTTACCGTAAATATTCTGCTGTTTCGTGGCGCTCCATTCTTCTGCTAAGGCAGACATTTCTGACGTAGGTGTGCAAGGGTAAATAGGTAGGACCTCGTTGGTTTTAAAGGCAATTTTGGCGACCGTTTCGAATGCCGTTGTAATATGTCTAGTGTTAATTCTCATTCGTGTTACTGAAGAATTTCGAAATCATTTAAATGAAAAAGAAAAAGACCACTTAAAAAATTAGAACAAGTGGTCAGTTTTCTTTAGGAACATTACTTTACTATTTCAATGGAAATAGGCGTTGGGTTTGAAATCATATCAAACACAGGTGAGAACATGGCTAGTTCTTTTAATTGCTCTTCAGTCGCGTCAGATTTTACCTTTAATCTAAACTTGATCCCGTCAAAACCTTTACGAACTTCGGCATCTAATCCTAGGAAGCCTTGCAAATCACATGAGCCTACTAAACTTGACTCCGCACCTTGAATATCGATACCGTTTGCAGCGGCATGATACACCATAGCGCCAGTTAAGCAAGAACCTAATGCGTGTAAAACTACTTCTGCCGGCGTAGCTGCTTTATCTTCACCTAATAGTACATTTGGGTGGTCGCACTCCATTGTAAAGGTTTCTTTACGAGAAGTGTCCTCCTGACCTGCACCATAAAAGCTTTTAGCACTTGTTACACAGTGCCCTCCAGTAATCCAGTGATTTTTCGCTCTAAATTCAAATTTGGCTAATGATGGATCTTCCTGGATGTGCTCAATAGTTTCTACTAATTGATTTACGTTTACTCCGTTTTTAATGTTTTCTGTAGTAATCATTTTTTTAAATTTTATATTAAACAATTTATTTGTTCTAGTTCATGCGATTTGCATGCCAAACTGTTTATATAATTGATTT
>JASJDL010000125.1 GCA_030065775.1 Flavobacteriaceae bacterium | reverse complement strand
CAGTTATTACGAAAGAGCGCTTGTATTTCGATCCAATTATAAAGCTGGCCATCTGCTTCATTCGTGACACTCAGCGCATCGTCTGCAGCCTGAAATCCGGAAAGGTTTGCACCCATAGGACTTTGAACCAGGTCGCTGATTAAAAAAGTTGCCTTTGTCGCATCAATTAATTCTGTGGGCCTGTTATAATCTGTAATTAAATACTACCCTATGTTTTCTTTATTTTTATTCTGAAGGTCATTAAGCATACATTCAATTGCGTCATATTTAAATGTTTTTCCTTTTTTAGTTACCAGTTGTGCAGCATGTGTTTTCTCAACAATATTCATTTTACAAAAGTGGCAGGTGTCTGCACCATACTCGATTTTTGAAGGTCGAATCGAGCAAGACACTAGGACGATTATTAAAACGGATGCTATGATGATCTTGCTTTTCATTTTAATTCAGTTATGTTCTCTTTAATTCTTTTTTGCCTACTATGTAAGCGACGAGCGATGTAGCTATACCCAGCGCCAATAAATAGGCACCTAAACGTGGATAAGAATGTGCCGTGAAGTTCAATATATTTTTTGTGCCGAATAACGGAGGTTGAAAGCCCATAGGAGTTCCGTCAGGATTCGTAAATTTCATAATCGCTCTGGGATCCAGGTTATGACCGTAATCGTACTCCCATAGATAGAAATCATAGAGGCCGGCTGCACTCAATGAAACCATCAAAATAAACCAATAGAGGTACCACTTATGGCTAAATTTAAAGGCAATGATTAGTCCTAATATAGTGGTAATAATAATACCCGCTGGAAATATTTTAAACTCAGGAATTGCTTCGGGAATATATTTCATACCCACATAATGATTCATTAGGTTGATGTTCTTGATATCATGTGGATTCGCATCGGCAAAGTCATTAATATATATATGCATGCCTAGTGGAGTAGGATATTGCGGTGCTTCAAGTGTGATATTCCATAAAGGAAATAGAAAAAGGCCTAAGGGCAATAGGGCGGCCAGGAACATTAACAGTTTCGATTTTTTCATTGTTCAATTTTTAATTCTTAAAGAAAAGGCCATATGAAATAGCTTATTTCGCTATGGCCTTTTCAAACTAAAATAATCAAGTCATCTTTCTGTTATTCACCATCTAATGACCATGAAAGCTGCACATTAGAGTTTCTTGGTGAAACCCTTATATAGCCTTGCATTTCCTGATGTAGCGCAGAACAGAAATCTGTACAATAAAATGGCCAAACGCCCACTTGTTTAGGTTCCCAAACAAATGATTCTGTTTGTCCCGGCATTATCAGAACTTCAGAGGTATTGGCACCTATCATACTGATTCCATGTGGAACGTCATAATCTTGTTCGAGATTCGTAACATGGAAGTAGACTTTATCACCGACTTTGATACCTTCAATATTATCAGGTGCGAAGTGACTTCTAATGGTGGTCATATAAATATGTACTTCATTACCATTACGCGTTACTTTTGTTTCAGCTTCACTTTTGACAGAATATGGATGTTTGTTATCTGTGAGTTTAAAGAACTTTTTTGAGTTTTTCTTCACGATATCAGCTGCGATTCCTGCGGCATAGTGAGGTTCACCTACCGTTGGAAAGTCTAATAATAGTTCCATTTTATCACCTGAAATGTCATATAATTGGGCTGATTGGGTTACTTCAGGGCCTGTGGGCAAATACCTATCCTTAGTGATCTTGTTCATGGCGACCACATATTTACCAAAAGGTTTTCTAGAGTTACCACCTGGAATCATTAGGTGTCCAACTGAATAATAACACGGCTTTCTGTCGATGACTTCCCAAGTACCCAATTTCCATTTTACAACTTCGGAGGAAATAAAGAAGGTAGTATACGCATTACCTTCTGCGTCAAACTCCGTGTGTAATGGGCCCAAACCACCGCTTTTTACTGTTCCACCGACTACATCTTCATAGTTAATAATAGGAATGCCATACGCATCACCATCAAATTTTTTGTTCTCAATCGCATCTAGCATTTTGGTAAAAGAATGCGCTGTCAAGTCTGCTGAAAGTTTACCGCTACCGATAATATATTCGCCATCAGGGCTCACGTCACAACCATGAGGAGATTTTGGTGTGGGTAATAAATAAACCGCATCAGGTACCTCTGTAGGATCTACTACGAGCACTTCTTTCTTCATTGTAGATGTAGCAGTGTGTGTTTCGTCACTATAGACGTTATGCGCATAATTCGTAGCCATTTTTTTTCCACCACCATTATTCACATATGCTTCAATTTTTTTCCAATTTACGGCCGCGATAAAATCCTTGTCATTCTGGGAGGCATTTACTTCCAATAAGGTGCTTGCCTCTTCAGTATTATAGGTCGAAAAGAACATCCATCCGTGAGATTTTCCTCTACCGGGATGTGATAAGTCATAGTTAAACCCGGGCATAATAATCTGAAATTTTAAATCCATTCGGCCATCTTCAGGATCAACACTTATAAAAGAAAGAGCTCCTTTAAATTTACCTTTATATTCACTTATGGGCATATCTACCTGTGGTACAGGAACCGAGAAGCGTGTGCCGGCTACGACATATTCTGTGTTTTCGGTTACGAATGAAGAACTGTGATTACCGGCGCTGTTAGGTACTTCGATAATCTCGGTCGTTTCAAAAGTTGTAAGGTCAATTTTCGCAATACGTGGCGTGTTATTGCCATTTATAAATACCCACCTGCCATCTAACTCACCATTTGTTTGTGAAATGTCTGGATGGTGTGAGTCGTCCCAAGGAACAAAACCATGTGAAGTGTTCAGCATTGGCTTTGTTTCTTCATTATAACCCCAGGCTTTTTCAGCATCTTGTGAAAAAACGGGAATAACCTTGAATAATCTGCCTGATGGGAGACCATAAACGGACAATTGACCGCTAAATCCACCAGAAATAAAAGCATAGAATTCATCGTGTTCTCCAGGAGCTACATATACTTTTTCGGCGACATTCGCCGATAGTGCTCCTTGATTCGAAGTGTTTGACGTGCCATTTCCACAACTAAAAAATAGTCCGATGGAAATGGCTAAAGTCATAAATTTTATTAGTGTTTTCATATCACAGTAATTTAAGTTGGTTTATTTCAATGTTCTAAAATATTCAAGTATAGCTCTGGCGTCTTCTTCTGTTAAGTTTTGATTGGCCATTGGCGAACCATTGAATTCAATAAGTAATTCTTTAGCCAGGGCATCTTTCTTTACCATTTCTTCTGGATTTAGCATCATATTCATGACCCATTCTGGAGTGCGTCTTTCAAGAATATTTTGTGGGGAAGGGCCTACAAATCTCTTGTTAGCTCTATGGCAAGCGGTACACATTAGCTTGAACACCTCAGCTCCTTTGGTTACCATTTCCTGATTAATTTCATCGTCAAGTTTTAGAGATTTTATTGGACCAATACCCTTACTTTTTAGATCTATTTTTTCGGAGGCCGGTACATCTCCAGAAGCTATTTCTTCTGTTTTTAAGTCCTCATTTTTCTTTGGCTTCTGGACCTCTTTTTGTTCGGTGGTCCTTTCAGGGGCGTCTGTCTTAGATTTTTCGCCACCACAACTTGCCAATAGCAATAGTATTGCTATAAAGCCTATTACTTTCTTAACCATTAGTTTAGTTTTATAATATTTGTTTATTCTTCTTCTGATGGAACCAACACATCACCAATTACGTGTATCCAGCCATTACTTACTCGCACCGTTTTTAAAACTTTGGTTCCCCCTACATAAATACCATCGTCCTTTTTCACGACATCCAAATATTTTCCTGAGGCCATGTATAGTTTTCGCCCTTTTTTGGCTTCTTTTTCTAATTGAGTATCAGGAAAATTGGCAGGTGCCACATGATTGGTAAGAATGTAAGCAAGCTGTGATTTATTTTCTGGCTTGAGTAGTGTTTCTAATGTACCTTCAGGTAACTTTCCAAAGGCATCATTGGTAGGAGCAAATACGGTTAAAGGACCTGCATTAACGACAGCATCTTCGACGCCACCGGCTTCTATTGCCGCGACTAAGGTTTTGAAATCGTCCAAAGATTTTGCTACCTGTAATGCATTGGCATCTGATTCTTCATCAACAACGGCGGATTGGCCTTTGCTTTCTTGCTCTATTGGAGTAGAAGTACTCTTATTCTCGCTAGTTGGTTCTGTCTTTTTACATCCGAAGAAGATGAATAAAGACAGTAAAACTGTAAGTAATAGATTTGGTTTCATTACATGAATATTTATAGTTACTTTGCAAATGTAGATGGACAAACTCTCATAAAACATGATATTTATCAGATAAAAAGATATTTTTATCTTTTTATATTTGTATATTGAAATTATGTTATCAAAATCAAGTAAATATGGGATAAGAGGTGTGCTATATTTAGCGCTTAACTCCAACGAGAATAGGAAGTTTAGTCCCACGACTATTGCAAAGTATATTGGGGTGCCGGCACCTTTTCTTGCCAAGACATTACAGCTACTTACAAAAAATCATTTGGTGTCTTCTTCTAAAGGAAGACATGGAGGCTTTTATCTTAGTGATAAGAATAAGCAAAACTCATTGATCGCGATTGTCGACTGTATTGATGGTTTAGATAAATTTGAAAGCTGTATTATCGGACTACCAGTTTGTAGTAATGAAAATCCTTGCCCTATGCATGATAGATTAGCCCCATTAAGAAGGGCAATGGTGGAAGAATTAACGAACAAGTCGATAGAGGAATTTACGAATGACCTTAGATCAGGGAAGACCCACATTTTTTTGTAATCGTTCTATATGGTTAAATAAAGTCACTAATCTTTCGATCTCTCTTAATAAAATGCATTTTTTCACCTTTTCTGACCTTTTTTCTATAGCCAAATATATGAAATAGCTCTGTGGCTAAAAATCGTGCGGTTTTGGGATTAACAATTAAGGTATATTGATTTGTTGGGTCCTGCTTGATACCCGGTAAAAGCCTTAAAAAGTGATGTAGTTTTGCTGTCCTTGCCAAACTGGAAAGCACCAACCAGAATTTAGAAATCTTGGTAATGATAAAAAAGCCTTACTTTCCTTGTTTTTGATATAATGGCATAAAGATATAGCCCTTCATTTGAGCCGTAATTTCTTTCGTACCATTGATAGCAAGCGCTTGATCTTTTTTTATTGCACTAAAATTTTTAAAGTCATTTATCATCATAAAATCATCATTCCCATTCAGCTGATAGCTATAATCGACTTCGTAAAATTCTTTTTTGAAATTTAGCTTATTGAATAGCTTTTTTGTAGTATCTGAAGCAGTTAGTTGCTTTTTGCTGATTAAATTGCTAGCCAATAACGCTTGCCAGATAAACGATTCACAATTTTTTACAGATTTAATATCGTCATGTTGTCCAGCCTCAAAACCCAGCGAAATGTGCCCGAATTCATTGATGAATGTTAAGAGAGGGCCTTCCAGATATTCTTCAATACCCAAAATTGTGGGTACAGAAAAATTAGCAGCGAAATTTCTGTTATTTATCGAATCACTGATGGTAATAAACGGAATGCTCTCGGCTGAAGTGGTATGTAAATCCAGAAAGTAATAAGGTCCATTGCTCTTTGAATGAATCCTTTTTATGATTTCATAGAGCTCTAGTTGTTCTGATTGTTCACGGTCAGTTGGCCCACTAGCTTGAAGCTGAGCTAAATGGCTTGGTGTCCAGAGTCTATTCAAGTCGATATCGGCATAACGAATTTTTTTACTTAATGCATTTAAGTTACCGGCTATTGCATAGAAATTTCCTTGTAATTCAATATGCTTTCGTTTGATAGCATCAATAACCTTAAGTAATCCGTAAACTCCTGCTGGCTCATTGCCGTGTATACCTCCAAAACAAATTACCGTTGGCGCAGTATTACTAACATGAAAACTATATAATATACGTTCTAACTGAATTTGCTGATCATAAAAATCTATTGTGATTCTTTTCATTATAGGGTAGGCGTATCAATTTTTTGAATATCGGTTTTTGTTAGCATTCCTACAAGTTCATCGTTATCAATGATGGGCAGGCAGCCAATCTTTTGTTTGATCATATAATTTTTTACCTCTTCAATGGTCATCTCTGGATGCCCAACTTTCACAGTTGAAATCATAATATCTTTGACTGCCAAAGAATTATCTTTTTGTACAATTGATTCCCGTTGATTAAGCGTAGACCTTGAAATTATCCCCTGAAGTTTGTTCTGTTTATTAACGACAGGAAGATGATGAATATTTTTCCAATCCATAATTTTATAAACCAATTCGGCTAAATCATTTTCATTGACCACAAATACTTCTGTTGTCATGATTTTATAGACTTTGTCATGTGATTTTATGGGCTCACGGGTTTCTTTGCGTGCTAATCTCCATTGGTAAACGGGCAAACCTTCCAGCTGATTTTTATATAAATTATGTGTTAGCAGAATATTTGATTCATCCCGAGATAAATTTTCCCGCAGCTTTCGACTGCTTCGCACCATCCATTTGCTTCCTGTGATATTATCATCTACACGTTTCCTTATAATGGTAAGATAGTAATCGATATCATCCACATCAACACCCGATTTTTTTAGTCCATTTCTGGCCATTGGTATAAGCACGTCTTTCGCAAGATCTTTTGCAGAAATACCTTGATCAAACCAGTTAAAGTACGTATCCATACCACTTCTGGCAGCCTTAATAAAATTACCTCGGGCGTCTTTAAACGACATTTTTGTATGTATATTTTTGTATTCATTGGGCATACCTTGCATGACACCAACCCAAAATAATGCATTGGCTATCTCATCTTTGATGCTTGGGCCTGCAGGTATATATCTATTTTCTATTCGTAAATGAGCGATATTTTGATGAACACCATAGCAGACACGATTCCATTTATATAGGGTTCCATTGTGCAGATTGAGCGCTTTTAATTCAGGTTTAATACCCTTCTCAAGGTCTTCCATTGCATTGGTTTCAAAATCTGAAGTTACCAATGGCGCATATCGGGTAACATCATCTGTGAATACTTCTAATATTGAATCTCTTATCCAATCATTGCCAAAAGATACACGTGGCTTTTGTTCTCTTAAAAGGTGAGATGTATTACGTATGTCTATACTTTGTTGAAACAGTGCAATTCGGGTTTCACTCCACAATTCACGGCCTAAAAGAAGAGGAGAATTGGTCATTAAGGCTAAAACAGGACCTGCAATCGCTTGCGACCAATTAAACTTATCAATGATCTCATCTAAACCAATTTGCAAGTGCACCTGGAAACTGGTATTGCAAGCTTCAAATAAGATGGATTCATGATTTAGAATAAGTTCATCTATCCCTCGTATTTGTAACCTAAAACCCTCACCTTTTACTTTTCTCATAACATCATTCAACACTTTATATCTCTGAAAAGGAGTCATGTTTTCAAAAACCAAATCCTTAGGTTTAAAGGTCGGTAGTATGCCCGTTAATAGAATCTTGTCATCTGCTATTTCCTTAGCCGCATCTCTCGCTTTTTCAATTAAATCGGTCAAGTCATTTTCGAGGTCGGAAAAGCATTTGTTCTTAAGCTCTAAGGGGTCTAGATTCGCCTCAATATTGAACAATCCGAGCTCCGTTGTAAAATGCCGGTCATTAATCTTTTCAAGTATTTCTAGAGCATTAAATGAAGGCCTGTAGTTTTTATTTACGATAACAATTTCTTGCTCAGCTCCAATGCGTTGGATGCCTTTTTCAAAAGCATCAGTTTCAATCATTGTTTCCAAAGCTTCAATATCTTTCAATAAATGATAAACGAAGTTTTTTCTTTGTGTATCGGTTGTGATTGCTTTTACTGATTGAGACCCCATATGAGAACCATTTTGAGTCAAAAATAGGACAGTAGTACAGGGTATAATATGATAAATATCATGGTTTGGATGATATGTACGGCATATTTTTATGTATCAATAAAATCTATTCATTATGAAGAAAAGATCACCCGTTTCAAAGATTATGACCAAAGATGTTATTACCATAAGTAAAACCGATGATTTGACAACTGCTGAGCAGCTATTCAAAAAAAATAAAATTCGACATATTCCGGTTGTAAGTGGAGATGAGGTCGTGGGCATGCTTAGTTATACCGATTTGTTAAGAATAAGTTTTGCAGATGCCGTTTATGAAGACGAGCGCGAAGTAGATACAGTGGTCTATAATATGTTTACTATAGACCAGGTAATGGCAAAAAATCTTGTGGGTGTTAGTTCATCTGCAACTATAAAAGAAGTTGCTGAAATATTGTCTGAAAGAGAATTTCATGCATTGCCGGTAATAGATGATAAAAAATTAGTTGGTATTGTGACAACAACAGACTTGATTAATTATTTGTTGGAACAATATTAGTAGTTAGGTTTTTTTTGGTTTAAAGGCAGAAGTGTTTTCCTTCTGCCTTTTTATATACCACCGATGTATAATCTGGTAAGCTGATAAAAATCATTCTTTTTCTGACTCACTACTAGTAATTTAGACATAGAAAACCACTAGTTACCATTTATTTTAACTTAAAAATAGGTATTATGAAATCTAAAAAATCAGAGAAAGCCACATTAGAAAACTACAGTAAATTTTTCTTCCAACTAGGCTTAGCCTTAGCTTTATTGGTAGTATATCTCATGGTCGAACAAAAATCATATGATCGTGCTATAGATGAAATCGTATATAATTTCATTAAGGAAGATGATATAGAGGATATACCCATTACTGAGCGTATCGAGCAAATTAAACCACCGCCACCGCCACCGGCCGCAGCTCCTGAGAAAATCGAAATCATAAAGGATGAAGCAGAAATTGAGGAGACGGTGCTTGAATCTACAGAAATTAATCAGGATGATGCTGTTGTGGTGCGAGAGATCGAAGAGATCGAAGAAGTAGTGGAAGAAGAAGAGATCGTTGAAGATGTGCCGTTTGCAGTAGTCGAAGAAGCCCCTATTTTTCCAGGTTGTAAAGGTACGAAAGAACAAAAAAAGAAGTGTTTTCAAGAAAAAGTACGGGAGCATATCAATAAAAAATTCAATACAGAATTGGGAGCTGAACTTGGTTTAGAAGAAGGAAAGAAAAGAGTTTATGTACAGTTCAAAGTCAATCATACAGGTAATATAGTTGATATCCGAACCCGAGGACCTCATGTCAGACTGGAGAAAGAAGCTCATAGGGTAATACAATCATTACCTAAAATGAAACCGGCCAGACAGCGAGATCGTGCGGTAGGTGTACGGTATTCAATTCCGATTACCTTCTGGGTAAAGGACGGTGCATAATGTAATGTTCGATTCAAATTGGCTTCTATAAAATGAAAGATGTTCGTTTAACAGTGCAATGTAGTGAACTGGATATAGCTACGAAGTTCTATGCTAATGTAATTGGCCTGAGAATAAAGGAAATGTCTAGCGAGAAAGTACTTTTTAGAGGGACTAATTACAATATCCAAATACACAAAGTTTCTTCAGGTAATCCTGTTTTGGTTCACTGACAATTTCGATTTCGAAGCTTACAATTTTAGCCCTCATGCTTAGATAGATAATTCATTATTTTCTAATGTTTTGCAGTACCAGCATAGGTATATTAACCTGAGCGCTTATACCATTGATAACAGAGGGCAGCACAAATTTATCTAATGAAGTATGCTTAGTATTCGCGACTACGATTAGATCAATCGCATCATTCTTTATATACTGTACGAGGGCATCTACGACATTATCGTTTTCAATTATTATAAAACTCAGCCGTATTTTACCCAGAACGTCGTCAATAAGACTTTTATGGCGTTGCTGTAATGGAGA
>JASJDL010000124.1 GCA_030065775.1 Flavobacteriaceae bacterium | reverse complement strand
GGCATAATTTTAACATATCGGTCTGTTCCGTTTTTGTATTTTTATTTCTTTTACGCAATCCATACCATGAAAACGTTCTCTCAACTCACAGTAATGCTTCTACTATTGGTAAGCTGCACAAAGACAACTCCAGTAAAAATTAAAAATCAGGAAACAACAGAAGCCAAACCAGACACCTACGTCGAAGACAATTACGATAAAAAAGAAGTACAGATCACGATGCGCGATGGAATACGGCTGCACACTACTATCTATACTCCAAAGAACAAGAGCAAAACGTATCCTATCTTATTGCAGCGCACACCCTATAGTTGCCGGCCTTATGGGGAAGGTCAATTTCGTACAAAAATCGGCCCGAATAGCCATTTAATGAAACAAGGAAATATCATAGTCTATCAGGATGTGCGTGGCCGCTGGATGAGTGAAGGTACCTATGACAATATGCGGGCATACAATCCTACCAAAAATTCGAAAGAAGACATTGATGAGGCATCAGACACTTATGATACCATTGATTGGTTGGTAAAAAATGTGGAAAATAATAATGGTAATGTGGGTACCTGGGGAATTTCTTATCCGGGGTTTTATGCCACCTATTCCACTTTAGACGCACATCCAGCTTTAAAAGCAGCTTCACCTCAGGCTTGTATCGGCGATTTTTATTTTGATGATTTTCATCATAATGGGGCCTTTTTATTGAGCTATTTTAGAGTGATCCCGTTATTTGGAACTCCAAAAAATAAACCTACTGATTCTGCCTGGTATAAACTACCTGATTTGGGCACAAAAGACCAATACCAATTCTTTCTGGATGCCGGCCCATTGAGTAATTTGAATACTTATTTTCAATATGAGTCACTTGACAACCCTTCCTTAAAGGGAAAGGATGTTATTGATGATTTTTTCTGGAAAGAATTCGTGGAACATCCTAACTATGACAGTGTATGGCAAAGCAAAGGCATTATTCAGCACCTTAAGAATATAAAGCCCTCGGTAGCAACGATGGTTGTTGGTGGTTGGTTTGACGCCGAAGATTTATATGGGCCTTTAGAAACTTATAAGACCATTGAAAAATACAATCCGAAGAACTATAATACCTTAGTATTTGGCCCCTGGGATCATGGCGCATGGGCACGTTCAAGAGGAAAAAATAGTGTTGGTAATTATTACTTCGGTGATTCCATCTCTGAATTCTATCAAAGAGAAATAGAGACGAAGTTTTTTAATCATTTCTTGAAGGGTGATGGCGATAAAAATACTGGTTTACCAGAAGCTTACGTATTCGACTCCGGTAAAAAAGAATGGAAAACATATCAAAGCTGGCCCCCAGCCAGTAGTGTTAAGAAAACACTATTTTTATCTGAAGGTCAAGAACTCACAAAAGAGAAAAAGAAAAATAAAGCGATAAAATTTATAAGTGATATTAAACGACCTGTACCTTATACTGAAGATATTAAAACTGTTTTCACACCGCGAAAATACATGACTGATGACCAACGTTTCGCTGCGCGTAGACCCGATGTATTGGTTTTCGAAACCGAGTTTTTAGAAGAAGATATGACGCTCGCCGGGGATATCGTTGCGCACCTCAACGTAGCCACCACAGGAACCGATGCCGATTGGATCGTGAAGGTGATAGATGTGCACCCTCCCGATGCTGAAGAGAATAATGAAGATATGCAATCACATACAAAAATGAGTAATTATCATTTGATGGTTCGAAGTGAAGTAATGCGTGGCAAATTTAGAAATAGTTTTTCTAAACCAGAACCCTTTGTACCTAATAGACCAACAAAGGTAACTATTAAGCTTCAAGACGTTTTCCATACCATCAAAAAAGGACATAAACTACAGATTCAGGTTCAGAGCACTTGGTTTCCATTGATTGATTTAAATCCGCAAACGTACGTAGATAATATCTTTAAGGCCAAAGAGACCGATTTTAAAACGCAAACGCATACTGTGTTTACAAATTCTTCAATTGAGTTTTCAATTTTGCCTTAAATAAAATGCCTAACGAATTGTTAGGCATTTTTTACATATTCCTGTTTAGTAATAGCATTCAATCTCCACAACAATAAGATACAGAGCATAGACAAAAAAGTCATTAAATACCAGGTCATTTCGTAACCTATATTGCTAATTAATTGCATTCCGGCATTATGGGCAAAAATATGAGAAATTGAAAATGAAATGGTATATAAAGCCATAAATTGTCCTTGCTTTCCTTTTCTCGCTCTGTCAATCACAAATGAATTGGAAAAAGGAAATAAGATCATTTCACCAACGGTCATAAATAACATACCGATGACCAGTACGCCAATCCAGCCACTTAAATTCAAAACTAAAAAGCTAGCTCCTAGCAATATAGCTCCTTGAACCATTAAATAGGTTTTACTTTTGCCACCATCTTCCAATTTTTTGATAAACGGCATTTCAAGTAAAAAGATCACAAAACCGTTCATAGCCATGAGCAGCCCTATTTCGAATTCACTTAAATGCTGGTCATCTTTATAATACAGTGGTATTGTTGAGAAATACTGTAAAAAGATGAACCCAAATAAGAACATAGCTCCCAGAAATACTATAAATGCCTTATCATTTAATGGCGAGATCGGATTTTCAACCTTAATTTCATCCTGAACGCGTGCCTTTTTTGGGTTTAATACTTGTAGCAATAAGATTCCGGCTAAAAAACAGGTTATCCCATCTATCCAAAACAAGCCATTATACCCAATAGAAGTAATGATCAACCCACCAATAGCAGGTCCTGCAGAAAACCCTAAATTGATCGCCAGACGAATCAATGTTACTGTTCTTGTTTTATTCTCAGGTTTACTGTAAGCACTCATAGCCACAAACATGGCAGGCCGAAACATATCGGCTACCAACATCACTGAGAAGATACCTAAAAGCATCTTTTCAAAGGTCTTTAGATATTGCAGACCAACAAAGAAAAACCCGGTAGTTATCAAACTAAAGACCATCACTTTATAATAACCAATCTTATCAGTTAGCCTCCCCCCTAACCATGACCCAATCACTGAGCCCAAACCGAAGGCCGTCATGATCCAACCTACTTTGCTTAGACTAAACCCGAGGTCTTTTGTTAGGTACAACGACAAAAATGGAATCACCATGGTACCTGCCCTGTTAATTAGTGTGATCAACGATAACCACCAAACTTCTCTTGACAAGCCCTTAAACGCATTAAAATAGGGCTGCGCGATTTTTCGATTGAGATAGAGGAATAATTTCATTGCAATTTGAATTCATTTGTATACAAAACTAAAAAACCCGGCTATGAGCCGGGTTGTACTTGTATTGTTATTCTTTATTTTAATATAATCACAACAAATTCATACGCCGGCCATAGGTCGCTAAAGACTTCTGGTTTTTGACAATACTATTTGTTGTTAGGTACATGATTTAAATTTTACGCAGCAAAACTACAAAATAATTTTAAATACAATAACGCATTAATTGTTATTTTTAGCTCATGAAAAATTTGATTTTATTTTTCGCGTTTGTCACGATCACTTCATGCGCTCAAACTGATACGGGCAAAAATTACATTGACCAGATCAAAGAATATCGGTACAACATGAACAAAACTTTATCTGATAAAAAGACAACTCCTTTTAATGATGGAGACTTCAAAGCGTTTAGAAAACTTGATTTTTTCCCCATAGATACTACCTATCGTGTCAAAGCCAGTTTTAAGAAGGATGAGAGTCCGCGTCTCTTTGAAATGCCTACCACTACAGATCGGAAACCCTTATATTCAACTTTTGGTACTGCCGTCTTTACCCTCAACGGGAAAGAGGTGACATTGCATATTTATCAATGTAAAGATAAAAACTCACCCGCTTTTTATGATGTGCTTTTTATACCCTTTACCGATAGCACTTCGGGCAATGAAAGCTATGGCGGGGGCAGATATATTGAGCCTGACTATCCAGAAGAAGGAAAAATTGTTATAGATTTCAACAAATCATACAACCCCTACTGTGTGTACAATACGAAGTATTCATGCCCGATACCACCTAAAGAAAACAGATTGCCCATCGCCATTAAAGCCGGCATCAAAAATTACGAAACCAGTGGATATTAAGAACGATATATTAGCCGCTGCCACGCGGATAGCCCCATTCACGCACCTTACACCGATATTGACCTCTGAACAGTTAAACACTTTGGCAGGGGTCGAACTGTATTTCAAATGTGAAAATTTTCAGAAAATGGGCGCCTTTAAAATGCGCGGTGCCACCAACGCAATTATGCAATTATCTGATGCCCAGAAACGAAAAGGTGTTGTTACACATTCTTCCGGGAATTTCGCACAAGCTTTGGCTTTGGCAGCCAAAAGTTTAAATATTAGAGCACATATCGTCATGCCAAGTGATGCCCCGCAAGTAAAAAAAGATGCAGTTAAAGGATATGGGGGAAATATAACAGAATGTGAACCGACGATAGCATCCCGAGAGGCAACGGCTCAACGAATTCAAGAGGATACCGGTGCTACGTTTATACATCCGTTTAACGATTTTAATGTTATTCTCGGTAATGCTTCCGCAGGAAAAGAGCTACTTGATGAATACCCTGACCTGGACATCATCATCGCTCCGGTGGGCGGTGGCGGACTCATTTCAGGAACTGCTTTAAGCGCCTTATCATTTTCGGAAAAATGTAAAGTGATTGGAGCCGAGCCTTTTGAAGTAGATGATGCCTATCGTTCTTTACAAAGTGGTAAAATCGAAACCAATAGTACTACAAACACTATAGCAGATGGGTTGAAAACGAATCTGGGAGACATTACTTTCGCTCTTATTCAAAACTACGTTTCAGAGATCATACGGGTAACTGAAGAAGAAATCATAGACGCCATGAAACTCATCTGGGAGCGTATGAAAATAATCGTAGAACCGTCATGTGCAACTACACTGGCAGCTGTTCTAAAGAACAAAGTACAATTCAAAGGTAAAAAGATAGGGTTGATTCTAACCGGGGGTAATGTGGATGTGAAGAAGTTGCCATTCTAGATTAAATTTATATCTTACGCAACCTTTTTAATACTCTAATATCTAAGTAAAAATTGATCATTATGAAAAAAATTTTCTTATTCCTTTCACTTATTTTTATTTTAAGTTGTTCTGTCGATGATGACGGGGGTGGCGATCAGGGCATTGGTCCATGGAATTTGATAAATATTCAAGGAGGAGTAAATGGGTCAGATACAAATGTCGATCGCGGTGCAATAACGTGGATATTTGACGAATTCAATCTTAAGTTATTCGTGACAAATAATATAGGTGGAATCCCTACTGGAGTGGACGATGGCGAACATGACTACAGGGTGGAAACTTCCGGTAACGAAAGCTTTCTTTTCATAGATGATGTTGAATATGGCGCGCTGTCATTCGGTTCCAATAGCTTGACCATTGACCAAAATATTACTTCCTCGGGCACGGCTTCTGACAAATATGTTTTATTATTTGTGAGATAAATGAAAAAAACCTGACCTCTTGATAAAAAAAATCCCGCTTTGAGCGGGATTTTTAGCTTTTATTTTACATCTCTAAGGCCCTTTCGGGATTGTTATCCATTAGCAGCTCTACCGGATTTTCTAGTGCTTCTTTTACGGCTACTAAGAAGCCAACAGATTCACGGCCGTCAATAATTCTATGATCATAAGAAAGAGCTACATACATCACTGGTTGAATCACTACCTGGCCGTCAACTGCCATAGGCCGATTCACAATATTGTGCATTCCCAGAATAGCACTCTGAGGAGGGTTAATAATCGGTGTCGATAACATAGAACCAAATACCCCACCATTGGTAATAGTAAAGGTTCCACCGGTCATTTCATCAATTGTGATCTCTCCTTCTCTTGCTCTAATTGCCAATCGCTTTACCTCAGATTCTACACCTCTAAATGTCAGGTTTTCGGCATTTCTAATGACAGGAACCATTAATCCCTTGGGACCTGAAACCGCAATAGAAATATCCTGAAAGTCATAGGACACTTTATAATCTCCATCGATCATAGAATTCACATCTGGATATAATTGTAAAGCTCGTACGACGGCTTTTGTAAAGAAACTCATGAAGCCTAAACTCACGCCATGCTTTTCTTTGAAGTTTTCTTTGTATTGAGTACGTAAGTCAAAAATAGGCTGCATGTTCACTTCATTAAAAGTGGTTAACATGGCTGTCTCATTTTTTACAGCTACCAAACGTTCCGCGACCTTACGGCGTAACATCGATAGTTTCTTGCGATCAGCACCACGTGGGCCACCAGTGGATGGCGTGCCCATACTAGGAGTTGCTTTTACCGCGTCATCTTTAGTAATTCTGCCATCTCTGCCAGTACCTTTGACTTCACTCGGTGAAATACCCTTTTCGTCTAAGATCTTTTTCGCGGCCGGTGATGCTGTTCCGGTGGCGTAAGTAGTAGTTTTGGTTTCAGTAGTCTTTACTGCTTCCTTTTTTTGGGTTTCTTCTTTTTTCTCTTCTTTTCTGGGTTCACCGTTTGATGAAGGCTTCGCTGCACTAGTATCAATATGACAGACTACAGCGCCCACCGCTACAGCATCACCTTCTTCCGCTTTTAGCGTAATCACGCCACTTTCTTCAGCCGGCAATTCCAGGGTCGCTTTATCTGAATCTACTTCGGCAATTGCCTGATCTTTTTCAACATAATCACCATCTTCAACGAGCCAAGTGGCGATTTCTACTTCGGTGATCGATTCCCCAGGTGAAGGGACTTTCATTTCTAAAACCATAGTTTATAATTTTCAATAATCAAAATCCAAAGTCAATGCTACGATTCGATTTGGATTCTGAGGTTTGGTTATTTTGAGTCAAATACTTTATTAATTACTTGTTGATGCCTGCTTTTAAATCGAGCGCTTGAACCAGCTGCAGGAACCGCATAGAATCCGCGAGAGGCGACTTCCAGTTTTACCAAATTAAAACGTTGCAACATATAGCTCCAGGCACCCATATTTTCAGGTTCTTCTTGCGCCCAAACATACTTTTCTACTTTTTTATAGCGATCAATTACTTTTTGTAATTTTTCTTCATGTAACGGGAACAACTGTTCGACGCGTACTAAAGCCACATCTTCACGATTTAATTTTTCGCGTTCGGCTAATAAATCATAGTAGAATTTACCGGTACAGAAAACGAGTTTTTTAACGTTGGCAGGATTAATGGTATCGTCAATTACTTCCTGAAATTTACCTTTACTGAAATCGTCCAAAGTAGAGACTGCTTTCGGATGACGTAACAAACTTTTTGGCGTAAAGACCACTAAAGGCCTTCTGAAATCGCGTTTCATCTGACGGCGCAATAAGTGGAACATATTTGCCGGAGTTGTACAATCAGCTACGGTCATATTATCAATAGCACATAGCTGTAAATAACGCTCTATGCGCGCAGAAGAATGCTCCGGCCCTTGTCCTTCATAACCATGAGGTAATAATATGACAATACCATTTTGCATCTTCCATTTATCTTCTGCAGACGATATATATTGGTCGAACATAATCTGGGCACCATTCGAGAAATCACCGAACTGGGCTTCCCAGATCGTTAGGGTATTTGGCGCCGCCGTTGCATATCCATAATCAAATCCTAAGACTCCATATTCTGACAAAAGTGAATTATAGATATACATTTGTCCTTTATTCTCAGGATTCGTATTTAATAGATTGATACGTTCTTCTGAAATCTCATCACGTAAAATTGCATGGCGATGGCTGAATGTACCTCGCTCAACGTCCTGACCTGAAATGCGAACATCAAACCCCTCTTCAAGTAAGCTTCCATAAGCCAAAGTCTCACCGAGGCCCCAGTCAATGCTATTTTCTTCGATCATACGTGCCCGGTCTGCTAAGATGCGTTCTGCTTTTCGTAAAAATTTGACATCTTCAGGAACCGTAGAAATTACTTTAGCAATTGCTTTTAATTTGTTTTCGGCATACTTCGTTACCGAATTTTTAAACATCGCTCCGTCTTCTGGGCGATTGAAGTCTTTCCAGGCCTCTTTCATAAATGGCACAATGCTGGAAGTAGTATCTTCTTTCGATTTCTTATGCTCCTCTTCTAGCATAGCTTTAAAATCAGCAATGATCTTTTTCTTATAGGCCTCATCAATAACACCTTGCTCAATTAAGTGATCAGCATATATATCTCGAGGATTTTTATGTTTGGCAATGGCTTTATATAAAGTGGGCTGTGTAAAACGAGGTTCATCGCCTTCGTTATGGCCATATTTTCTATAGCCCAACAAATCAATAAATATATCGCGCTTAAAACGGGTTCTAAACTCTATAGCCATACTCATCGCATGTACCACAGCTTCTGCATCATCTGCATTTACATGCAATACCGGTGAAAGGGTTACCTTACCGACATCGGTACAATAGGTGCTTGATCTGGCGTCTAAATAATTGGTGGTGAATCCGATTTGGTTATTGACAACTATATGAATAGTACCACCTGTTTTATAGCCGTTTAATTGTGCCATTTGTACCACTTCATAGACCATCCCCTGTCCGGCAATAGCCGCATCACCATGTACCAAAATTGGTAATATTTTAGAGGAATCGCCGTCGTAATCATTATCTATTTTTGCCCTGGAAATACCTTCTACCACAGCATTTACTGTTTCGAGATGTGATGGATTCGGACACAAATTCATCTTGATCTCTTTACCGTTTTGATAGGTTTTATTTAAGGTTAATCCCAGGTGATATTTTACATCCCCATCGATAGTTTCATCTTCAAAATCTTTTCCTTCAAACTCACTAAACAGGTCGCGTACCGGTTTTCTAAAAACATTGATCAACGTATTTAAGCGACCCCTGTGTGCCATTCCGAGAACGCATTCTTCAACGCCAAAATCATTTACCGATTTGTATAAGGCAACACTGATAGCGGGAATTAAAGCTTCACCTCCTTCCAATGAGAAGCGTTTTTGCCCTACGTATTTTGTCTGAAGAAATTGCTCAAAGGTAACCGCCTGGTTGAGCTTTGATAAGATGTATTTTTTATCTTCTACAGAAAAATTACCATGGTTATTATTTTCATGTAATTTACTCTGCCACCATTTAATCTCTTCAGGCTTGCGAATATACATGTATTCAACACCTATCGAATCACAATAAACGGCTTCAAGGTGCTCAATAATATCATGTAGGGTGGCACTTCCGATTCCTAAAATTTCACCGGCGTTAAAAATAGTGTCAAGGTCATCTGATGACAATCCGAAATTTTCAATAGCAAGGGTTGGTGCGTATTTGCGACGTTCTCGGACCGGATTCGTTTTAGTAAAGAGATGTCCGCGGGTACGGTAGCCATTAATGAGTTCAACTACCTGAAACTCTTTATAAACATGCCCGGGCACTTCAACAGCGGTCTCCTCACCATTTAAAGAATAGTTTTCATTGGCTAAATCGTACCCTTGAAAAAAGGCACGCCAACTAGGTTCAACACTATCAGGGTTCTTGAGATATTTTTCATACAAATCTTCTATAAAACCGGTATGTGCAGCGTTTAGAAATGAAAATCTATCCATTGATGAATTACTTATAAAATAATTAGAACAAAAGTACAATTATTTAAACGAATAACTAACGTATGAATGCAGTAAAACGTATATGAAAAAAATCAAAAAAAGTTTTTTTCCTCTTGTTGAAATTAGAAAAACAATTATATTTGCACACGCAAAACGAAAATGTGTTTTGTGAACTTCCTCCTTAGCTCAGTTGGTTAGAGCATCTGACTGTTAATCAGAGGGTCCTTGGTTCGAGCCCAAGAGGGGGAGCTTAAAG
>JASJDL010000123.1 GCA_030065775.1 Flavobacteriaceae bacterium | reverse complement strand
ATTTTTACGAAATTAATGAAGGCATTGGCGTGCATAAATCACCAGAACTATATGGGGCATTTCCAACCGATCCATATTCACATACCCCGACCGGAAAAGGAGCACAGCAACCAGGCATGACCGGACAGGTGAAAGAAGATATTTTAAGTCGATTTGGTGAGCTAGGAGTTTTTGTGAAGCAGGGACGATTACAATTTAATCCATGCCTGTTAAGAGTGAATGAATTCTTAAAAGAACCGATGACGTTTAACTACATCAGCATCGATCAGCAATTGAAAAGTATTGAACTCAAAAAAGGCTCGATGGCATTTACCTATTGCCAGGTGCCTATTATTTATCATCTTGCCGACAGCGATTATATAGAATTATTTCACGGCAATGGAACATCTGAGAGAATTGAAAATTTAACACTTGATGCGAAGATAAGTGAGAGAATTTTTAAAAGAACCGGAGATATAGATCATATTAAGGTGCACATAAGAGAAGCATATTTAAAAAAATAACAACCCTAATAGCTGTAATAACTTTTTTGTTATTCTGAACTAAGTAAAATAAAGAAATTAAAGATTAATGATTGTAGATAGGAACAAGACTGCTAAAGACATCTTAGGTAACCCAGAATATTTAGCAATTTCTTACGGAGGATATAGAGAGAAATCAAGAGATATTCAACCCACAATTTCTCAGCTTAAAGAAGATATGAAAATTTTAAGTGCGATGGGAATCAAAATCTTGCGAACCTATAATGTGCAGTTACAACAAGTGCCTAATTTATTGAAAGCGATCAGCGAGCTAAATGCTGAAAATCAATCTTTCGAAATGTATGTGATGTTAGGTGCATGGATTGATTGTAAAAATGCGTGGACTGATATACCACCAGACCATGAAGCCGAAAGCGAACAGAATGTCGGTGAAATAGAGCGGGCCGTTGCACTCGCTAAGCAATATCCAGATATTGTAAAAATTTTAGCGGTTGGTAATGAAGCGATGGTCCACTGGGCAACAAGTTACTTTGTAAGGCCAAATGTAATTCTGAAATGGGTAAATTATTTGCAAGAATTAAAGGTTAAAAATGAACTTCCAAAGGATTTATGGATAACCAGTTCAGATGATTTTTCATCGTGGGGTGGTGGCGATCCCGCTTATCATACAGAAGATTTGAATAACCTTATTAAGGCAGTGGATTATATATCTATGCATACCTATCCAATGCATAACTCGCACTACAACCCGGAGTTTTGGATAGTGCCTGAAGACGAATATGAGTTACCTGATTTAGAAAAAATTGAATCTGGAATGCACCGAGCACTAGAGTTTGCAACCAATCACTATGATAGTGTTTCAAACTATATGAAAAGCTTAGGGGTAAATAAACCAATACATCTTGGAGAAACTGGTTGGGCAACGATTTCAAATGAGCATTATGGTGCCGATGGATCTAAAGCGGCAGATGAATATAAATCAGGAAGATATTATCAACTTATAAGAGAATGGAGTAAAAAAGAGAAGGTTTCCTGTTTTTATTTTGAAGCTTTTGATGAGCAGTGGAAAGATGCTGCTAATGAATTAGGTTCTGAAAATCATTTTGGATTGATTAACCTAAAAGGACAAGCTAAATACGCGATTTGGGACTTAGTAGATAAAGGCATTTTCGAAGGATTAACAAGAGACAATAGGCCCATTACAAAAACATATGAAGGGAAAAAAGAAGATTTATTAGTTGATGTTCATGTTCCTCCAAAAAAAGAAGAAATAACTTTTAATTACTAATGATGAAGAATTATTTTTCAGTCATAAGAATTTATACACTGATTTTTTTAGTCGGTTTCATATGGTCTTGTGATAAAGTTAAAAAGAACAATTTGAAGGAAGAAGTTTCTACGAAAGCAGTTTCAGCTAAGGATATTTTAGGTAATCCTGAATATTTGGCGATGTCATATGGTGGATACAGGCATACAGACCATAACATTGAACCTACATTAGACGAACTTAAAGAGGATATGAGAATTTTGTCAGCAATGGGTGTAAAACTAATCAGAACCTATAAACTGCTTAAACCACAAGCGGCTAACCTGGCAAAGGTCATTAGTGATATGAAAAAAGAAAATCCTAATTTTGAAATGTATATGATGTTAGGAGCTTGGGTCGATTGTAAGAATTCATTTAATTCGGGAAATGGTGAGCCAGACCATGACCAAGAGAATGAAGAAAATCCAGCGGAGATCGCGAGAGCAGTAGAACTCGCAAACAAATACCCAGATATCATAAAAGTTATTGCCGTTGGTAATGAAGCCATGGTGAAATGGGCGACTAGTTATTATGTGCAGCCAGGTGTAATCCTGAAATGGGTAAACCACCTACAACGATTGAAAAAAGAAGACAAGCTATCTAAAGATTTATGGATTACCAGTTCAGATAATTTTGCATCCTGGGGAGGCGGTGGTGAAGAATACCATGTTGATGACTTAAACGAATTAATTAAAGCGGTAGATTTCATTTCAATGCATACCTATCCCATGCATGACACCCATTACAATCCAGATTTTTGGGGAGTTCCTGAAGATGAAGAAAACCTTTCGGATATCCAGAAAATAGATAGTGCTATGATGAGGTCGAAAAAGTATGCGATGCATCAGTACACTAAGGTTTATGAGT
Organism: Flavobacteriaceae bacterium; assembly: GCA_030065775.1. GTDB lineage: Bacteria > Bacteroidota > Bacteroidia > Flavobacteriales > Flavobacteriaceae > Aureibaculum. The sequence goes on along the minus strand of JASJDL010000123.1, from coordinate 7,232 downwards.
ATATGAAAAGCCTTGGCGTAGATAAACCTATTCATATCGGGGAAACAGGATGGTCCTCGTTTTCTGATGGTCATTTTGGATCGAACGGATCCCGGTCTAATGATGAATATAAGGAAGCACTCTATTACAAGCATATGAGAGATTGGACAAATGAAGCGGGAATGACATGTTTCTACTTCGAAGCATTTGATGAGCCCTGGAAAGGAGGCGATAACCCAGGAGATTCAGAAAAACACTTTGGATTATTTACTGTAGAAGGTAAAGCTAAATATGCTATTTGGGATTTAGTCGATAATGGGATATTTGACGAATTGACAAGAAATGGCAACCGCATTACAAAGACATATGATGGAGATGAAAAGGAATTAATGAAAAGTGTATTAGTACCACCATTGGCTTCTGAAATCAGAGCTCCTCATGAATAATTTTATAATATGCAAGCATTTAAAAGAGTAGCATTATTCATAGCAACGTTAATTGTTATAAGTTGTAATATGGAGGATAAGACATTAGTAGTTGAAGTTTTTGAAACTTCTGCTGGCGGAAATAAGCTGACAGCGCTGACTGAATTTACGGAAATCAAGGACGCAACATTAATTAAGTTAGTTCCCGAGAAACAACTTCAGAAGATTACTGGTTTTGGCGGAGCCTTTACAGAATCATCAGCCTATTTATTAAACAAGTTGAGTAAAGAAAATCGCAAAAAAATAATTAATGCCTACTTTAGTAAAGATGGTGCAAACTATTCCTTAACAAGAACACACATGAATTCTTGTGATTTTTCGCTAGGTAATTATTCGTATACACCTGTTGAAGGAGATAAAGATCTTGAACATTTTACAATTGAAGAAGATAAAGATGATCTCATACCATTTATAAAAGACGCAATGGCAGCCTCTACAGATGGATTTAAAATTTTTGGTTCACCATGGACAGCCGCTCCATGGATGAAAGATAATAACAAGTGGGTTGGTGGTAAACTATTGCCCGAATATTATGACACATGGGCTTTGTTTTTCTCAAAGTATGTCGATGCTTACAAAGCTGAAGGAATTGATATCTGGGGGTTTACAGTAGAAAATGAACCCTTAGGCAATGGTAATAACTGGGAGAGCATGCATTATACCCCTGATGAAATGACCAATTTCGTTCAGAACTATTTAGGTCCAAAACTGGAAGCAGATGGAAAAGGATACCTTAAAATTTTAGGTTATGACCAAAATAGAGAGCATTTAAAAGAATGGATAGATGCTCAATATAAAGATGAATGCACCTCTAAATATTTTGACGGTACTGCGATTCATTGGTACGCGAGTACCTTTGAAATATTTCCTGAAGAACTGCAATATGCACATGAAAAAGCACCAGATAAACTTTTAATTCAGTCTGAAGCTTGTGTTGATGCCGAAGTTCCCGTATGGCAAGACGATACCTGGTACTGGAAAAAAGAAGCCACAGACTGGGGCTTTGAATGGGCTCCTGAAAAAGATAAACCGATGCATCCCAAATATGTACCCGTATACAGGTATGCCCGTGATATAATTGGCTGCTTGAATAACTGGGTAGATGGCTGGGTTGATTGGAATATGGTTTTAGATCGTCAAGGTGGCCCTAATTGGTTTAAAAATTGGTGTGTAGCACCCGTAATTGTCGATCCCGAAAAAGATGAAGTGTACTTTACTCCTTTATATTATACCTTGGCGCATTTTAGCAAGTACATACGCCCAGAAGCAAAGGTAATAGGTGTTGAAAATTCAGACAAAGAATTATTAGTTACGGCTGCTAAGAATCCGGATGAGTCCATTGCAGTGGTACTATTAAATCAAACAGATAAAACAAAACATTTCTCGCTTTCTTTGGGAGAAAAGAATACGAGCATTTCCATAAGTCCACAAGCTATACAAACCCTTATAATTACTAACTAAAACCTTCCGTCATGTCACAGGTAAAAACAGCCGCAAAAGATAAAGTGCCCATTGGGCAAAAAGCAGCCTTTGGAGCAGGTCATTTGGTATTGAACCTATACCCGGGCGCCCTAGGCTTCTTTATGTTCTTCTTACTAACAGCCTTTGGTATGGATCCATTTTTAGCCGGGCTGTTAGGAGGATTACCTCGATTCTTTGATGCAGTCACCGATCCGATTATGGGTTTTATTTCAGACAATACAAGCTCTAAATGGGGTAGAAGGAGGCCCTACATTTTCGTTGGTGGTATTATTAGCGCCATTACATTTGTGCTGCTTTGGCAATTGGATGAAACGAATTCTTCAAACTATAATTTTTGGTACTTCTTAATTATGTCTATGGTTTTTCTTATCGGAAATACCATGTTCGCTACACCTTTAGTTGGATTAGGTTACGAAATGACCTCTGATTATAACGAGCGTACGCGTTTAATGGCATTTTCTCAAACCGTGGGTTTATTAGCCTGGGTCATCGTACCTTGGTTCTGGGTAATTATTGCTGACCCCAACATTTTTAGCAACCAAGCCGTAGGGGTACGAACCATGGCAATATACGTTGGAGTTGCTTGTCTGGTACTCGGATTTTTACCGGCTATTTTTTGTAGAGGGATGGACTCAGCGAATATGGGCGATAGAAAAAAATTAACTTTTAAAACCATTTTCAGTAATTTGAAAGACTTGTTCAACAGCATAGGAGAGGCTGTAAAGAATAAGCCCTTTATGAAATTATGTGGCGCTACTTTTTTAGTATTCAATGGGTATCAAATAGTAGCCTCATTTAGCTTCTTTATTTTTGTTTTTTATATTTTTAATGGAAGCTATGAAGCCACGGCTACATGGCCGGCCTGGTTTAGCTCAATTGGGGCATTGGTTTCTGCGTTTTTAGTGATTCCAATTGTATCTGCAATGGCTACAAAATGGGGCAAAAAGAAAGCTTTTATAATTTCAACAGCACTATCAATCATTGGATACCTCATGAAGTGGTGGGCATTTACCCCGGAGAACGTTTGGCTTTCTTTTATTCCTATACCGTTAATGTCATTTGGTTTAGGAAGTTTATTCACCTTGATGATGAGTATGACAGCAGATGTGTGTGACCTAGATGAGCTCGTTAATGGAATGCCCAGAAAAGAAGGTACTTTTGGGGCCTTATATTGGTGGGTGGTTAAACTTGGACAAGGATTGGCACTCGTTCTGGGTGGCTTGGTATTAAAGTTAATAGGATTTGACGGAAACGCCGCTACACAGACCGCTGAGACTTTGACAAAATTGAGAATCGCAGATATAATTATTCCGGTAGTAACAGCAGGGCTTGCTATTTGGGTGATGTGGAAATACAGTCTGTCTGAAGAGAGAGCAAAAGAGATTAAAGCGCAGTTGGAAGAACGAAGAGGAGTTTTATAGTTAACCCGCTTACAGCAGTAAAAAAATAATAAGATGTCAACAAAAATAATAATCATCGCAATAGGAGTTCTACTTATACTAATTGCACTTCTGGGAAATAGAAAAGGGAGCTCGGGTAATAGACTACTGAACACTAAACTGGTAATAACATTTTTTATTATCGGTATTTTAATGATGATTTACGGTAGTTATTCATCTGAATTCGTCAATTACAATACCCAAATGGAACAGGTTTCTATTGGAAAAAAGCTAAAGATTGAGGGTCCGGTGAACGCTGTAAAAGTAGTTTCTCCAATAGATAAGGATTCTGTAGATTGTCGCATTTTGACCATGGGCGTGTATCCAGAATCGCATGAAAAAGATGTTTGGGTACTGATCAGGCCCACAGACGATAGATATTACCCGCAATCTGATCATACCAATACTTCGTATAAAAGAGATGGTGAATGGCAGGTGGTTACCCGTTTTGGTGGAGATAAAGGCGAGGCCTATGACCTGATCGTTTATGAAGCAGATTCTATAGCTTCATCTTTTTTTAGTTCGACAATAGCAAAATGGAAAGAAGCAGATGATTACCCAGGTTTACAACTGGAAGAAATGCCATCAGGAGCGAAAGAAGTGGAACGGATTGTGATTTATACAAGCAAAAATTGTAGAGGCGTCTTTTGACTGAGATCCACAGGAACAATGAACCCATTTAGAATGAAAATAATAGATTAGAATGCCCACCATGTACATAGATAGGGTTCCATTTGGCCAAAAGGTTGCTTTTGGTATAGGTATGTTGGCGAATCAAATGTTCCCTGCTATTCTTGGCATATTTATGATTGTTTTGGTACAAAACCTGGGATTTCCGGGTTGGATGTGGTCACTCGTTTATTTTTTTCCAAGAATATTTGATGCTATTACAGACCCTATTATGGGGTATATATCCGATAATACAAAATCAAAATGGGGGCGGAGAAGGCTATACGTTTTGATTGGCGGACTACTTATGGGGGTGGCTTACATTTTTATGTGGCAACTCTACAAGGAGAATTCTCTACAGTATAATTTCTGGTACTTCTTCCTATGGTCCATAGTTTTTTATTTAGGCTTGACCATTTTTAGTGTACCTTATGTGGCCATGGGGTATGAAATGAGTGATAATTTTCATGAACGTACAAATATTATGGCTGTCGCCCAATGGATCGGGCAGTGGGCCTGGGTCATAGCACCATGGTTTTGGGTGATTATGTATGATCCAGACTGGTTTCCATCAGCTGAAGCGGCCGCCAGAGAACTAGCGATCTGGGTGGCAATTCCATGTACGATTTGTGCCATTGTACCGGCCCTGTTTATTAAAAGTGAACCAACACTTGATAAAGATTACGAGCCCTTAAATGCAACAGCTATTGGCAGTAGTTTAAAAAATATTTATAAGAGCTTTATTGAAGCGTTTAAAATTAGAGAGTTCAGAAAATTATGCGGAGCCACGTTTTTAGTTTATAATGCTTTTAATACCGTTGCAGCACTCACTTTTTTTGTAATCGTTTATAAGCTCTTTAATGGTGATCCAGATGCTAGTGGAATGTGGGTCGCCTTATTCGGATGTTTGGGTGCCCTAGGAACGACATTTATTGTTATTCCTACTGTAACCTGGATGTCAAAAGTCATGGGAAAGAAAAAAGCATTTTTAGTAACACAAGGAATTTCTGTTATCGGGTATATCCTATTATATTTTTTATTCATTCCGGGTAAACCTTGGATGTACATTATTGCACTACCCTTATTTTCTTTTGGAATAGGAAGCTTGTTTACAATCATGATGTCAATGACTGCCGATGTTATTGATATTGATGAACTAAACTCCGGAAAACGACGCGAAGGAATTTTTGGTGCTATTTATTGGTGGATGGTGAAGGTTGGTTTCGCAATAGCCGGGGCATTGAGCGGTGTTATTATTGCTATTGTAGGATTTAACCCGGACCTCGTAACCACGGATCAACAATCAGCGGTAGACGGATTACATGCGTTCTTCTGTTTCTTTCCGATGACAGGTACGCTGATTGCCATGTATATCATGAAGGATTATGGCGTTGACGAGAATCGCGCGAATGAGGTGAGGCGTGTTTTAGAAAGCAGAAAAGAACAATAAAAATTAAAAGATTTAATTATGTCAATACGATCAGAAAAATATTTAGCATTAGCCTCCATAGACTATGCAGGTAAAAGCATTGATGATTTACATGCCCTGTTCAAAGAAGTTTTAGAAGATGGAATGCACGGTTTATGTTTTAGTGCTTACGAAGAAGGGCAGCAACCGGGAGACCGCTTGTCTGAACAACAAATACGGAAGCGTATGGAAATTATCAAACCCTATACAAAGTGGATTCGTTCTTTCTCGTGTATAGAAGGTAACGAGCTCATCCCGAAAATAGCAAAAGAATATGGCATTAAAACACTGGTTGGGGCTTGGTTAGGGAATGAGGTAGAAAAAAACGAACAGGAGCTTGACAGCCTCATACAATTGTGTAACGAGGGTTATGTTGATATTGCCGCTGTTGGCAATGAAGTACTTTACAGAGGTGATTTGAATGAAGAAGAATTATTAGGATTTATTTGCCGTGCTAAAGAAGCTATTACCAATGTACCTGTAGGTTATGTTGATGCCTATTATGAATTTACTGACCATCCAAAGATTACAGAGGCATGTGATGTTATTTTGGCGAATTGTTATCCGTTCTGGGAAGGTTGCGACCAAGATTATGCTTTACTCTACATGAAAGATATGTACCAAAGGGCATTGCGAGCCGGAAATGGCAAGAAAGTAATCATTTCCGAAACCGGTTGGCCCAATAAAGGGACGAATTTAGAAGGTGCCTTCCCATCAGAAGAAAATGCCATTAAGTATTTTATCAATACGCAGAGATGGTCCAAAGAAGACGATATAGAGATCTTTTATTTTTCCTCATTTGATGAGTCCTGGAAGGTAGGGTCTGAGGGCGATGTAGGTGCCTATTGGGGGCTTTGGGATAAAGACGAACAGCTAAAATATTCATAAAAAATAGTCTTTGGAAGAAAATATAATAACTAACTTTTTGAAGTAAATTATTATCGGCATTTCCAGTTTTTCTCTTTTCACACTTTTTTTTTGCAGTAGGTAAAGGCGCAAACTTAAATGTTAAAATATGTAACAGAGTTTGACTACCTGCGTCTTTACTAATAGAAGGCGTCATTTTAACTCAAAAATCTGGTGTATGCTACGATACCTTTCAACCGATGACTCAAAAGTCTCCAGTGCCGGCTTGCGTAGAATTAACTACATGATCGGTGAATTTAATGTACTCGTCTATTTATATCAAGCTGATTTCTGGACAAAAGTAGGATCAGGGATAGCTTCAGTTTCAGGATCAGATAAGTTGGTGACTGAAAAGATTGAAATCATTAAAGGTGATGAGTTAGTCGCAATGAACAATAGCTTTGGCCATGATGACTATTCTGAAGGCTATAAAATGCTCACATTAGACCTTACCTCTGGCGCTATGGATGTTTACAAAGGAAAAATGTACGATGAAAAACTCATCTTTTGTAATTCAGATTCGGTTACAACACCTGCAGATGAACAGGGAGATACCTATTGTTTTAAATTAATCTATAATCAATTGTCTGAAGAAGAAAACCAGGTAGTCATTGGCCGATCAAAAGACAAAGGCAAAACCTGGATTCCTTATTTGAAATCTGTTTACAAGCGAAAGTAAGTATAGTCTACTCGATAAAATTTACGATTTTTGGCGTTGGAAGTTCCCTGTAATTTGTATATTCGAAAAAATTTTAACAGGAGTTTATGGGGATATAGTAAAATCCCCTTCCGCAGTTAGCGATT
>JASJDL010000122.1 GCA_030065775.1 Flavobacteriaceae bacterium | reverse complement strand
TCGCTATCCTGAAGTGCGTCAAACTCCTTACGCTTCTGTAACATCCATGCTTGCATACGATCTGGATAGTTCATAAGTTGCTGCATATCATTCATGGCATCGATATGTGCGCTATCGCCTTTTTTAAACATTTCCATACCATGTTTTTTGCTTAATTCGGCCATTTCTTCAAAGGTGTTTGCATGAAATTCTTCATCACAGACACCACCTAATTGCTTGCAGGTCATCGTCTTCATCGTAATTGTTTTAGGGTATTTTTTTATTTGCAAGATACGCATCTATATCGAAATGCTGTAATTTCTCTTTATACGAAGCCCGAGAAGGATGTCGCGGATGCCCATTTTTTGTCAAAGATCCAATTTTTAACCATGTAGTATTTTGGCTCTTGATTTCTTTGGTCAATAATTTAAGACAGCCTGGTAAATAGGGTCGCAGCTCGATAGATGATCCCCAGGCTGCCAGCAGAAAAATTTTTTCGGTTTTAGTAAGTACTTTTTTTAAATATCGACAGTTTTGATGTACCAATTGCATCGTTGCATTTCGCGGTAACCGCTTAGGGTAAGGAGTTCTTTGCGGATAAAGATTGAACATCACAAATCCGTCAAAACCGTTTATCGCAGCAAAATTTATAATCTTGCTAATGGTTCGATCCGATTTTTGATCATCAGCCGTACTAGGATTCAAGCCAATAACATAGAGCGGATTTGCACCTGATACACCTACTGCAAATCGACAGGTATTCGTTCGATTCGTGAAATAAACATCAGGTAAGTAAGCTTTTTTTTTCACACTTGTGATCAGAATTTAAACTTTGAAGCAGCGCGTCAAACACCTTAGCGTTAGCAATTATTTCGGGCACTCAGCTTTTCACTTTAATCCCCCAGGTATATTCAAATTTTGATACCGAGTCACCTTTTTCATCAATTCCTTCTGAAGTTAAGGTTACAGTTTGACCTTCCCCCGTGGCAACAGACTTTTGTATAGCCTCGTCAATCAAAGGTCCTTCATTACAGCTAAAATGAATTCTGCCAGTCGCTTTTTTGGTAAATTCGCCTTTTTGAGCGCGTACCAGCATCGATATTTTTTGCCCGCTTTCACGTATTTTTTTCATGACCAGTACACCGGTAGCTAATTCAGATGCCATACCTTGTGTCGCCCAGTACAAGGATCGAAACGGATTCTGATTGATCCAGCGATGCTTAACAGTGGCCACAGCTTCATGTTCTGAAATTGATTTGACACGTACCCCAGAAAAATAAGCGGATGGTAATTTTAACAGGAGAAATTTATTGAGATTACTAACGGTATATTTTGGCATATTTTTATTTTGAGTTCAATTTACTTAAAAAAGAATTCCCTGGCGGTATTTCACCGACAAGGAATTCATAAGGCAAGTTACCTGTAGCCTGGTTAGCTGATTTTGACTTATTTTTTTTCTAATAAAACAACAGTACTATCAGAATTCATCGCTACCTTTCCTTTTTCAACGACTATTTCCTGGCCGGAATAGGCATCCTTAAGGGTAATCCCATCTTCAAAAACTTGAGAAACGTCAAGTTCTTTTTGACCTTCAGGAAGCTGGGTGCCTACTACAACTATGTCTTCATAATCACCTTTGGTATATGTTCTTGAGAAGACAAATCCATTTCCGCTTTCAAGCTCCTTATGTTTTCCTGCCCCAAGCGCGGGATGGTCTCTTCGAAATTGACCTAGTTTTTGCCAGTGCGCCAATACTTCCTTAGTTTTTTCGTCTGAAGCAATGGCTTCCCAATTCATAAAGGAACGCAGCGTAGCATCGCCCACTGTTCCATCAATGACCAAAGAGCGTGCAGATTCATCACCATAATACACTTGGGAAGTTCCGGGGGCTAACAATAAGAAATTCGCTGTTTCAAACGGCTGTTCACGGCTTGCATCGAACGGCTGGCCATCGTCATGTGAACTTAAATAGTTTAAAACTCCGTAGTCTTTCATGCCATTCTGTAAAATGCTATCGTATTTTTTAAAGAAATCACCGATGGGCATTTGCTTGGCATTCCATTTAAATTCAAAATTGATCAAACTGGTAAAAGCTTTGTCGAAGTAATTCACTTTTTTATCACCGAAGTCATAATATTGCTCCCCGCTAATGCCATAACCATAGACTTCACCTACAAGATAAAAGGCATTGTCATCAAGCACCTTGTCAGGATTTGATTTTTTCCATTCCGCGAAAGCGTAATCGCATTCAACTTTAAATTCTTGCCATACACTCTCTTCTGTATGTTTAACGGTATCTACACGATAGCCGTCAATACCAAATTCAGTAATATAATCTGTGAGCCATTTCATAATGTAGAATCGTGGAGCCCGGGGGTATCCGGTGCGCTCAAAAAAAGCGTCAAGTTCTTTTATTTCTTGCTCATAGCGCCCCTCAGCTTTCCATTTTTCAACCAATTGAGGAGGTAATTCAACATTTTCGTCACTCTCGGTTTTTATATCAGGGAGATTTTTTACCAAAGTACAGGTAATGGTATTTTCGTAATTATCGTATTTACATTGTGGACCCGTTCGAACCCAGCTGTCAGGCCAGACGGGATCTTTTTTGGTTACCGGACCTGTATGATTGACCACCGCATCTAAAAGGATACGAATACCTTTTTCATGCGCAACTTGCACCAATTCATGAAGGTCTTCTTTTGTCCCGTAATTCGGATCAATGGCTGTCCAGTCTTTAGCCCAGTACCCATGAAAACCATAAGTAATTCCTGTACCCTCATCGGTACCACCATGAATCTGCTCTACAATTGGGGTCATCCAAATTGCATTAATACCAAGCTTTGTGAAATAACCTTCTTGTATCTTTTGTGTAATTCCCTTGATATCTCCGCCTTCAAAACCGCGCAATTTGCCAGTTCTTTCAGTGCGATCAAAATTTACATCATTAGAAGTGTCTCCATTATTAAAACGGTCTGTCAATAAAAAATAAAGGTTCGCACCTTCCCAAACAAAAGGAGTATCTGCCTTTATAGTTGTCATGCTGCTATCTTGCTCTTTTTTTTCAGATTTACAAGATACTAAAGAAAGAATTAGTGTAGCTACGATTAAATATTTCACGAAATAGGGTTTAAGATTATTCAACTTTTAAAATAAATGACTCTAATGGATTCAATTTAACAGCAATTGTTCCTACAGAATCTGTAATAGTCAGATCAGCAGTATACTTACCAAACAACTGATCGCTCAATTTATGGGGGCCATCTTTTAATTTCCATTGTTCCAGAAGTTCTTTCGGAATTTTAAGATCGAACTCGTAGGTGTTTTTGTCATCAAAATTTGAAATGATTATCAGTTTTTCATCAGTGCTGTACCTTGCATACGACAGCAGCTTATGGTTATAATTTTCGGTAGCTTGCCTATTGAAGTCATGCAAATTAGTATAATCGCCCATTAATGCTGAACTGTTAATGGTGAAGTTCAGCAGGCGTTTATAAAAATCGCGCAGTGTTTTCTCATTGGCTGACGATTGTCCACTATCAAAATTACCATCGTTCATCCATCGCTGATGTGCAGGTACTCCGATATAGTCAAAAATTGAAGTGCGAGTTGGCTTTCCAAATCCGGCATCTTCTGCACCAGGTTCACCAACTTCCTGTGCAAAGTAAATCAAGGTTGGGGAACTGCTAATGGTAGCTGATACAACCATGGCAGGTTTTCCCTTTTCAGCGCTACCTGCAAAATCAGGGCTGGCAATACGCTGTTCGTCATGATTCTCTAAAAAATGCAGCATGTGGTGCTCAATATCTTTTAACTCTTCCTGAATAGGAGGAATGTGGTCTGTAAGCCCACGTCCTTGCATCACATTTTTTATGGTATCATACAGTTGTACCTTGTCGTAGAGGTAGTCCATCTTGCCTTTTCTGATATAATCGCGATAGGCTTTTGGATTGTATATTTCTGCAAGTAAAAAGGCCTCAGGGTTTTTCATTTTGATCGCCGAATTCATATAACTCCAAAATTCAACAGGTACCATTTCAGACATATCATAACGAAAGCCATCAACTCCAAAATCTATCCAGTACAAGGCAATATCTTTGAACTTCTTCCAGGAGCTCGGTACGGTTTTATCTTTCCAAAAATCGTAGTGTTTTTTGATATCTTCAGTAGCATAGTTATCAGGTAATTCCTCAAAATCTTTAGTGCCATCTGGCGCAATACCATAGTTAATCTTGACGGTTTCATACCAATCGTAAAAATCGGGCTGTGATTTTCTTGAACCATTGCCTGTCCACTTCGCAGGAACTTCATTAAAGGCACCATCGGCATTTGGATGTTGTTCACCACCTAAAGGTTTGTAACCATCACGCCATTCAGGTACCTCAAACGATTCTCCAGGATTGTAGTAAAAATTATTATTCACAGCATAGGCCACGGTCGTATCATCTTCAGCTCCAAAGTCAGTTGCTCCTTCAGGATTTGAAAGGCTTTTATAGTTTCTGGCTACATGATTCGGTACAATATCTATTAGCACTTTCAGGCCTGCCTTATGCGAACGTTCTATCAGCGCTTTGAATTCCTCTAGTCGGTTAGCCGGATCAACAGCCAGATCAGGATTTACGTTATAATAGTCTTTCACTGCATATGGTGAACCTGCGCGGCCCTTTACCACATCAGGATCGTCATTTGAAATACCGTATTTTGTATAATCCGTAATTACATTATGGTGTGGTACGCCGGTGTACCAGATATGTGTAACACCTAGATCTTTGATTTCCTGTAAGGCCTTATCAGTGAAATCATTAAATTTGCCCACACCATTTTCTTCTAAAGTGCCCCAGGGCTTATTGGTACTATTTGTATTGCCAAATAACCTCGTGAATACTTGATAAACAACGGCTTTGTTTTTGGGCATTGTTGTTATTGCTACTTCTTTTTCTAAAGTTTCGGTTCTTTTTTCGGACTTGCAGTTCACTAGCATAATAAAAACAAATAAGATGATATATACGGTTCTATTGTTCATGACTTCAGTTTGATCTTGAGTTCGATTTCTTTAGGTGATTTCCATTTGATGGGAACAGAAAGAGTCTTTTCTTTAGCAGTATAAACACTTTTTGTTTTTCTCTTTCCGCGTTTTACCCACGTCGGCTTTTGATCGACATTGTGAATAATCAGGTTTATTTCTTTTTCTTTGAAGGTGCAGTTTTCGCCCATTTTTGCAGCTAAATTCATCTCCAGGATTCCATTCTCAACTTTGCCTTCAAATTCTAAAAATTCATAAGCGCCATTCTCATAATTGTTGGTTGTTTTTCCGTCATCATTGTAAAAATTACGCTTGCTTTTTTCTTTGATAGCACTATCAAAATAATAATGCACGGTTAATTCATTGCCATCATAATTGGCGGTTGTCTGCAACCCATTTGCAATTGGAATAAAGGCTCCGCCCCGTACATAAGTTGGGATATACTCCTTCTGGATGGCGACCTCTTTCTTCGAGCCTCCTGCTATCTTTTCTCCGGTATAAAAATCAAACCAATTCGATTGCTTTGGAAAATAAACTTCCTGTCTCTTTTTTCCTGCTTCTAATACCGGTGAAACCAAAATGTCTTTACCCCAGAGATAGGATTGAGAGTAGGTCAATAACGAATCATTGTCTTTTTCCTCAAAAAATAACGGTCGCATTAATGGAGCGCCTGTTTGGTTATTTTCAAAGCTCAGGTTATAATTATAGGGTAGAAGCTTGTAACGGAGTTCAATTGCCTTCTTGGATAATGCCTTGGCCGTATCACTTCTAAAAACGGGTTCGCTGGGAACTTCTTCCTGGGCATGGGGTCGATAAATAGGTTGAAAAATACCATATTGCAACCAACGCACGTACAATTCATCATCTAAATTAGCTCCGGCAAATCCACCAAGATCGCTATGCATAAATCCTAAGCCCTGCATAGCCATTTGTATCGCAATTTCGGGTTGTGGCTTTAAGCCTCCCCAGGTTCTGTTTACGTCGCCCGACCAGGGGATTAATCCGTATCGCTGTGATCCGGAATACCCGGCACGCATTAAGATAAAAGGTCGTTGTTTTGGAAAATCTCGTTGATAGCCTTCAAAGACCAATCGAGCCCAATCATGGCCATAGATATTATGGACTTCATCTGCTGTTCCGCTAGCATGCAATACTTCAGAAGGATGCACCTCCGGCTCCCCCAAATCACCCCAAACACCGGTGGTACCTTTATTTGCCAAACCTTTATAGATGTTCCAAAACCATTTTTCTGCTTTTGGATCGTAAATATCAATTAATCCTGTATTTCCAAAATAGATATCATAGGTAAAGGGTTTTCCTATAGAATCTTTTGCCAAGATATCCTGATCTACGGCTTCTTGCCATTTTTTGGACGTAGTCAAGATATAGGGTTCGGTGATTAAGATGGTCTGAACTCCCTGGTCTTTGAAATCTTTGATCATCTTTTCAGGATTTGGAAACGAATCTTTTAGAAATTCAAAGCCCCCCATATGCCCTTTGATATCCTTGCCAAACCAGTAAATATCCAATATGACGGCATCAAGCGGGATTCCATCATCTTTAAATTTTTGAACGGTTTCTCGTGTTTCATTTTCTGAGCGATAGCCGAAACGGCTCGAAAAATTACCTAGTGCCCAACGAGGAATCATAGGTTGTTTCCCGGTAAGGTCGGTATAATTATCAATAAGGTCATACCAATTATCCCCAACGATTACCTGATACGTTTTTCGGCCGGAGATGGTCTCATACGTTAGCGTATTTTCATGATGACCATCCAAGTCTAAAAATCCAATAGGTGCATTATCAAAATGGATCATATAGCGATCTGATGATACCACCAGTGGCAGACTATAATTGAGTAATTTTGAATAGGATTCATAACCATAATGTGCCTTATTGTATAATTGTAAACGGTGACCACGCCGATTCATACCCAAGGCACGCGCACCCCCGCCATACAGAACTTCATCTTCACTTAAACTGAATTGAATGGTTTCGAGATCATCAATTTTACGATACCCATTTTTTTCAGAGGTGACCTCATTACCTTTATAATGGTACGATATTTTGAAAGGAGCTTTTTGAATAGCTACAGTTAAATCATTGAAAGAAAACTCCACTTTGGTTTCCGCTTCATTCATTGTACTATTCGAAGCTAACGGATTAAGAACGACGGCGTGTGATCCTTTTTCAGGATCTTGTCCTGCAGGAATAAAAGTAGTTTCAACAATTTTGTTAGTATAAAACTGGATGGCATAGTGGCCATCACTTACGCTGACTTTTAGTGTATTATCGCCTTGCAATGAGGCACTTTTAAAGGTTCGCTGCGGCTTTAAAGCATCGGGAAACAACCATAAAATGGCTTCTTTAAATTCTTGTTGCCAGAATTGTTCATTATGTTTTCCATCATCAACGATTTTCTTATAAATATTTGCCTGGTTAAATCCTTCTTGTTTCATAAGGTCAATCATGCGATTCATATCAGGAATCATGCGATCACCTTCTTTTCCGCCCATTAAAAAATACATATGAACGTTATCCAGCTTGCTTTTTGATTTAGCAAATGCAAAAGCCTCATTTGAATACCAGAACGAAGGCGAGAAGACACCTACTTTTCCGAATACTTGCGGATAGGCGAGCCCAGCATAGTGAGAAATCAATCCACCCATAGAGCTCCCCATGATCCCGGTATTTTTGTGGTCAGTCAAGGTTCTGAAATTCTTATCTATGTAGGGCTTTAGGTCTTTAACGATGAACTTGACATAAGAAGCACCTTCACCTTTTCCGAAACGTTCATTATCCCAAGGCGAATATTCTGTCATGCGCTTATCTCCGCCATTATCAATACCCACAACGATCATT
This sequence comes from Flavobacteriaceae bacterium, assembly GCA_030065775.1. Taxonomy (GTDB): domain Bacteria; phylum Bacteroidota; class Bacteroidia; order Flavobacteriales; family Flavobacteriaceae; genus Aureibaculum. The sequence goes on along the minus strand of JASJDL010000122.1, from coordinate 2,071 downwards.
TTAAAATTCTTGGTTCTAAAGAGACTGTTTAAGCTTTCGTCGATGCCCCACTCACCGGCATAAGAGGTGATCTTGTCAAATACATTCTGGCCATCATGTACGTACAATACCGGATAACGTTCCATCGAATTCTTGTAACCTGGTGGTAGGTATACCCAAACTCGTCGTTCTCTATCTAATTGTGGAATTTTAAACGTTTCTGAGAGAACTGAAACATTCTTTGATGCCGTTGATTTTTTGCCACTGCCACTTTCAACCCAACTCGCGATTTTCACAAAAACCGTATCATTCGCTTTCTGAAACTTATAGGCACGGTTGTCAGTTTGATTACCATTTTCATCACGTTCAACGGTTTGCCAGGAACCTAAGGTGAACTTATACAATGTTGTACCCTCATTAAGAGGTAATGAGATGGTATACGATTTATCTTTCTGTTTTAGTTTATAAGCCTCTATTCCACCGGTCCAGCCTTCGAAATCACCCGAGATATAAATAGATTCTTTATAATCATGGTTTTCGGGTAACTGATTGACAATAAAGGTTACCTGAGCCCAGAGCGCCTGAGTGAAAACCAATAAAGTAATAAAGAATGTCGCTTTCATTTCCTTAGTTCTTAGTAGTGAGTAACACAACACCTTTTGATGTCAATTCGATAGTATCTTTCCAAATAAAAGTTTCATCCGTCAGCAGGTTCGTCAGGTTTTTCCCGTCCAATTCCATTTCGTCATATCTTTTTAGATCAATTGTTACCGGTTCGTTATTCTTATTCAGAATAAGCACAACCGTTTCGTTATCTAGCGTTCTGAATAAAAAATAAGTTCCCATGAAAGGGGAGAAGTGCATGGTCGTTCCTTCATGTATGGCTTTACTTGTTTTTCGATAGTTCAATATCTTTTTCAGGAACGATTGCATTTCTTTTTCATCCTTGGCGAGCCCTGCCCCGGTAAAAGCATTTTTAGTGTCTTCTTGCCAGCCACCTGGGAAATCAGAGCGAATCAGTCCATGGTCACCCGGTTTTTCAAAATCCTCCATTAAGATTTCGGTACCATAATAAATCTGAGGGGTTCTTGGTAAGGTCAGGATGGAGGCCAAAGCCATTTTTGTATTTGTAATATCACCTTTAAGCGTTGTAAAAACGCGGCTCATGTCATGATTATCGGTAAAGATCATAATGTCTTTTGGTGATGGGTAGGCAAAGTCATTTGCGAGACCTTCATAAAGTTTCACCAAACCTTTGTTCCACGATTCCTCCTCGTTTAAGGCATCGATGATATTTTGCTGCATGGCGAAATCCATCGTAGATTTTAAGTTCGATTTATAGCCGTCTTTATTGTTTTGTCCTTGCTGCCAGTAACCAATTAATAGTGGGTTGTAGCTCCATTCTTCACCCACAATATTGAAATTGGGGTATTCTTTCATAATAGCTCCTGCCCAGGCGCTCATAAAGTCTTTATCAGGGTAGGGATAGGTATCTTGCCGAATGCCGCCGAGTCCCAGCGTTTCGATCCACCAAATGCTATTTTGGATGATATAGCTGGCCATAAAAGGATTACGCTGATTAAGGTCCGGCATGAACGGGACGAACCAGCCTTCATTATTACCTTTTCTATCTATTTCAGCAGCATAAATATCCTGGTTTGTTGTTCTCCGATGATTGGAATTGGTGAAATATTGATTGATGCGTTCCCAATCGTATTCACCGTCAGTTTTTCTCATATTCTCGACGGATGTCGGCAGCTTTTCAAACGCCTCTTGATGGTTGACCCAATCTGAAAAAGGAAGATCTTTCATCCACCAATGCTCCAGCCCGCAATGATTGGCCACTTGATCCATGATAAGCTTGATCCCTTTTTGCCCGGCTTTGTCAGCTAATTCTTTATACTCGTTTAAAGTTCCGAAACGTGGATCAACTTCGTAATAGTCCGTAATGGCGTAGCCATGATAGGACCATTGTGGCATATCATTGGTTAGTAGCGGGCATGACCAGATAGCCGTAAAACCCATATCATTGATATAGTCTAAATTCTCTGTAATTCCCTGAATGTCGCCACCATGTCTGGCATAATCTTTT
>JASJDL010000121.1 GCA_030065775.1 Flavobacteriaceae bacterium | reverse complement strand
GTAGTCGTCATTCAAACCGCCCTAAATCTTGAAAGCCCCTTAACACCAAAATACCTGATTGGCTTTGCCTCACGGGAGTCACTGATATTAGAGTTTTCGCCTACGCTGATATCCATTATTTTGGCCGGAAAAGTAGGATCATTTATAACCTCAAGTATAGGCACCATGCGTGTGACCGAACAGATTGATGCCCTGGAGGTCATGGGTATCAACTCGCTGAATCATTTAGTATTGCCTAAAATTATTGCGACGGTTTTCTTTTACCCATTTGTAATTATCATTAGTATTTTTCTGGGAATACTCGGTGGGTGGACGGCCGGAGTCATCACCGGATTGGTAAGCTCTAATGAATATATTACCGGTATTCGATGGGACTTCACCCCATTTCATTTTACCTATAGCATTATTAAAACTGCTGTTTTTGCATTTGTCATTTCAACGGTACCGGCCTACCACGGATTTTACGTGAACGGCGGTGCTATTGAAGTTGGTAAGGCCAGTACGCGCGCCGTGGTCTGGACCAGTATTGTGATCATCGTATTGAATTATTTTCTAACCCAAATGATCTTAGGAAAATGATAGAGGTAAAAGACCTGTATAAAGAATTTGACGGCACCCCGGTGCTCAAAGGCATTAATGCCATATTTGAAAATGGTAAGACTAGTTTGGTCATCGGGCAAAGTGGCTCTGGGAAAACGGTTCTATTAAAGTGTATGTTAGGGCTGCTTACCCCAGAAAAAGGTGATATATTATACGACGGGGTGAGCTATACAGAAATGAATGAAGATGATCAACGGGATTTAAGAAAGAATATAGGAATGGTTTTTCAGGGCAGTGCCTTGTTTGATTCTTCAACAGTGGAAGAAAATGTCATGTTCCCACTTAAGATGTTTACAAAACAATCGCCTGGTGAAATGCTTGAACGCGTCAATTTTGTGCTGAAGCGGGTCAATTTAGAAGGTTCCAACGATAAATATCCTGCCGAACTCTCGGGTGGTATGCAAAAACGTGTCGCCATTGCACGGGCTATTGTCATGAACCCTAAATACCTATTTTGTGACGAACCGAATTCCGGGCTTGACCCGAAAACAGCCATCGTCATAGATAATCTCATTCAAGAGATCACAAAAGAATATAATATTACGACTGTGATTAATTCACACGATATGAATTCAGTGATGGAAATAGGCGAAAAGATTATCTTTTTAAAAGATGGTGTAAAGGAATGGGATGGCCATAGCGACCTCGTCTTTAAAACTGATAATTCGGCGGTAACAGATTTCGTATATTCTTCGAACCTCTTCAAGAAAGTACGGGAAGCGCAGTTAAAAGAAGGTTAGCAGTAATCAATCATTTATTTTTGAAGAATCAGACACCAATCTGTTTAATTCTTTTAGTTCTTCATCCCTAAAATAGCGCCATTTGCCTACCGGTACATCCAAGGGTATGTTCATAATTCGAACGCGCTTTAACTTGGTTACTTTATACCCTAAATATTCACTCATACGGCGTATCTGTCGATTCAGGCCCTGCGTTAAAATAATCTTGAACTTTCTTTTGGCCAGTTGCTGCACGTAGCATTTTCGGGTCACTGTATCTAAAATGGGGACACCACTACCCATTTTTTCGATAAACTCCTTGGTAATGGGTTTATCAACAGTTACGATATATTCTTTTTCGTGGTTATTCCGCGCGCGCAGTATTTTATTGACGATATCGCCGTCATTGGTTAAGAAAATTAAGCCTTCACTGGGTTTATCTAAACGTCCGATGGGAAAAATACGTTTGGGGTAACCTATATAATCGATGATATTATCTTTTTCAACGCGGGTGTCGGTTGTGCAAACGATTCCTCTTGGTTTGTTGAAGGCCAAATAGACCGGTTTGTCTTTTGGCTCAGTAACTAACTTTCCGTCGACCCGCACCTCATCACCCGGAGCTACTTTCGTTCCCAGTTCAGGGACTTTACCGTTAATAGTAACACGGCCCTGATCAATTAATTTATCAGCCGCCCGGCGTGAACAGTAACCTACCTCTGTTAAGTATTTATTAATGCGTTTTAAGGACTGTTCTTCCATATTAATTGCTTACACGCAATGTATCTAATTGTAAACGGGTCTTCAGCCAACTTCTCAATCTGGGATCCTGTTCTCGAACTGTTTTTCTCGGAATGGAATCATACCAGTTAAACTGGAAAATACGCACCGTATCCAACGCCTTAAAATTTGTTCTGATGCGATCAGAATAGGACAATTCTTCCAAAGCAGAAAAGAGTACTTGCGCCTCCTCTCCTACTTGATACAAAGGAATGCTATTTTCAGAAAGACGGGAAAGTTGTTGCTCTAAAAGCCGAATCTTTTCATCTTTTTCTTTAATGCTTTCATCACGTGAAGTAATGATCTTTTGGTTTTGTGAGTAGAGGTCGCGTAAATCTTCTACCTGCTGTCTAATCTCGGAATCATCGCCTTGTTGTACATCTAATTTTACTTCTTTCAGTCCCATTTCCTGTACCTTCACTTTCCAGCCGTCAATTTCAGATTGTGGCCGCATACTTCCTAATATGGGCAATGTTATGGTTCTGGTTAAGTAATCAACATTTTCATCGTCTTCCCCTAATATCGCCACACCACCATCTTTTAGTTCTGTAATGAAGCTACTTGCAATTTGCTTAAATTGATTTTCCTTAAAGAGATTATAAAATGAATAAATACTTCCTGCGAAGATGATAAAAGCCACTATTGAAGCGAAGCGGGCGATGGCTTTTCTTCGGGCCGAATTAATATACTTTACCATTGGAAAACGCAGGTATTTTACAATAACAAAGGTGGCCAGGGCAATGAATATGGTATTGATGGTGAATAAGAACATGGCTCCAAAGAAATAGCCAAAATTTCCTGTCGCCAAACCATAACCTGCCGTACAAAGTGGTGGCATCAATGCTGTGGCTATCGCCACCCCCGCGATGGTATTGGTTTGTGTTGACGGACGACTGACCGCCACAATAAGGGCCAAACCACCCGCCAGGGCAATAAATACATCACGAACATCAGGACGCACCCTCGCCAGAAGCTCCGGGGTCGCCTCTTGAAATAACGGAATTAAAAAGAAAAGAAAAGATGTCAATAAACTTAAGCCAATCATCACACCTAAGTTGGTCAATGAACGCTTAAGTGTATCGATATCATTGATCCCTATTGCCATTCCAACCCCTAAAATGGGGCCCATTAAAGGTGAAATTAACATGGCACCGATCACTACCGCCGTTGAATTGGCATTCAGGCCTATGGAGGCTATGGTGATCGAAAAGACTAAAATCCAAGCGGTATGGCCTTTCATGGAAATACCATCCTTTATTTGTTGAATAGTTCCTTCTTTGTTGGTATCGTAGCGTATTTCTAACAGATCTTTTAGAAAGGCCTTCACACTGCCGACGAACCCGGTAAATTCTTTTTTGACCTGGTCTTTTTGTATGTCGAATTCTACCTCAACTTTTTTGTCTTCTTCTTCCATGGTTTGTTGGTTTTATATCGGAATTTACACCAAATCATCGCCAAAGGTATCTTTTACTTTGGCTACGAGTTGCTTAATATGTTGTTCTTCTTTTTTAGGGCAAATTAATAAAATACCTTCTTTATCAACAACAATATAATTATCCAGGCCTTGAATCACCACCTTTTTACCGGCCGCTGTGCGTACCATATTACCCGAGGCATTTACAAAAATGGCTTCGGTATTTACAGTGGCATTTTTGGTCGTGTCTTTCGGCAGTTTTTCATACAGTGAGCTCCAGGTTCCCAGGTCATTCCAGCCAAAGTCAACCGGTAACACATAAATAGTATCGGCCTTTTGCATCACGCCATAGTCAATCGAGATATTCTCCGCCTTTTCATAATTGGATCGAATGAAATCATCTTCAAATTCGGTGTTATACACATTCATACCTCCGCAAAAAAGTGTATGCATTTCAGGAAGGTACTTCTCAAAAGCTTTCACGATGCTTTTTACGCTCCATAGAAAAATACCGGCATTCCAAAGATACTCACCGCTTTCGTAAAATCTTTGTGCTGTTTCTTCGTCTGGTTTTTCAGTGAATTGTATTGCTTTTTTTATTACTGAGTTCGTGTCTTCAAAATTGATGTAGCCATACCCCGTATTCGCATAGGATGGCTGTATGCCTAAGGTCATGAGTATCTCTTTTTCAGAACAGGCCTGAAATGAGGTTTCGATATTTGTGATAAATTCTGCTTCATTTTCTATCCAATGGTCAGAAGGCGCTACGAGCATGACAGCATCTGGGTTCTCTTTATAAATCTTTAATGCCGAGTACAAAATGCAAGGCGCTGTATTTCGCATGGCGGGCTCGAGTACCAATTGCTTTTCTGTAATGTTTAATTGGTCTAAGATCAATGCTTTATAACGGGCATTACTTGAAATCAAAATTTGATCTTGGGGAATCAGCCGCGCTAAGCGATGAAAAGTTTTTTGTAATAATGAGCTTCCGGTTCCAAGCATGTCGTGAAATTGCTTCGGATAGTTTTGTGTACTCACAGGCCAGAATCGTGATCCCACGCCTCCGGCCATAATGACTGCATAATAATTTTTATTCATAGTATCTGTTAAAGATTCCTGTCTTCGCAGGAATGCAACATCATAGTAATTCTACCTCTGCGTTTTGATGAAACAGGTATAATTTACCAGAGTTCACCTCGACACATCCGTAACGTGTACGGCGTTTTGCCCCTTTTACGAACACACGTTTTCTGTATAGAAATTTACTGTCGAGAGGCAATTCAAAGATAAAATTCTTTCCGTTTCGTTCATCGTATTGTTTTAAGGCCAGCGATAATTTCACATCGCTGTCTGTGCTGGCCTTCGGATTCTTTAAATATCCTGCTACTAATGGTAACAGCGCATCAGGATAGTTATCGGTGTTTAAAAAGGGCAGCATTAAATGCTGAAATGTCTGTTTCCATTCTTTACCATGTGGTCGTATTCGCCCGTAATTTTCAAAGGTTACCAAATGTGCCAACTCATGGATCAATGTCAATAGAAACCGGTACTGGTTCAGGTCATTGTTGATGGTAATTTGAAGGTTGCCATTTTTTAATCTCCTGAAATCGCCATGTTTGGTGGTCCTGTTCCGCACGATCTTTAGTGTACACGGATAGCGTTGCAGCAGGTCAATGACCTGATCCAGCGCAGCTTCCGGAATGTATTTGTGCAGCGTTTCCCTCATCCTTATGGTGTAGAAGACGATACTTGAAGCACTTTACCATTGTAGAACTGATGCCCTGTTAGGGTAAAATCGGCAATATATGCTGCCATTTCCTTAGCAGTAACAGGTGCTTCAAAGCCCGGAAAGGCCTGTTCCAGCATTTCGGTCTGTACGGCACCTAAGGCCAGGGCATTAAATTGAATGCCTTGTTCTTTATACTCTTCGGCCAGTAATTCGGTCAAGGTAATCACCGCTCCTTTGGAGGAACTATATGCAGCCAATCCCGGAAATTTCAGGCTTCCTTGAATGCCGCCCATGCTGCTCACTGTCACCACGTGGCTTCCCTTTTTCAGATATGGCATGAGCAAACGCGTCAATTCCGCGACAGCGAAAACATTCACCTTAAATACCTCTAAATAATCCTGTGTGGAAGTTTCTGCAAATGGTTTATGGATCAGTTTTCCGGCATTGTGAATGATGGCATCCACCCGATCCCAATTATTGCTGATATACTGTTCCACTTTAGCGAGATCTTCAGCAAGGCTAATATCGACCGAGATATTTTCAGAAGAAAGGCTCTCCATGGGTTTTATATTCCGCGAAAGCGCTACTACTGAATGGCCAGCAGCGACTAATTGTTTTACCAGTTCGTACCCAATGCCTCTACTGGCCCCGGTAACGACTATTTTTTTTGATTGCATATTCCAAAACCTGTATAATGTGAGAAATCTACCACTTTTTTTTGATACATTTAGGGCTTCTAACAAAATAATTCAACGACAATGAAACAACTCATTTTCAGTATCTGTGCCCTCTTCAGTTTTATCACAGCTGCACAGGATACCTACCTGCACTGTGGAAAATTAATCGATACCAATACCGGGAAAATCAAAAATGAAATGACCGTGGTGGTTTCCGGTGACAAGATCACAGCGGTAAAAAAAGGATATCAGGAACCTGCCTCTCAAAATGACAAGGTCATTGACCTTAAGAGCAAAACAGTGCTACCAGGGCTGATCGATATGCATGTGCATATTGAAGGTGAGTTGAACCCAAGGCGCTATATAGAACCTTTTGTACTGAATGATGCTGACAGGGCATTTAATTCAGTAGGTTTTGCCAAAAAAACTTTATTGGCAGGTTTTACGACGGTTCGTGACCTTGGCGGTAGCGGTGTGAATGTTTCCTTGCGAAATGCCATTAATGCCGGTAAGATCGATGGACCCAGGATCATCACTTGTGAAAAAGCATTGGGTACGACTGGTGGGCATGCGGATCCCACAAACGGATGGCGTAAAGAGCTTGTTGGTAACCCGGGACCCAAGGAAGGTGTTGTGAATAGTATTGACGATGCAAAGAAAGCTGTTCGCCAGCGCTATAAGAATGGGGCTGATATGATCAAGATCACAGCTACAGGTGGTGTGTTGAGTGTTGCTAAAAGTGGTCAGAATCCGCAATTTACTTTAGAGGAGATCAAAGCTATCGCGCAAACGGCTAAAGATTATGGCATGCATGTCGCAGCTCATGCACACGGTGATGAAGGGATGCAGCGCGCTGTTCTGGGCGGTGTCAAGACCATAGAGCATGGTACCTTGATGAGTGAAAAGACTATGGACCTGATGAAGGAATACGGCGCTTATTATGTGCCAACGATTACTGCGGGTAAATCTGTGGAGGAGAAAGCGAAGATCAAGGGATTCTTTCCAGCCATCATTGTGCCTAAGGCCTTGGCTATAGGCCCTAAGATACAGGAAACCTTCGGAAAAGCCTATAAAAAGGGCGTAGCGATCGCTTTTGGTACCGATGCAGGTGTTTTTGACCATGGTGATAATGGTAAGGAGTTCGGTTATATGGTGGAAGCCGGGATGCCTGCAATGGAGACCATTCAATCGGCAACGGTTACGAATGCAAAAGTGCTGGAAATGACCGATCAGTTAGGGTCGATTGAGGTTGGAAAGTTGGCGGATATTATTGCTGTGGATGAGGACCCGACGAAGAATATCAATACCATGGAGAAGGTAAGCTTTGTGATGAAGAACGGCAAGGTGTATAAGAAATAAATCGCTTGCAAATATCAAAAGTACTTTAGACCGTCAAATAACTGATTATAATTGGTTAATATGAGATCGCATATAGTAAATATATACACCATCTGATTGTAAAACATTGAAAAATAATTGTCACTAAAACTGTATCCCATATGAACAAAATGATCTTATCTCTCTTTATTATGCTATTTGTATTAAAAGGATTTTCTCAAGAAGCAGAAAACGGACGTAATTTTAGTGATATAGATAGTGTTGAAAAAGTAATTGAATTATTTGAAAAGGGTGAATTGTCTAAAATTTACATGATGCCATTGGAGTTTGGAGGTGAAGATAGCCCAGAAAACACGCTATACGTTCCTGAATTTGTTCAAAAATTCAAAAACCAATTCGACAAATTAGTTGAGAACTTACTCTTAGATGGAAAAAAATTAAGTTTTGAAGCAACCCCTGAATATAAGGGAAGAAGTTTTGTGCCTTCAAAGCTAAAACTTGTAGTCACAGGTGATTCGGAATTTACTGAAACCATAAATATTTGGTAGGAAATAAAACATTTTACAACATCATATATAGTTCATCCTTTAGAACGGGACGAGTTGTTACTCTAGAACTAACACTCATTCTCGATAATCCTTTTATATTCAGTTAGCGGAATTATTGATGTGAGGAGATTTTTGTTCGACATTTTTAAAAAATGATGTTGACAAAAACGATCGAAAGAAAATAATCAGCGAAGCTAAACCGTTGGCGGTAATTTTAAAATCAATGAAAACAATCATTTATTGGACTCTTGTAGTCATAGCAGTGGCGATTGTGAGTTGTTCAGAAAACAATGAAGATAGAACAATCTTTCAGCGCTTGTCCTATATACAGCCAGAAGGATATAAAGACTCCTTATTAATGGGTAGACTTGAGGTGTTCGAAAATCGCAATACAATGAGTGGCCGAAAAATACAATTGTCGGTAGCAGTAACACCTGCTCATATCAGAGATAGTCTTAATGAACCCATATTTATTATTGATGGTGGACCTGGTATAGGCTCATTCCATCAGTCCTATTTCTATACCGAAATGGACACTTTATACAGGAGATACCACGATATAGTTTATGTTGATGTTAGAGGTACAGGGAAGTCGAATCCTTTAAATTGTCTTGAGCTACAGACCAAATCGAATCCTCAAGAACATTTTTTAGATCCCTACCCTCAGCAAGAATTACAATCATGTATCGAGAAGTATAGAGATTCGGTTGATTTCAATTTTTACAAAACCAAATATATTGTTGAAGATCTTGAAGACGTAAGGCAATGGCTAGGTTACGAAAAGATTAATCTACTGGGTGTGTCTTTTGGCGGAAAGGTATCACTTATGTATATGGATCATTATCCCGAATCCATCAATCGAGTTGTTTTGCATGCACCTGATGCACCAAATATTGATCACGTATCGAACAGAGGAAAGTATGCTCAGCGAGCTTTGGACAAACTATTTGATTTTTGCATGAACGATAGTTTGTGTCGCTCGAATTATCCCAATATCAAGGAGGAATTTCATAGCCTAATGAACCGTTTAAAAACGACAGAAGTCAGGGAAGAGATCGTTTTGGATAATGCAACAAATCAACTATCAATAACATGGTTGCCAGTAGCGCGTAAATTGGCAAATATGCTCTATCAGGATGATGGTTATGTCCAAATACCATATATCGTTCATGAGGCGTTTTTAGAGAATTATAAACCCATGTTTAACGCCATGGGTATAGCTAATACTGATACAAATTATTTCATGGCTTATGGAATGTGGCTGTCCAACATCTGTGCAGAGGACGTTCCTTTAGCCAGAGAGAACTACAATGTTGATGAGAAGGAAACGTTTTTAAGCGACTACCTTTATCAAACTAGAAAGACTGCGTGTGATACGTGGATCGTGGATCCGGTTGAAAAGTCTGCATTTAAGCCGGTAGTTTCGGATATTCCGACATTGGTACTATCAGGAGAATTTGATCCAACTTTACCACCGGAAACTGGAGCTAAAATTGTAAGTAGTTTATCAAATGGTCAGCAAATCATAATTCCATATATGGGACATATGTTTGCCGATCTATCGAATTTAGAGTGCTATGATAATTATGTGCTGGCATTTTTTGACAATGACATATCCACAATGAATAGTAATTGTTTTGTAGAAATGAAACCAAAACCATTTAAACTACCGCCAATAGTGGATAAGACCAATTGAAACAGGTTATGTACAAAGGCGTTGTAACACATGAATCACCCTATAAGAAAATCTATATTCAATGACCAAACATTCTATGTGGTTATTGTTTCCGTTCTTGGAATTCTAATTTCTTTGAATTCATATAATTTTTTGGCGTATAATAATTTGCTGGCACTGGTACCAGTAATAATTCAGGTTCCGATTCTGATTTTGGTTTTGACAAAACATAGATATGCGAAAACAGGAATTGAGCTTTGGGCAATTCTATTAATCGTAGGTTCAGGTCTTTCAGTATTTGGTAAACTGATTAAAATGTTTCTTGGTGATCTAAACGAAATTGAGTCTTTAATTACTAAAGTCATTTATGTACTAGTAGGACTTGCCATCTATCATTTCAATAATAAAACTGTGGAAGTGAAAATAGTAGCTGAATAGATAATAGAAAAATCACGTGTTACAATAACGTGTATAGTTCATTGTTACTGTATTACTGACACTTACGCT